>CAYTRI010000098.1:5267-8843 GCA_964440105.1 uncultured Flavobacteriaceae bacterium
CTATTATTAGTTATTAAATCCAAATCTCCGTCTAAATCAAAATCTGCAAGTGCAGTAGCTCCAGATATAATGGTATCATTTGTAATCCATTTGCCAGACATGTCTTCAAATAGAAGCTCATCAGCGCCTTTAAAAATATAATTTGGGATAGCACCACTAGGCATCAATTTAATGGCTTCATCATCTACTAATTTGGTGCTATTTATTTTCTTCTTGATTTGGTCACTAGAAAGAAAATTTATGTAATCGAGATCATTTGGGCGTTTTGTAATTCCATTTGAAATGAATAAGTCCTGTTTTCCATCTTGATTATAATCCGCAAAAAGGGCACTCCAGCTCCAGTCGGTTGCTGCTATACCGCTTTGAAGAGCAACTTCTTTATAGCTCTTATTTTGGCGATTGATGAAAAGCATATTACGAGAGTATTGATAATGATATCCAAATCTTTCGGTTCGTAAGCGTTGTGTTTGCATATCATCTGAACCTTCAGAAGATTTTAGAATGGTTTCGTCCTCTGGAAGCATATCTAGCGATATAATATCTGGCCAACCATCATTATTGATGTCGGTAACATCATTGCCCATAGAAAACCTAGAGCTAAGACCAAAATATGTTTTAAAGCTTTCGGTAAATGTCCCATCCCCATTATTCAGATAGTAATAATCATCTTCATGAAAATCATTTCCAACAAAAATATCGGGAAAACCATCTTGGTTAAAATCTGAAATAGCTATGCCCAGACCATAACCATTAACTCCACCATAAATTCCAGCTTGTTCGCTAATATCTACGAATTTTCCATTATCGTTTCTAAGTAGTTTATCGCCAGTTTGATAGTTTCTCTTTTTTCTTATTTCAGATAGTCCATATGATTCTTGTGTGTGAACAGCGTGGTTTAATAAATAAATATCTAAATCACCATCAAGATCAAAATCCAAAAAAGCAGCTGAAGAACTATAAGAATCAAAATCTAGCCCAAATTGCGCAGCGCTTTCTGTAAAACTAACATTACCAGATTTATCGGTGCCATTATTTATGTATAGTTCATTATGACCATTAAACCCATTAATGCCAACAACTGCACAGACGTATATATCTAAAAGACCATCACCGTTTACATCGCCCATAACGACTCCAGTGTTCCATGAGCTTTTACCAGCAACACCTGCAAAATCAGTAACGTCTTGAAACTTTAAATCACCTTGATTGAGATATAACTTGTTTTTAACCTGATTGCCAGAAAAGAAAATATCTGGTAATTCATCTCCGTTTACATCTCCAACAGCAACACCTCCTCCATTGTAAAAGTATAGGTAGTCTAAGATATTTGCATTATCTGCTGGTGTAAGTATGTTACTAAATGTAAGTCCAGTTTCTGAAGGCTCAGGATTTGAGAATAGACTACCTTCTTTTTGTCCACACCCTAAGAAAAAAATAAGTGCAACAAAACAGCTAATTGTTTTACTCATTGATTGCATAAACCTTAGGAATATTATCATTGATTGCAGATATAACAAATGTCTTCCCATTTGCATCTTTAAAGGATGCTAGGTGTTTAATTTCTCCTTTAACAAAGAACCCACTTTTGGTATAATTTTGCCATTCGAAATCCATTTTCCCATTTCCAAGTAAAACGTTGCCGTAGTTGGCATCCAATCTTGAATATTGAGGTTTAAACTCAAAATTGTTTCCTCCCAAAATCAAATCTAAATTTCCATCAGCATTAACATCCGCACATAAGATGCCACAAATGCATGAAAGTTGCACAGGACTTGGTAAGGTTTTAATTGTAAAATTACCGTTGCCGTCGTTAACTGCGATGACAGTTTCTGATAGGGATGCAGTTCTGACAATAGAATTTTCAAAAATTTCCTTAGGAAATAACTCCTCAATGGTTTTCTTTGAATACTCTGACGCTTTTAAATTTTGTTTTTTGAGTTTTACCATTTGGGCAGTTAACTCTTTCTTTTGATGAATAGGGTAATCTTTTTTGTTTTTAGCTAGAGTTGTAATTTGCTCTATTGTTCCATTGTTGTCAAAATCATTTACGAATAACTTCATTGGGTTTCCAGGAGAAGGACTATAATGTACATTGGAGCCTTGATTTCCTAAAATTAAATCTAGGTCTCCATCAGCATCTAAATCTGCAACTTCAACAGCATTCCACCAACCAGTTAGGCTGTCAAGTGAACTCTTTACTTTTGCTAAACGTCTTCCAGTATTTTTATAAATATTTGGAGACCCCCATTCAGATACTGTTACTAAATCAGCTTTAGAATCCCCATCCATATCTGCCCATAGAGCATCTGTTATCATCCCAGCATCTTTAATTTCATAAACTACACGTTCTGTGGCATTATCAAAAGTGCCATCTCCATTATTTTTTAGAAATAGATGTTTTGGGTTAACACCATATGTTCCTGGCACACTTCTAGAACCAATAAATAAATCAATGAATCCATCACCGTCAATATCATTTGGAGTGATTATCGAAATATTATGAAAAGTGGAGGGTAATGCATCAGGAGCTTTACGAAACACACCTTTTCCATTATTCAAATACAAACGACATATATTATTTCGTTCACTTCCAATTTCGTTACCGCCTGAGCCAACAACTAGATCTTGATCTCCATCATTATCTACATCAAAAAAAGCCGATGCTGTATCTTCATAAATCGCATCTTGATCAAAAACTTTAGATTTTAAATTTGTTAGGTTGCCATTTTTTGAATGTACATAAAGCTTTCCAGATTGACCTTTGGCCCCACCAACATAAATATCCTCATTACCATCGATATTAACATCAGCTACTGCTAAAGTCGGCCCTTCTTGTGACAAAAGCTTATAAATCAAACCTTCTTTATCAAAATCGTTATAAATGTTCTCTTGATGAGTAACTAACTCATTAGTAGTAACCTCTTTAAGAATTGTGTTGTTTTTTGTTGGTTTTACTTTGTAAATCCCGCTTGCATCAGAAATTTTTACTTTTAAATTTTGATTTGAATCTATGTTTTCAAACAACTGTGTTTTATCATTAGGCCATATAACCCTTATGGAATCAATTGTTGTTGATTTGCCAAGACCTATGGTCATTTCATAATCCATTGATGACTGAAACCCTCGGAAAGGCATTAATTCTTGGATTACTGTATTGTTATTATGATAGAGTAAAACAGAAGTACCGATTGCAAATTTGTTTTGTTCTTCTCCTTCAAATTTCAATTTGATGTAGTTGTTTTTTAACTTTTCATCAGCTTTGTTTTCATAAATAAACGCTTGCATGTTAACGTTATTTACAACAACATCTAAATCTCCGTCATTATCTAAATCAGCATATGCTGCACCATTTGACATACTTGGTAATTCGAAACCCCATTCCTCATTTGCATTTGTAAAAGTTATGTCACCATTATTTTTATAGGCATAATTTGGTTGAGGTCTTATTGGCATTTTATTGATTATAGTATCAATAGATGCTTTCTTGCCAGTTAAAGCCATTTTTTGAATTATTTCATTGGCAAAAAAGTCTACAAAATCTAAATCTGTTAAATCATGGTTTATTCCGTTAGTGAT
>CAYTRI010000099.1:0-8782 GCA_964440105.1 uncultured Flavobacteriaceae bacterium
ATAAAACGATCTTCAGTTTCTTCAACATCATAATTCTCGTATGAAGCTCCTAGTCTAACTTTAGAACCTAATTGACCTCGCCAAACTAAGGATGGTGCAAATTTTATAGTTCTTATTTTAACCCTGTTAAAATCAAGTTCCAACTCTTCTGTCTCATCATTATTCTCAGTATCATTGCCAAAACCAAAGAAATTAATAGAAAAATTAGGACTAGTAAATTTAGCTGCTAGCTCAAGATTTACACCTTCAAATAAGTTGGAAAATTCTCCATTATATCCAAAATCAAAACCCCTAGTAGCAAAATAATATGCTGCATTAAAGGTATGCTGTTGTGTAAAGGGATTTTGCCTAAATCCATTAAAAGTATATGTGTTAGTAAGGCCTAAACGAAATCCGTCATCTGGGTTTGCGCCTATGGACGGCAATAGTTGATTGTTACTTGCTTTTATTTTTAAAAACTGATACGTATTGGCATCATAGTCATTGATTTTATGAATTCTACCACCAAAAGCTTCATCATATGTATTCTTTTTGGTTTTGAAATCATAAGCATGTACTCCTCTGGCTTTTTCCCGAATTTTATAGACATCATTATTTTGACCACCAACTAAACGAATCTTAATCTTCCCATTTGTATTATTAACATCAAAAACATCATCGTCATCTAAACCATAAATCCAAATTTCTTTAGTAGTATCTGGTTTATATATTTTATCAAAAAACAAATTGGCTTTAGCTCCATCTTTAATTCGAAATCCCTTGACAGCTACATTCCCATTTTCAAGAGAATTAATTGTAAAATAATCATCCTTATCTGTTCCAGTGACAACACTGTATTTGTTTATGATACCAAAATATTCTTTTGCCGTACCAACTAAGCTAGATTTTCTCGCTAAAAGTATTTTTTTGATTTTTGCAATAGTCTCATCCCTTACTTCTTCAGGGAATTCATCCAAAGCTTTGTCTATAACTTTGGCCGTAATGTTCTTTTGAATAAATCTTGCTTGTTCTTCCCAATCTTGTAAAGTAGTCTCCGGTAACAAAGCCATATCTAATGCAAACGTTCTTGGTGAAGCATTAAAGCCTTTTACACTGCGGATTTCTTCGTTAAAACCTTCAAAAATTCCCATTGATGGGACCGTTTTTGAAGCAAATCCTATTAATGCACCATCTCCCCAAATAGAATATGCTTGGTCTCTATCACGAGGTATCGGTTTAAAAATAGTATTCCCATTATCATCTTTAAATCCTGCCCAACGCCATTGATCAACATGCCTGTCCCAGTCACCTATCAACATATCAAACAAACGTGCTTTTACATATTCATTCTTATCAATACTATATTCTTCGTCCTTACGTAGTTTGTTCATGAGGTCATAGGTACTTTCAATCTTTTTAGTTTTTCCAAAACTTTCAAGATTGCCATGCCCCTCAGACACATGCTCTTCAATCATATATAATTCATCTCCAAAGTCACTATTATAACCTTCGAGAGTGTTTTGTTTTGGAATATAAAACAACTTAGGATTGGTATGATAGATTCTGACTGCATCGGAAAGTGCTCCAATGGTAAAAGGCGCATAAGGATGAGCACCAGTATAAAAATCCATAAGAAATTTTTCGGTAAATGAGTCTTTAAAATCTCCAATAATATATTGATTTTGAAAGGCAATTGCCTGTAAATAGCGTTCTGCGCTCTTTCTCAAAGCCCTCATTACAAACTGTCTTCCATCTTTATGTTGAAGTCTCAAAGAATTAGATTGATTTCCTCCACCTTTTCTGATGACCTTTAGCCCTCCGTATAAAGTGTCTAAAAGTACCGTTGGAGCTTTTACTTTAGTGGCATAATATTCTCTATACCGGTCTCCCCAAAGCCATTTATAAAATCTACTTTTATCAATCTCGTCTTTGGAATATATAGAAGCCTCCATTTCAGCTGGAAATTTACTCGTATACTTAACCGCTTCTTCCTTTTTATCTGCTTCTAATACTTCTGTGCTGTATGTTAACTCTTCGTTTTTACCGTCTTCTACAGTATAAAAATCGACACTTGATGACCCATCTTTATATACTTTAAAGGTTGCATACCCCATTTGTCCTGTAGAAAACTTGCTCCCATTTAAGAGTCTTGTCGCACCAGTTTTTGCACCAGAACCACTAACAATTTGAGGAATGCCATTTTCTTTAATGTATTGTAAAGTATGTTCATGACCTGAAGCAAAAATTACCTTATCGGAATATTGAGCTAAAGTCACTAGTCGATTCTTTAATTGGTTGTAATTTTTGTTTGATTGGTCTTCTATAGTTGCTCCAGACGTTCTTCTGAGTAGGTTAATAAAGCTTCCAATAATTGGCAGTGGAACCGAACTTCCTTTCGGAAAAATATTCTTTTTGAGTGAAAACTGTCCCCCATGCGGGCCATAGGTAAACATAGGGTGGTGCATAGCAATAAGTGTTGTTTTATCCCTATTCTTTTTTATTAAACTCTCTATTTCTTCAAAAAATCTTCCACGGTCTTTTATCTCACAATCATCGTTTATTGTAGGATGTTTGTCCCAATTGACTAAATACCATTCCGTATCAATGGCAATAACGACAATATCATCGTTGATTTCTATCTTTTCAATAGGGCATCCATTTTCAGGAAAGAAAACTTCCTTGCTACCCAAAGCCTTCTCAATATATTTCTCCTGTCTCTTAAGACCTTTTAAACCCTCGTTGTACCAATCATGATTTCCTGGAATAAAAACTCGCTTTCCTTTATAATTAGCTAAGGTATTTAGCTGGGCGTCTAAATGGCTTTTGGCTTCAATATAAGCTTTAGTGGAGTCTTTTTTGTTTGGCAGCCCCGCAGGATAAATATTATCTCCTAAAAAAATAGTAGTACTATTTTCTGAAGCGGTATCTAATTTAGATTTAAATGATTTTAAAACAGGATTCATTCCTCCAATGGGTGATAAACCAGCATCGCCAATTAAATAAAAAGTATGTGAAATTTCTTTATTATCATCAAGTGCTTCTCCAGAAAATTCTTGCGCATATTTAGGTTTGTATGTTGCACAACTAACAATTAATAGTATAAGGGAGCTTATGTAAATTTTTTTCATATTAAGGGCTTCATCCCAAAAATTCGTAATTTGGGTTATTCAATATACAACTATGTCGGAAATCGTTGAAAAAGCTGAAAACTTTGTTACCAGTCTTTTAGAAAATGAGCTGAATCCCAACTTTTTATATCATAATTTAAAACACACACAGCGTGTAGTTAAAAGTACTAAAGAATTACTCAATTCTTATGATTTTAAGGCAGATGAAAATGAGCAATTACTAATCGCAGCTTGGTTTCATGATACAGGCTACACAAAAGGGGTAACCAAACACGAAGAGAATAGTTGTAAAATTGCATCTGATTATTTAACAAAAGAGGGTTATCAGCAAGTAGAAAAGGTAAGCGCATTAATTATGGCAACTAAACGCCATCATGAACCTCAAAACCTACATGAAAAAATTATTAGAGATGCAGATGCATCGCATTTTGCACAAAAAAGTTATTGGGAAACTGCAGAGTTCTTAAAAGAAGAATTGAGTTTACTAGACATTGCTCATTATAGTAATAAAGAATGGCGAAATGAAAATATAAAGATGTTTATAAATGAACATCAATTTTATACCGATTACGCAAAGGAAAATTGGGAAAGTACCAAGCAAAAAAACCTAAAACAATTATTAAAAGACAAAAAGACTGAAAAGGCAATTGCTAAAAAAGAACAACTAAAGGCTAAATATAAAAGTGAAAGCCCAGATAGGGGAATTCAGACTTTGTTTAGAGTTACGCTAAAAAATCACCTAACCTTAAGTGATATTGCAGACACTAAAGCTAATATCTTATTATCTGTAAATGCTATTATTATTTCGGTGGCTTTATCTAACCTAATTCCTAAACTTGATAACCCATCCAATACGTATCTAATTTATCCTACATTAATTTTTATAACATTTAGTGTAATTTCAATGGTATTAGCAGTATTAGCAACAAGACCAAATGTTACTAGCGGAAAATTCACTAAAGATGATGTAGAAAAGAAGAAAGTGAATCTTTTATTCTTTGGCAATTTTCATAAAATGAGTTTATCTGAATACGAATGGGCTATTCAAGAATTAGTAAAAGACAATAAGTTTATTTACTCTTCTCTAACAAAAGATTTATATTTTCTTGGCTTAGTCCTAAATAGAAAATATAAAATACTAAGACTTACCTATACCATTTTTATTATAGGAATTGTAATTTCTGTTTTAGCTTTTGGAATTGCATTTAGATTTTTTGGACCAGATAGGATGGTGTTGTAACTAGCTATGATTTCAACTCTTCCATTAGGTCATTGTATGTATACGTCTTAGTAGATTTTTCATCTGTTTTATATAGAATCTCTGCTCTAATCGCTTTTAGACCTGTAACTCCTTGTAGTCCTTCTAATTCTACTATCTCAATATTGTTAGCAAAATATCCTTTAGATTTTAAGAATTTAACATAACGCATATATTCTTTTTCATCTTTCTTTTGAGAGTAAACTATAGCGAGTTTCCCCTTTTGAGTAAGCCGCTCATTTGTTCCTTTTATATAAGATTTATCAATTCTTTTTTTAATGATTTCATAGCGCGCATTATACGTTCCATCAACATCAAATCTTTTTTCATCCATTCTAAAACGTATTGCTAAAGGTGTGCTATAGACCAACATTAGAGAAGCAACATCTAATTGAATAGGAAGATTGGGTTTAAGAGCATAGTGCTTATTTTCCATCTCTACCATTACCTGCAACTGCCATAGTCTAAGGTTGTTTAGATATAGTGAGTCAAAATTTCTGTCATTAGCAATCTCGCTCCCAATGTACATATTATGTTCTACGCCATCAGTCTTGTAACGTTCAAAATAATGTGGAAACATTTCTTGAGCTTCTAGCTGTTTTTTATCTAACATCGCAGCCAATTTCTTATTTATTTCCATAACACTTTCATCATAATTACGACGATGGTCATAATATGATTCCGTACCCATATCTATCTGACTCTCATAAGTTAGAATCAATTTTTCTAGTTTTTTATCTTCTCTCTTTAAATGATGAAAAACAGGGTTAATTTCTTCTTGCACAAAGTCAAAAATAGCCTGCTCGCTATTGGTATATAAAGTATCTCTTATCTCTTCCAAATAATCATTTACACGAAACATCAATTCCTCATAAATAGGAAGTTTAAATTTCTTCCATGCGGCATCTATTACCGAATGAATTTCTGAAAGTTGAATCATTAAATCTCGCTGTATTGCCAGATTTCGTTCTTTAGAAGAATCTTTAATATCTATTTGACCATAAAGAGGGTATACGTCTTTAAATACAATCTCTTTGAATGCGGGTTGATTTCCTATAAGCTCATCAGTCATAAACCGTTTAGCTTCTTCTTGAAATTTCCAGTAAACAGAAGAATGCACTGTAGTACATTCATGCTGAATAATAGCATCTATTAAGTTCTGTTCCTCTTCTATAGATCTTAAAACTGCTGAAACGATAAATGGCATTACGTCTACCAACTTGTTAGCATTAATACTATTTAGCTCGTTTACTTTAGTAGAAACCAACTCTAGAACCCCTAAAAGATTACCATCTTCTGCAATAGGTGCTAAAATTGCACTTCTAATGCCCTGCTCATAAAGGTTTTTGTATGGCTGAACTTTACCTTCAGATTTTTTATAATACTTCTCAACATTAGAAATGGCATAATAGGTACTATCTTCTAATAATTTGCCGTATGAGTAATCACAAAGCATTGCATCGCAAGACTCCATTTCTTGCCCTTTAAGAAGATAGCTTTCTATACCCTTACCATGTATTTTTAAAAATTTATTAGTGTTTGGGTCGTAACCAGCAAAACCTACATTAATATCATTAAGACTAAAAAGGGAGCTAAACGTACTTTGAAAATCGTCCATAAAATTTTCACTGCCACGTTTATTATTTCCAATTAGACTAGATTTAATCTGAGAAATAGAATGTTCTGCAGTAACATCAAATAAATTAGAAATAACGAAGCCTTTAGTAATAAAACTATTTGGTGGTATTTTCTCTTTCCAAAGCTCTAAATCTTCAAAATTTTCTAATAATTCATCTACATCACTTTGCTTTAAATCTTTCGCATTCTCTGTTGGAGTAATCTCCATAAAGTCTGCGTTATATAAAATACGATAATGGCGCGTTACACCGTTTTTATCAGGAATGTCATAAAAAAGAGGTCTTTTAAAGTCTAAATTAAAGCCATAATAGAAACTAAGAATAACCGTACACTGCATCATGTAATGCATATCATCAGGCATATTCCGCATTTCTAACTCAAACCCTTCACCAGCGTTTTCTATAATATTTTGAAAGCGTTTAGAAGAGTTAAAAACTAAATTAGTATAGGGTATCGAGGCAGTTTTAATTTCGTTACTGGTTAAAACTTCTGAGAATGTATCCGCTAAAATTATACGTATAATATCTTTACGTTTCTCTAGAATGGAAAGGTCTTCAAAACCTTCTCTTAGCTCTGGGTATGGCGCTTGAGCCTCAAGAACATACTTTGCTCTTGCGGCCAGTGATTTATCATTGCTGTTTAGCTGCTCATCATAATGGTTAAGCAATTTGTTAAAGCTAACTTTTTGCAACATTGGCGATTCGCCATTATTTTCCTTTACCATAGCCATATTAGTACACTTTTACAATATAAAATTACAAAAAGAAGAAATACACTATTGTTAATGTAATCATTATGGTTTTGACTACTTTTTTATGATATTTAAAGAAATTTAAAAATGTCCTCATTTTCTAGACTGAATAAGGCTTATAAAACTGCGAAGCAAATCTCGTTTAACGATGCTTCTAAGTTTATATTTTTTAGTGACTGCCATAGAGGAGATAACAGTTTTGCTGACGATTTTGCAAATAATAGAAATATCTATTTTCATGCCTTAAACCACTACTATAGACAAGGCTTTCAATATTGCGAGCTTGGTGACGGCGATGAGCTTTGGGAAAATCTAAATTTTGAACCCCTTTTTGAAGCACATAAGAATGTATATAAACTTCTACGCCAATTTCATTTAGAAAATAGATTGCATATGGTTTGGGGTAATCATGATATGGTTTACAGAGACCAAACTTATGTAGATAAGTATCTTTCTAGTTATTTTGAACCAATTGACGGGGTTGACAAAGAACTTTTTGAAGGCTTAACGTATCATGAGGCTTTAGTACTAACTCATGAAAAAACAGGGCAAGAACTGTTTTGTACACATGGTCATCAAGCAGATTGGTGGAACTACAGGTGTTGGCGAATAGGCCGATTCTTGGTTCGTATTCTTTGGAAGCCCTTACAAGTTGTTGGTATTGCAGACCCGACCAGTCCTGCAAAAAACTACAAGGAGCTAATACGTATTGAAAAGCGCATTAAACGCTGGATTTTAAAAAATAAATTAAAGATTACCATTGCTGGCCATACCCACAGACCTCGTTTTCCAGAGCCGGGGCAAATTCCTTTTTTTAATGATGGTAGTTGTGTACACCCAAGAAGTATAACTGGTATTGAGATTGAAAATGGGCAAATCACCTTAATAAAGTGGCAAATTGCTACCAAACCAGATGGAACTTTACAAATTGTACGTTTGGTTTTAGAGGGTCCAGAAAAGTTAGCTGATTATATTCAAACGTAGCACCTCATCGAAAAAAGAAATGATTTAACAGCTCTTTATCAAGACTGTGGCAAGGTATTTGTTAATTTTAATCTGTTTTAGCGACTTAATTTTAGATGAAACGTATTTTATTTATTCTAGCTTTTATTTTCTCAGGCAACCTTTTGGTTGCTCAAGGCGATATACCTACAACCAAACCATTAAAGGTTAGTGCAGAAAACAAGCTAGATGTTAAGGCGAGTAATAAAGGGACTGCATTGCGTATGCCTTCTGTATTGGATAAAAATCTTACTTCTAAAAATAATAAGCCAACCGTACAAATGTTACCTACTAGAGAACTAGTAAGTGCCGGACACGATATGGTCATTGACCCTAAAGTTGGAGAACGCGAAAAAAAAGGTTCTAAAGAGCATTTTGGCGATCAATATCTGGGTGATGTAAAAACTGGAGCAAAGTTTATAGGTATTATTTGTAGAGATCATGAATATGTAGATGGTGATCGCGTGAAGATTTATTTAAATGGTGAAGTAGTGGAGCCTAATATTTTGCTTTCGGGATCATACAAGGGTATTAATATTGATTTAACTAAAGGCTTTAATCGAATTGATTTTGAAGCGTTAAACCAAGGCTCATCTGGCCCTAATACTGCTCAAGTTATTATCACGGATGATTTAGGGAAAATTATACATAATAATAAGTGGAACCTTTCTACAGGTTCTAAAGCTAGTATGGTTGTAGTTAAGGAAGAAGAATAAATTACTCTCCTGGTCTATAAGTCCTTTTAGCTCTTTTTAAAACATCTTCTCGGTAGTAAGGAACATTTTTCCATTCCACATCCGCATATTTCTGAATCTGGTCATCAAAATGAGGTGAATCTGGGTTTCCGCTTTGTCCACCAGCAAGAATAGTTTTAGCATTTACTTCATCTCCAAACTCAACAGCGGCAACAAAACTGTTACCTCGCGTACCATATAATTTCTTTGCCCCTTTACTCGTATATCTTGCACCATAAGCCGCTAAAGCACCCCATCTTCCTGAAGCAAAACCAATAGGAATGCTTGGTTT
>CAYTRI010000100.1:0-2630 GCA_964440105.1 uncultured Flavobacteriaceae bacterium
TCACTTCGAGTGGCCTCAGTGACCTCACTTCGAGTGGCCTCAGTGACCTCACTTCGAGTGGCCTCAGTAGCGCCATTATTTTGGTGGCTGAGGTTACTCGAAGCCACCTTTTCAAGTATCTTCCTTCGCTCTACAAAAGATTTTGTTCTAATGTCATTGCCTTGCCATTCCAATACATCATAAGCCTTTAAAACTACTGGGGTTTTTGCCAATAACGCTTTAGAAACTGTTTTACGACCAATTCTGGTTTGAAGGTCATTGAAGGTCCCAATTTCTCCATTAGGGTAGGGTAGTAGTTCACCATCTAGTACAGTTCCATTAGGAATTGAGCCAATGAATTTTTGGAATTCAGGATACTTGTCCGTAACTAACTCTTCGCCACGACTCCACACAAATAGTTCGTCGTTTCGAATAATAACCTGGCAACGGATACCGTCCCATTTGTGTTCTATGGACCAATCTTTTACATCGCCCAATTCAGGTGGTTCTCCTTCAACAGCGTACGCCAAATAAAAAGGATAAGGTTTGGATAAATAATCACTTTCCTTTTCATTCAATACTAAATCTTGAAACGTAATTTTATCTGGATTCCAATTACCCATTAATTTATACGCCAATACATCTTTATCAATCTCTGTTGCTTTTGATAGTGCCCTAGTCATCAGTTTCTGACTCACTCCAATTCGGAATCCACCTGTAATCAATTTTGTAAAAACGAAACGCTCATAATAATTAAGTTGCCTCCAATTTTCAAATAGATATGCTTTTTTATCTTCTTCTGATTTAGGTTTTAGGGCAATCATTTCTTGTAAAAAATCAGTCAAACTTTTAGGAGTTGATTGTTTACTTGTTGGAACCACTAAGGCAATTGTTTCTGCTAAGTCCCCTACAATATGATAGCTTTCTTCAAATAACCATAAAGGAATATTAGAAAGTTCTGCAGCCCATTCGCGAAGCAATGTAGTATTCACAGGTCTTGGAGGTCGACGGTGCGATAAAATCGCAATGGTCCATACCTTGTCTTGGTCATTTGATTTTGTAAAATAATCAGCTAAAGCCTCTACTTTAATATTGGTTTTGTTGGTGCTGTCTAGTGTTTTTATGAGTTGGGCAAAAGCTTTCATTGCACTTCTGCTTTTGTAGATTCTGTAGGATTTATTTCTGCTAGTTCTCCTTCATATTGCGTTTGTTCTGTGCGTGCATCATAACCTAATGTTCTTAGGTATTTAGAAAAAATCTCTGTATAACCGTGTGTGCAGATTATTTTTTCTGCACCTGTATCCTTTATGGCTTTTAATAATTCTGGCCAATCGCAATGGTCACTTAATACAAAACCTTTATCAATCGCTCGTCTTCTACGAGCACCTCTAAAAGCCATCCAGCCACTTGCAGAAGCAGTAACAAAAGGGGTCATTTTACGAATCCAACTGCTTCCATGAGCTGATGGGGGTGCAATGACAATATTGCCTTTTATATCTTCTTTTTTGGTAGCTCTAGTAATCAGTTCAGTCTCAGGAAAATCGACTAAGTTCCGTAAGACTTCTGTCATATTTTCTACGGCTCCATGAGTATAAATTTTTCCAATAGATGGGTCTAAGTGCTTTAGTAAACGTTGCGCTTTACCTAAAGAATATCCGAATAAGACGGAGGTTTGACCATTTGCTTTGTTTTCAGCCCACCATTGATTGATATCTGTAAAAACTTCCTGTTGTGGTGTCCAAAGAAAGGCAGGTAATCCAAAAGTACACTCGGTAATAAAGGTGTGACATTTAATACTTTTATAAGGCGTTGCGACACCATCATCTTCTAGCTTATAATCTCCGGTAAAAACCCAAACCTCACCTTTATATTCTACTCTTATTTGGGATGACCCAATAATGTGCCCAGCTGGGTATAGACTAAATTTTACTCCGTTTATAATAAAAGTTTCTCCCCACCCTTTTCCAACTATATTCACATCGCCTAAACGATGTTTTACTATTGGAACATTTCTATGATGGGTAATATATTGCTTATGACCCCAACGACTATGGTCTGCATGCCCATGAGATATAATAGCCTTGTCTACAGGTTTCCACGGGTCTAGATAAACCTTAGCTTCAGCACAGTAAATTCCTTTGGAAGTAAATTGTAAAAGAGGCGTATTCATACCAAAGTGAATTTACAAATTTCTTTTGGGGAATAATGCGCTATTTTTCTAGTTTAAAATTATATTTGCGCAATAAAATTTAGTACATGCCAATTTTAGATTTATACGAACACGGAAGTCATAGAAAGAATTTAGCTCATTTTGCAACTTTAGCAAGTTTAGCTGCAATCGATGGAGAGGTAAATCCTGAAGAAAAAGCAATATTAGATAAGTTCGCTTTTAAATTAAATATTTCCGAATCTGAGTATAAGGAAATCATGAAGAAGGAGAATAAATACCCTATAGAGACTCCTCACAGTGGAGAAAAACGTTTTAAAAGACTTTTTGAGTTTTTTCAAATTATCTTTTCTGATAATGTGATTGACGAAGAGGAACGCCACATGGTAGAAAAGTATGCTATAGGCTTAGGCTTTCCTAGCAAAACTTCAGATGATATTATAGAAAAGTCAATTGCAATTTTTACGGGTAAAATTGCTTTTGA
>CAYTRI010000100.1:2730-8704 GCA_964440105.1 uncultured Flavobacteriaceae bacterium
AATTAATGAATAAGTAAGGTTTAGTGGTACTTTTTTAAAAACTCTTCTAATTTATTAACCATATTCCTACTCCCACAGAAAAACGGTACTCGTTGGTGTAGTTCTGTCGGGGTAATATCCATAATTCTGTTTTTTCCACCAATAGCAATACCATTTGCTTGTTCTGCAATAAAGGCCATAGGATTACATTCATAAAGCAACCTAAGTTTTCCATTCTGAGCAACGCTGCTTTTAGGGTACATATAAATACCGCCTTTTATCATATTTCTATGAAAATCGGATACTAAAGAGCCTATATATCTAGAAGTATAAGGTCTGTCACCCTCTTCTTCTTGGCAATATTTGATGTAGTCTTTAACACCTTGTAAAAAGTGAGTGTAATTTCCTTCATTAACAGAATAAATTTTTCCATCTTCTGGAAATTGCATTTTGGGGTGCGATAGGTAAAATGTTCCTAATGCAGGATTTAATGTAAACCCGTTAACACCATCACCTGTTGTATATACCAACATGGTAGAGGTTCCATAAACAACATAACCAGCGGCTACTTGTTGATTACCAGGCTGCAGAAAATCTTCTAATTGCACAGGAGTGCCAACTGGTGTAATTCTTCTGTATATTGAGAAAATTGTTCCTACTGATACGTTAACATCAATGTTTGAAGAGCCATCTAATGGGTCAATTAATACAACGTATTTGTTTTGGTGATTTTCATCTTGACTGTTAATACTAATAAAAGAATCTTCTTCCTCTGAAGCTATTCCACAAACAATTTCTCTATTGGTTAAAGTTTGGATAAATTTTTCATTTGCAAAAACATCTAATTTTTGCTGATCCTCACCTTGCACATTAGTATCACCAGCTGCACCAAGCACGTCTACTAAACCGGCTTTATTAACTTCATGATTTACAACTTTAGCAGCTAAACGAATTGCATTTATTAATTTAGAAAGCTCACCTGAAGAGTATTGAAATGAAGACTGATTTTCAATTATAAATTCGCCAAGTGTTTGATTTTTTTTTGTCATTAAGTTAAGGTTGTAATTTGCGCACAAATATCGGGCATTTTGTGAAACTATAACGTTTTCGAATAGGTATTGTTGTTTTGTATTATAACTAATTGTTTTATTTGTAACAGTTATGAAATTTACTATTAGAGATTCAGTAAAAGAAGACATGCCCCAAGTATTGGGATTAATAAATGAGCTGGCCAAATTTGAAAATGAGGCAAATGCAGTAGCAATTACCGCTGCTGATTTGGTGAAAGATGGCTTTGGAAAACAACCGTTATTTCATTGCTTTGTTGCTGAAGCTGAAGAAGAATTAGTAGGTATTGCTTTAGTATATTCAAGATATTCCACATGGAAGGGACCAGTTATTCATCTAGAAGATTTAATTGTTACCGAAAAAATGCGTGGAAGTGGATTAGGCACTGCTTTACTTAATGAGGTTGTAAAATACGGTTACATGCTTCAAGTTAAAAGAATAAGCTGGGAGGTTTTGGATTGGAACGAACCAGCGATTAAGTTTTATGAAGCTAAAGGAGCAAATGTTATGAGAGATTGGGATGTCGTTCAATTGAATGAGCAAGGAATAAAAAGATATATAGAAAATATATGAAGATTTTTAAGTTTGGTGGAGCATCAGTAAAAGATGCGGCAGGGATAAAAAACGTGGTAAATGTGCTTAAAGAGGTTGGGCATAAGGACACCTTGTTAGTAATTTCTGCTATGGGAAAGACCACTAATGCTATGGAAAAAGTAGTTAATTGCTATTTTGATGCTAAGGTTGGGTTAGAAGAAGCTATAGAAGAGGTTAGGGATAACCACAAAGCAATAATCAATTCCCTTTTTGAAGCAAAAAATCATGAAATTCATAATAAAGTTAATGGACTAATTGAAGAATTTAGAGGCTTTTTAATGTGGAATAAATCACCTAAACATGCCTTTGTATATGATCAAGTGGTTGGATATGGGGAATTACTTTCTACTACAATTGTTAGCGCATACTTAAATGAAGTTGGGCTAGAGAATGAATGGTTAGATGTTAGAGATATCATTAAAACAGACAACAGCTACCGAGATGCGCAAGTAAATTGGGAAAGAACGCAAAGTGAGGTAAAATCTAAGGTTAATAAAAACAAACTAAATATTACTCAAGGTTTTTTAGGTAGCGATGAGAATAATTTTACTACTACTCTTGGGCGAGAGGGTTCAGATTATACCGCTGCGATTTTAGCCTATTGTTTAAATGCCGAATCAGTTACCATTTGGAAAGATGTGCCCGGAGTTTTAAATGCAGACCCTCGCCATTTTAGAGAAACAGAATTGCTAAATGAGATTTCGTATAGAGAGGCTATTGAACTTGCCTTTTATGGGGCTTCAGTTATTCACCCAAAAACCTTACAACCATTACAGGGTAAGGAAATACCCTTGCATGTAAAATCCTTTTTAAATCCTAAAGAGACAGGTACAATAGTAGGTAAAGGGACTAAAATTTCACCGGAAGTCCCTTGCTTTATAGTAAAAAGAAATCAAGTTTTACTAAAACTATCATCGTTAGATTTTTCTTTTATTGTTGAAGAGAACATGAGCGAAATATTTAAGCTTTTCCATGATTACCAACTTAAAGTAGATTTGATTCAGAATTCTGCAATTAGTTTCTCAGTTTGTTTAGATAATAAATTTGGCAGGCTTAAAGAAATACTATCAGTACTCGAGCAGAAGTTTAAGGTAACATGCCATGAAGACGTTTCTCTATATACCATACGTCATTTTAATGAGTCTTCGGTTGAAAAAATCTTAAACGGGTATTCTATTTTAGTAGAGCAAAGAGGTAAAGAAACTATTCAACTAGTTGTAAAATAGAAGTACAATAACTCCGCGATTCCTGTATTTTACTATATTTACCGCTACATAAACTTTATATTAATGGGGTTGGTATCTGCGAAAGAAGTGGCTAAAGTCTTAAAGGTAGAGCGGTATGGCTTTTTTGGTGCTTTTATAGGCTGGTTGGTTCTCAAAATCACCCGTATTTCGAGTATTAATTCTTTTTATGATTCTATTGCTCATCTACCTCCTTTAGAATACGCAAATGCTATTTTAGAGCATTATAATATTGATTTTGAGATTTCAGATGATGATTTAAAGCGACTGCCTAAAACAGGTGCGTATATTACCATTAGTAATCATCCTTTAGGGGCGATTGATGGAGTTATCTTAATAAAGTTAATGTTAGAAAATCGTCCAGATTTTAAAATTATGGCGAATTTCTTGTTACAGCGTATGGTTCCTATTGAACCTTATATTTTACCGGTAAATCCATTTGAAGACCATAAAAATGTAAAGAGTAGTATTGCAGCTTTTAAAAAGACCTTAACGCATTTAGCTGATGGACATCCCTTAAGTGTTTTTCCAGCGGGAGAAGTTTCTACCCACAAAGAAGGAAATTTAATTGTTGACAAACCTTGGGAAGAAGCTGCTTTAAAATTGATTCGTAAAGCTGAAGTCCCCGTTGTTCCAATTTATTTTCATGCCAAGAACAGCCGTCTTTTTTATCGACTAGCCAAATGGAATGATGTTTTTAGAACAGCTAAGTTACCTTCAGAAGTGTCAACACAATATCGCAGACCTATTAAAGTAAGAATTGGTCAACCTATTTCTGTTAAAGCCCAAAAAGAAGAAAATAGTCTTGAAGGTTTTACTGAATTATTACGAAAGAAAACTTATTTGTTGGCAAATGTATTTGAGAAAGAACGCTTAATCGATAAGGTCCCCGGTAAGTTAAAAATTCCAAAGCAACCTAAGAAAATTGTAACTGCTGTTCGGACTGAGGTTATTGAAGGTGAAATAGAAAAACTTAGAGAAAAAGAATGTCGCCTATTACAAAGCAAAAATTATGAGGTCTTCTTGGCACAAGAACAGGATATGCCATTTATTTTAAAGGAGATTGGAAGACAACGCGAAGTTACTTTTAGAGCTATTGGAGAAGGTACAAATAATGCTATTGATTTAGATAAATTTGATTTGTATTATCATCATTTGTTTTTATGGGATGATAAAGATAAAGCTATCGTAGGTGCATACAGAATGGGGCTAGGTTCAGAAATTTTTAAAGCACATGGAATAGACGGGTTTTATTTGCAAGATTTATTTAGGTTTGAACCAGAGTTGTATGGGATGATGTCTAAATCCATTGAGATGGGTCGTGCCTATATTACTAAGGAGTACCAGCAAAAACCAATGCCGCTCTTTCTATTATGGAAGGGCATTGTGCATACTACGCTTAGATTTCCAGAACATAAGTATTTAATAGGAGGCGTTAGTATTAGTAATCAGTTTTCAAACTTTTCTAAGTCACTTATGATTGAGTTTATGAAATCTAATTATTGGGATCCATACGTGGCGCAATATGTGCATCCAAAGAAGGAGTTTAAAGTAAAATTAAAGGATGCAGATAAAGAATTTATTTTTGATG
Source organism: uncultured Flavobacteriaceae bacterium (assembly GCA_964440105.1). GTDB lineage: Bacteria > Bacteroidota > Bacteroidia > Flavobacteriales > Flavobacteriaceae > Croceitalea. The sequence goes on from CAYTRI010000100.1 coordinate 7,207, forward strand.
AAACTCAAGCAGATTTAAATAAGTTCGATAAATTAATTGAAGAAGTAGAACCGGGTAGTTTGCGTTTGCCTGTTTTAATTAAAAAATACATTAAGCAAAACGCCAGAATGGTCGCTTTTAATGTAGATCCACTTTTCAATAATTCGGTTGATGGACTAATGTATATCAAAATTGCTGACTTGCCAGAAAGCACAGTTAAACCAGTAATGGAAGAATTTCAGGCAGAACTGGAACGGAAGCATCAACAGGTATAAATCAAGATTACTAATGAAATGTTTTTTTCGGTTTCTAGTAATTTTATTTTCTTCATCCGTTTTTTCTCAGTTTACAGTTTCTGGATACGTTTATGATAATAATAGTAAAGAACCGCTTTTAGGGGTTTCTATTTTCTATGATGGTTCTACCATAGGGACTATAACAGATGATAAAGGGTATTTTCAATTATCTACTTCTGGTAGAATGGCGGGGAACCTAATTTTTAATTTTTTAGGATATGAAACAGTTATTTTATCAGATATTAAGAAAAATGATTTAGGAGTTATTTTCTTAAACGAGAAGCCCTTGGAGTTAGAAGAAGTAGTTCTTTTGCCAGATACGTGGAGCCGTCGCAAGAAGTTAAGAATCTTTAGAAAAGAGTTTTTAGGCTCGACAAATGCAAGTTTTAAATGTAAAATCTTAAATGAAGAAGATATAAGGCTCTATTATAATGCAACTGAAAATAGATTGTATGCCTACGCTAAAAAACCAATTCTAATAGATAATAGGTATTTAGGGTACAGGGTAACTTATAATTTAATTGATTTTGAAGCTGATTTTTATAATCAAGTGGTTGAAGAACCTCCTGTAACTAAAGCTACCTATATGGCGGGAACATTATTTTTTAAAGATATAAATGATGCTAAACCCAAGAAAAAGTATTTAAAAAATAGGGAGCGTAATTACTATGGTTCCGGGATACATTTTATGAGATCTCTAGCAAGTCAGAATTTATCTAATGAAGGTTTTTCTATTTTCAAAAAGGGATTTCAAGTAAATCCTAAAGAAGTGTTTAGCGTTATTGAAATTGGTGAACTAACCCAAATCATTCAAAGGGTGGAAAAACTATCTATTACTTATAAAAGCGAACAGTCTTTCATACTAGTAACTAAAAACCCATATTATATTGATGATTATGGTAATCATTTACCTAGCAGAAATATCTCTTTTGGCGGAAAAATCGGAAGACTAAGAGCGGCTAATTTACTTCCTTTAGACTATAGGATTAATTAAGTTTCTTAGCGGTTTCAAAAGCATATAATAACTCACTCGCTATTTGAATACTTCGTTCATGATACTTTTCAGCTTGTAAAGGAGTTTCATCAAAAGCTTTAGGGTCCTCATAGGTAATTGGAAATCGTTTTTCAGCTCCATTTACCATAGGGCATGCTTCATTAGCAGAATCGCATGTCATTATAGCTCCAAAACCAGAATTTGGATTAAAAGTAGCATCATAAGTTTT
>CAYTRI010000101.1:0-4110 GCA_964440105.1 uncultured Flavobacteriaceae bacterium
TTAAAAACTAACAGTACACGTTTTAGACTTCCCAAACCATTTTACTCTATTTTTTGAAGCCATATTATAAATGGTATCTCGTATAATTCTTGGTATAAAAGCAAGTAGTGCTGCAACCAATTGCCATTTTGGTATTTGAGAGACAATCTTTAAAAATCCATCGGAATGGGTGTGGGCTCCAGCTTCATTTATTAATATTACAGTGGTCAATTCTTTTTTGGGAAAGCCAAAAGTATGCAGAAGCGATTGCCCATAAGGGGATTGAAATGCTACAAAACTAAAGCTATCCTTAGGTGCAAATTTTAATAACTTCATTACAACGCCATTACATAAGTTGCATTCTCCGTCAAATATGATAATATTCTCATCCATAATGTTGGTTTTGTTATCCTTTAGTTCGTGTAAACCAACATATCATTTCATTAAAACCTGTAAATAGCTACTTTTTTAGAAAATTTTAGCATTTAGAGTACATCTAAAACTCGCTCTAAGGCCATGCCGCGAGAACCTTTTATTAGTATTACGCTTTTTGGTAGTTTGGCCTGAGTTAAATATGTTTTTAAGTCGTCAAAACTTCTAAATTTTTGAAAATCTGTATTAGTGTCGAAAAAATTCTCCCCAATAAGATATACATAGGTAAAGTTTAATTTTTTTGCAAAATCTGAAATTGCTTGGTGTTCTTGAGTTGAGGTATCCCCTAGCTCAAACATATCACCTAAAAATAAAATCTTGTTTTTGGAATCAATCAATTTAAAGTTCTCTAATGCCGCCATCATGCTAGTTGGGTTTGCATTGTAGGCATCGAGTATAATTTTATGCCCCTTTTTATTTAGTAATTGAGAACGGTTATTGTCTGGAGTGTACCCTTCAATTGCTTCTTTTATATCATTGAGTGGAACATTAAAATATTTTCCCATTAAAATTGCGGCACAACAGTTTGGAAAATTATAAACTCCAATTAGTTTTGTATTTATTTCAATAGCATCAAACTTTAAACTAACAAATGGAGAAACATCTAAAAGCTTAATTTGATAATATTCAGAGCTAGTTTCACTAAAACCAAATTTCTTAATGTAAGTTGCTAGTTTTTCTTTTTGGATAGTATCATCAGCATTAAGAAAAACGTGCTTGTTATTTTCAATAAGATAGTTGTAGAGTTCGCTCTTGCCTTTAATAACACCTTCTACACCTCCAAAACCTTCTAAGTGAGCTTTTCCAAAATTGGTGATATATCCAAAATCTGGTTGGGCCAATCCAGATAAAAAAGCAATCTCTCCTTGATGATTTGCTCCCATTTCTACTATTGCTATCTCTGTATCCTCTTCAATAGAAAGTAAAGTTAACGGAACGCCAATATGGTTGTTTAAATTACCTTTTGTGGCAATGGTTTTATACTTTTTAGAAAGTACGGTATTAATAAGTTCTTTGGTAGTTGTTTTACCATTGCTTCCGGTTAGGGAAATTACTTTTGCCTTAGAATAGTTTCTGTGGAAAACTGCTAGTTTTTGCAGTGTTTCTAAAACATTTTCAACAACAATTGCTTTATCCGAAGTATTGTATGCAGCTTCATCAATAATGGCATAAGCAGCGCCTTTTTTTAATGCATCTTCAGCAAATCTATTTCCATTAAAATTAGGCCCTTTAAGGGCAAAGAATAAACAATCTGGCGTAATTTTTCTAGTATCGGTAGCTATATTAGGAAACTGTAAAAACAGTTCATGTAGTTTGGTCAGATTCATAAATCGAAGATAAAAAAAAGCCTTGATGGAATATCAAGGCTTTCAGTTTTATAATAGAAATATAATTATTTCGATTTTTTATGTCTTACTGTTTTGTTCTTTGATTTTGATTTAGAACCTACTCTAGACATTGCACATCTAAAACCAATATCATCAGTAGCCATATATTGCGGCAAGTAACGACGTTGCGCTGGGTCTAACCAAAATGCTCTATCTCTCCAAGAACCTCCTTTGTATACTCTTACCTCATCATTAATTAATGAAGTTCTGTAGTTAGAAGTATCATATTGACGTAAAATTTTACCTGTAGAATCACGCTCTACTTTATGTTTAGGTGAATCGTACATTTTTCTATTATCTTCTTCATCATCACTAAATCTTTGATAGAATCTAGAAGAACCTGGGTCACCATCACGATAACCTCTATTATCACTAGATGAGAAATTAGTTCTTAGATAGGTCTCTTGCTCATCAACAGGAACTTCTTTTATTTCTCCTGGTAAATTTAGAGCAACTACTTTTCCATTAGGTAAAGTATCAAAGACAACTGAATCACGAAGAATCTGAACTTTTCCATCTTCTCCAATTGCTTTTTTAGTGTATATATTTCCTCTATAGTAGTTAAAATCACTTATTTCGTCATCAACTATTGGACGATAAACATCAGCAACCCATTCAGAGACATTACCAGCCATATCATATAAACCAAAGTCGTTTGGCTTGTATGATTTTACTTGACCAGTAATATCAGCACCATCATCAGACCATCCTGCGATACCACCGTAGTCACCTTTACCTTGTTTAAAGTTTGCTAATTGGTCACCACGACCTACACGTTGTCCATTTCTGGTGTAATCACCTTCCCATGGATATTTTTTTCTACCTCTATAATTATTGTACTCGCGAGTTCCAATAAGTGCTTGAGCAGCATATTCCCACTCAGTTTCAGTTGGTAAGCGGTATTCAGGAGAAATAATTCCTGAGCTTCTTTTCGCAAAACTATTTATAGAATCTTTTTTCTGTTTTCCTTGTAAAGAATCAATTTGACCACCATAAACAGATTCTGGATTGTTAAGATAAGCTTCCGTGCTAAATGTACCGCCAACTTCACCATTAAGAACCTGATACTTTGCATCTTTAGCTAAATAACCTTCTCTTTCTAGCTTAGACTCGTTTACACGGTCTGTTCTCCATTCAGCATATTGCGTTGCTTGAATCCAGTTTACTCCTACAACAGGATATTCTGCATATCCTGGATGACGTAAATAGTTGTTTGTCATAGTTTCGTTAAACCCTAAGCGATTTCTCCAAACTAGAGTATCTGGTAATGCACCTTTATATATGTTTGCATACATTGGATTTTCTGGAGGATAGACGGCTTTTAAATAATCTAGGTATTCTAAATACATTAAATTGGTTACCTCAGTTTCATCCATGTAAAATGATTGTACATGTTGTGAAGTTGGAGTATTATTCCAGTCATGCATGATATCATCTTGAACTTGTCCTTTTGTAAATGTACCACCTTCAATAAAGACAGTTCCTGGAGGAGTTTCTTGTTCTTTAAAATTAGAGTTGTATTGAAAACCGCCTTCTTTGGCATTTATATTCCAACCAGTTGCTCTCGAAACATTTTTTGACGATGATGAGTTTTTACAACTTGAAAAACTTACCGCCACAACCACACTGGATAGTACAACTTTTACTAAGTGTTTTTTCATAATTAGGACTTGAGGTCAATAAACCGAAAACAGATTCGGTTACTTCAATTTTATTTGATTTAATATCACTTCAGGCAATAAAACGAAAAGATGGGAACAATATTTTATATCCCAACAAAAAAACTTTTAGTTAATTCTTCCTGTTTTATTACTACCACAATAACGGCGCAAAATCAATTATAGTATGCAAGACATTGAGGTTTAACGTTCGCTTTAATTCTTTCTATATATGTATTTGGTCTAAAAAGGACTTTCTTGAATAAGAATTTAAGAAAAAGAGCGTTTCAGTATAATATGTTAAATTGTTCTCATAGCGAGAATTGTATTTAAATAGATAGAAAAACACTGACAACTTTATAACGAGAAAGAATGAAAAAGTTAATCGTTTTGGTAGCACTTTTTGCTGTTATCAAGGTTTCTGCACAACAAGAAAGAGTAATTACCACAGCTGTTCCATTTTTAACAATTTCTGGCGATGCAAGGGCATCTGGCATGGGAGATATGGGTGTTGCTACTTCTGTAGATGCATTTTCACAACAATGGAACCCTGCTAAATATGCTTTTGCCGAGCAAAAAACTATGATAGGAGCTAGTTATACTCCCTTTTTAGAGAATGTAGTTTCGGACATTGGTTTATTATCTGCAACTTT
>CAYTRI010000101.1:4210-7001 GCA_964440105.1 uncultured Flavobacteriaceae bacterium
GCGGCGCAATTGAGTCTTTTGGGGATGCACCTGATGGGTTTAGTGAAGAATTAAAGGAAATTACATGGTCATTGGGTACTGAATATAAATATCAAGATGCATTTATGCTACGAGCAGGATATTTTAATGAAAGCCCAGAAAAAGGTTCTAGGCAGTTTGCTACTATTGGTGCTGGTTTTAAATTTAAATCTGCACAAATAGATTTATCATACTTATTTTCAACAGCACAAGTAAGAAACCCTTTGGAGAATACATTGCGTTTTTCGCTTACCTTTAACTTAGGCGAAGAGTTCTATAACGATTAAAAATTAGAAAGCATTAAAAGTAAAACCTCAACATTATGTTGGGGTTTTCTTATTTTTAGAGAATAGGTTTTTAAATGGAAAAGAAAAATATTGGATTCGAATTGAGTATTTATGACTCAGAAAATGAATTATCACAAATAGATAGGGAATTGTTGAAAAAAGCAGAAGCAGTTAGAAATGATGCTTACGCTCCTTATTCAAGCTTTCAAGTTGGTGCGGCAATTCTGCTAGAAAATAAAGAAATTGTTATTGGTAATAATCAAGAAAATGCTTCTTATCCTTCTGGTTTATGTGCAGAGCGAGTGGCTGTTTTTCAAGCAGGAGCGCGTTTTCCGGGAGAAAAGATGCTAACTATAGCTATCAGTGCCACTTCAAAAAATTATGTTGTAGATACACCGGCTGGGCCGTGCGGAAATTGTAGGCAATCTATTGCAGAGTACGAACAAAAACAAAAAACGCCTATTGCAATTCTAATGAGAGGCCAAAAAGGAAAGATTTATAAGTGCAATTCTATTGCAGAATTGCTTCCTCTGGCTTTTAGTAGTTCTTTTTTAGGGGATTCTTAAACCAATACTTTTCCAAAAACAGATATATATGTATTTTTGTTTTTCCCTAATAAAAGGGAACTTTATTTAACATCCGTATTTAATGAAAAAAATCACCAAAGAGGTTTACCTAAAGTGGTATGAAGATATGTTGTTTTGGCGCAAGTTTGAAGACAAACTAGCTGCAGTTTATATTCAACAAAAGGTTAGAGGTTTTCTCCATTTATATAATGGTCAAGAGGCTGTTTTGGCTGGGTCATTACATGCAATGGATTTGACTAAGGATAGAATGATAACCGCTTACAGGAATCATGTTCAGCCGATTGGTATGGGCGTTGACCCAAAAAGGGTGATGGCAGAATTATACGGAAAGGTAACAGGAACTTCTAAGGGTATGGGTGGTTCCATGCATATTTTCTCTAAAGAGCATCGATTTTATGGTGGTCACGGTATCGTTGGAGGTCAAATTCCACTAGGAGCAGGAATGGCTTTTGCAGACAAATATTTTAAACGCGATAATGTTACTTTGTGTTATATGGGAGATGGGGCTGTAAGACAAGGGTCTTTACATGAGTCCTTTAACCTTGCAATGCTTTGGCAATTGCCAGTTGTTTTTATTTGTGAAAACAATGGTTATGCTATGGGTACTTCAGTAGCCAGAACATCGTACTCCACAGATATTTATAAACTTGGTCTTGGTTATGAAATGCCTTGTGCTCCAGTTGATGGTATGGATCCTACTAGCGTTGCTAAAGAAGTTGATAAAGCAATTGAGCGTGCTAGAACAGGAGGTGGGCCAACATTTTTAGAAATGAAAACCTACAGATATAGAGGGCACTCCATGTCTGATGCGCAACATTATAGAACAAAGGATGAAGTTGCAGAGTATAAAAAAATAGACCCTATTACTCAGGTAAAGGATGTGATTTTAGAAAAGAAGTACGCATCCGAAGATGATATAAAAGCCATTGACAAGCGTGTGAAAGATTTAGTTCTTGAATGCGAAAAATTTGCTGAAGAATCAGATTTTCCGCCAGTACAGCAATTGTATGATATGGTTTACGAACAAGAAAATTATCCATTTTTACAACATAAATTATAGCTAAATGGCAGAAGTAATAAATATGCCCAGATTGAGTGATACCATGGAAGAAGGTACCGTGGCAAAATGGCTCAAAAATGTTGGTGATAAAGTTGAAGAAGGAGATATTTTAGCCGAGATAGAAACGGATAAGGCTACAATGGAGTTCGAATCTTTTAATGAAGGTACTTTGCTCCATATTGGAATTGCAGAAGGTGATGGCGCTCCAGTAGATACTTTATTAGCTATTATTGGTGAAGAAGGTGAAGATATTTCTGCTTTGCTAAATGGAGGTGGTGCCGCTGTTTCAGAAGAGGCTCCTAAAGTTGAGGAAGCTACTGCTCCAGCAGAACCTGAAGCAAGTGCTAGTTCAGCTGAAGTTCCTGAAGGCGTAGAAATTATTACAATGCCTCGTTTGAGCGATACTATGGAAGAGGGTACTGTTGCTTCCTGGTTAAAGAATGTTGGTGATACTGTAGAAGAAGGAGATATTCTTGCTGAGATTGAAACAGATAAAGCTACAATGGAATTTGAGTCCTTTTACTCAGGTACCTTGTTGCATATTGGAATTCAAGAAGGAGAAGGAGCACCTGTAGATTCATTGTTGGCCGTTATTGGTCCTGAAGGTACAGATGTAAATGCTGTTTTAAATGCAAAACCTTCAGCAGGTACAAAAGAAGAATCTAAAAAAGAAGCTAAAAAAACTGAAGCTCCAAAAACAGAAGCAACGCCTATTGCAACTACAGTTGCTACAGATGGTCAACGAATTTTTGCTTCACCTTTGGCAAAAAAAATAGCTTCAGACAAAGGAATCAATCTTTCAGATGTAAAAGGTTCTGGCGATAATGGCAGAATTGTAA
>CAYTRI010000101.1:7101-8675 GCA_964440105.1 uncultured Flavobacteriaceae bacterium
TTTTTATCTTTAAACACATCAAAAAAATAGAACATGAAAATAGCTATTAGTTTATTTGGTCTTTTGTTAGTAATGGCGTGTGGTGCTACTAAAATAGTAGAAACTAATCCAGATAATATTAAAACAACAGAGCCAGCAGGTCCGGATGGCTTAAAGGCAAAAATGCCAAAAGAAACATCTGGCTTTACAGATGCAGCTAAAGTTGGTACAATCATGAATTTTTTAGCTTCAGATGATTTAAAAGGTCGTGATTCTGGCAGTGAAGGAATTGAGGAAGCTGCTAAGTACATAGAAAAAAATTTTATGGATAATGGGGTTGCTCCTTATTTTGAATCATACAGAGATACCTTATCAAATTTTGAAAAAACCTCCTATAATGTAGTTGGTGTAGTTGAAGGGAATGATCCTAGCTTAAAAGGTGAGTATATCCTTATTGGAGCTCATTACGATCATATAGGAATTATTAAAGCAGAAAATGGCGATGCCATTGCCAATGGTGCTAATGACAACGCTTCAGGGACTACTACAGTTATGGAAATGGCTCGTTACTTTGGAAAAAATAAAACAAACAAACGTAGCTTAATATTTGCGCTTTTTAGTGCTGAAGAAAAAGGACTATTAGGGTCAAGGCATTTAGCAAAAAAGTTAAAGGAAGCGGATTTAAATCTGTACACTATGTTGAATTTTGAAATGACGGGTGTTCCTTTAGTAGGTAAAGATTATGAATTATACATCACAGGATACGATATGTCTAATCTTGCTGAGGTAAGTAACAAGTATGCAGGTAAGAAGTTAATTGGATTTCTGCCAACAGCTAAAGAATATAACCTATTCCAGCGTTCAGATAATTACGATTTTCATAAAGAATTTGCAGTGCCATCTCATACGTTTTGCACTTTTGATTTTACCAATTTCAACCATTACCATAAAGTTGGTGATGAAAATGAAATCATGGATTTTGCACATATGGCAAGTGTGGTGAATAAATTACTACCTGTGGTAGAAGGTATTTCTAACGCAGCAACTCAAGAAGTAAAATTGAAATAAATAAGTCGTCATGCTGAACTTGTTTCAGCATCTCATTGGTTCAGAGCCTAAATTGACTAAGGATGCCGAAAACAAAATAGATTTCTACATGTCACCCTGAGCGCAGTCGATGGGAAATTAGGAATGAAAAGAATTATGTCTAAGAACATTATCATATCAGGTACAAGCAGAGGAATAGGCTTTGAAATGGCAAAGCTCTTTGCAGATGAAGGTCATAGCGTGTTGGCGTTATCTAGAAATGCTAAGCCAGTTTTAAACTTGAACCATAAAAACATTACTGCCTTTTCTTTTGATTTAGGAAATCCTGAAGACTATAAAAAAGTAACTGAGTTTATACAAGACTGGAAAACAGTTGATGTACTCATCAACAATGCAGGGAGTCTGTTAAACAAGCCTTTTCCTGAAACTACCACAGAAGAGTTTGAAAAGGTCTATCGTGTAAATGTTTTTGGAGTAGCCGAGTTAACAAGAGTTCTACTCCCTAAAATGCATAAAGACGCTCATGTGGTTACCATAAGTTCTATGGG
>CAYTRI010000102.1:0-1649 GCA_964440105.1 uncultured Flavobacteriaceae bacterium
ATTGCAAGAACTACTGTTTGAGCATTTTCATCATTCAAACCACAAACCACAACAGCTTTTCTTCCTGCTTTTCTAACTTCTTTAGCAACTTGCTCAACAACGGCATCAATATCAGAACTTCCTCCAGCTACATTACTGCCATTTAATTTACCATACAATTTAGCTAAAGCCACTTTCAATTGCGATGGCTTCATTGGAATTCTTCTATCAGCATTTGCTCCAGTTAACGACATATTCGATTCTAAATGAATATGACGAGACATTTTTCCATGATGAGGAACTTTTGCTTTGGAATATCCAGAATCATAACCTCCACCTTGCCAATCTCCAAGGAAATCTGCAGCAAACGAAACGATAAGCTCTGCTTTATCAAAATGATAATCTGCTAATGCTCTTTCACCATAAGCAGCCTCAAAAGCATTTAAAGCAGCATCTTCTGAAATCGCATCGTAAACAACATGATTCACATTACCATAAGCAGCAATAAACTCTTCTATTAATTTGTGTGTTGATGGGCTTGCATACGTTTGTGTTAGTAAAGCAATTTGCTTTCCAGAGTTTTTAGCAGCAGCAAGACCTCCTTTTATTCTGTTATCAAGATTTTCCCAAGAAATAGCTTCACCATTTGCACTTGGCCCTTGAATACGTGTACTATCATATAAAGAAAGAACAGATGCATTTACTCTAGCATTTGCTCCTCCATTTACTTTTGCTCTATCGTTATTCTCAATCTTAATAGGGCGACCCTCGCGTGTTTTAACTAAAACACTAGAAAAGTCAAATCCATCTGCGATTGCAGTAGCATAATAATTAGCTACACCCGGAACAATATTCTCTGGTTGCACCACATATGGGAGCGACTTGTGAACTGGTCCCTCACATGCAGCTAAAGAAGCTGCCGCAGTACTAAAGCCAACATACTTTAAGAAATCCCTTCTATTTGTGGAGGATCCGGACAATGTTTCTTTATCGCCCAAAAACTCATCAACAGGAATTTGTTCTGTGAATTCGTTCTGTTTTAGCGTCTCAACAATGGAATCGTTCGGATTTAATTCCGCTTCACTTTTCCAATATTTTTTGTTTGATGCCATATGCTTTATTGAAATAACTTCTTTTAATTAATAGTGACACTTACCACATTCCAATCCACCCATTTGAGCCGCCGTCAACTTCTCTACACCATATTTCTTTGAAAGCTCGGTATGAATTTTTTCGTAATACGCATTATCAGAAACTTGAACTTCAGTCTCTCTGTGACAATTAATACACCAGCCCATAGTTAATGGAGAATACTGATACATTATTTCCATTTCCTCTACTGGTCCATGACAAGTCTGACACTCAATCTTACCTACAGTAACATGTTGCGAGTGATTGAAATATGCAAAATCTGGAAGGTTATGAATTCTCACCCATTCTACCGGTTGTGATTCACCAGTGTATTTCTGATTTTCTTCATCCCAACCAACAGCCTTGTATAATTTCTTGATTTCTTTAGTGTAGAATTCATTAGTATACCCATTTGCCAAATCATCTGCACTAGGCCCTTCAGCAGTTCCTTTGTACTCATAAATAGACTTATGGCAATTCATACATACATTTAAGGATGGAATACCTGAATGTTTAGAAACTCTTGCTGAAGAGTGACA
>CAYTRI010000102.1:1749-8636 GCA_964440105.1 uncultured Flavobacteriaceae bacterium
AATGCAGTCATTGCTGACTGATTATACTCATTATACACCTTATTAGCGTAAGCATCTCCTGAAGCAATAAGGCCAGCACTATTTTTAATCCACTTGTATAACCATTCTTTACCTAAGCCCTGTTCTTCTGCCAGTCTTGCCTCTACATTACCTAGGGCAGGACCTGTCATTTTTCTATCTAAAGCATGACAAGCAGCACAATTCACGTTAAAAAGCTGCTTTCCCTTGACTGGATCACCTTCTAAATCTGCAGCAGGCGTTTCTGCAACTACATCAGCAGCTTCGTCTTGAGAATATGTTGAAAATGAAATTAGCTGGAAGACTAATAGTAGACTTAGGCTTAAAAATCTTGAAAACTGAATGCGGTTTAAAACCTGTTTCATATTATCTTAATTGCTATCAGAATTTTGGCACGATTATTTCCTGTTGATACTGTGAGAGTTAGGCTTTGACGTGCTCTAAATTGAATACAAAAATACGACACAGCTAGGTTTTTTAAAATGTTAAGGGATTTATAATATCTAATTTATAAGCATTCTAAATAAAGTGATTGTATTTTGTTTAATAGAGAAAAAATTACATTTGTATTATTGATATATTTACTGTAGCATATAATTTATGAGAACCCTTATAATAACAGCACTTCTATTAAGTTTTTCAATTTTTTGTTTTGCTCAAGAAGGCATTATAACAATTGAACAAGACCCTAAAATTGATCAACTTGTTGAAATCTATAAAGATGCAAATACAAATTCTGGTTACTACCAAATTCAAGTTGGTTTTGGTGGACACCAATACGCACAAAACCTAAAATCAAAAATTGAAATTGATTTCCCTGGCTGGTATTCCAAAATCGATTTTAAAGAACCTACCTACAGAGTTAGATTAGGAAAGTTTAAAACCAAAATTGAAGCGCAACGCAGACTAATTAGGGTACGAAAAAAATATCCTAACGCTTTTCTTTTACCCCAAAAAATTAATTCTTAAGGCTTTATTAAGTCAAAAAAAAAAAAAAAAAACAGCCTTTCAAAGGCTGTTTAATATTTGTTAGATAGACTGTGAGAAATATTATTTAAGTGTTTTCTTAACTGCAACTTCTTGGAAAGCCTCTACAATATCCAATTCTCTAATGTCATTGTAGTTCTTTATCTGTAAACCACAATCATAGCCTTTAGCAACTTCTTTAGCATCGTCTTTAAAACGCTTAAGTGAAGCCAATTCACCTGTATAGATTACAACACCATCTCGTATTAGTCTAATCTGAGAGTTTCTATAAATTTTACCGATAGTTACCATACAACCCGCGATTGTTCCAACTTTAGAGATTTTAAAGGTCTCTCTTATTTCTGCGGTACCAGTAATTTCTTCTTTAATTTCTGGCGAGAGCATACCTTCCATTGCATCCTTCAAGTCATTGATGGCTGCATAGATAATGGAGTACATTCTGATATCGATTTCTTCCTTATCTGCAATTTCACGAGCATTACCCATTGGTCGCACATTAAATCCTATAATAATTGCATCAGAAGCACTAGCTAATAATACATCAGATTCCGTGATAGCACCAACACCTTTATGTATGATATTAACTTGAATCTCGTCTGTAGATAGTTTCTGGAAAGAATCTGTCAATGCTTCGACCGAACCATCAACATCACCTTTTAATATAATATTCAATTCTTGGAAATCACCCAACGCAATACGTCTACCAATTTCATCAAGCGTAATATGTCTTTGAGTTCTAACGGATTGCTCACGTTGTAACTGCGAACGTTTTGTTGCTATAGTTTTAGCTTCACGCTCATCATCCAAGACATTAAACTTATCTCCTGCCTGTGGCGCACCATCTAAACCTAATATAGAAACAGGAGTAGCAGGACCTGCAGTCTTAACTGTTTTGCCACGCTCATCTTGCATCGCTTTAACTTTACCACTAGTAGTTCCAGCTAAAACGTAATCTCCAACCTTAAGCGTCCCTGCTTGCACTAATATTGTAGAAACATACCCTCGACCTTTATCTAAGAATGCTTCAACAACAGTTCCGTTAGCTAACTTATCTGGATTTGCTTTAAGCTCTAACAATTCAGCCTCAAGCAATACTTTTTCGAGTAAATCCTTAACACCTTCACCTGTTTTAGCAGAAATGTCATGAGATTGTATTTTACCACCCCAATCTTCTACTAATAAATCCATTTGCGCCAATCCTTCTTTAATCTTATCAGGATTTGCTGTAGGTCTGTCAATTTTATTAATTGCAAAAACTATTGGAACTCCAGCTGCTTGCGCATGACTAATTGCCTCCTTTGTTTGCGGCATAATATCATCGTCTGCAGCAATAACTATAATTGCAATATCTGTAACCTGAGCACCTCTAGCACGCATCGCCGTAAAAGCTTCGTGACCAGGAGTATCTAAAAAAGCTATTTTTTGACCACTCTCTAATGTAACTCCATAGGCTCCAATATGCTGTGTAATACCACCGCTTTCTCCTGCAATTACATTTTCTTCACGAATATGGTCTAACAAAGAAGTTTTACCGTGATCTACGTGACCCATTACTGTTACAATAGGAGCTCTTTCTTTTAAATCTTCCGCAGCATCTTCTTCAACCTCAATAGACTCTTCAATCTCCGCAGTAACAAATTCTACTTCGTAACCAAATTCTTCAGCGACAATAGTAAGTGTTTCAGCATCTAGACGTTGGTTCATGGTCACCATCATACCTAAAGACATACAAGCAGAAATAATATCTGTTGTAGAAACATCCATCATAGTAGCCATCTCATTAGCAGTAACAAACTCTGTGACTTTAAGTAGCTTACTTTCTAATTCTTGCTGTTCAAGGTCTTTCTCTGTCTGCTGACGGTGTTGATCCCTTTTATCTCTTCTATACTTTGCTCCTTTTTTTCCTTTGTTCGATTTGCCTTGGAGTTTCTCCAAAGTTTCTCGAACCTGCTTTTGTACTTCTTCTTCTGTAGGCTCTACTTTAGGAGTAGAATTAGGTCTTTGACCTCCTCTACCTCTTGCCGCAGGCCCTGTTCCTTTTTGTCTAGGACCTCCACCCTGTCCACCTTTATTACTTACAATACGTCTTCTGCGTTTTTTACGATCAGCAGCCGCAGCATCATCTTTTTTAGGTTCTTCTTTTTTCTTCTTAGGCTTTTGAAACTTAGTTAAGTCTATTTTATCGCCTGTAATCTTTGGCCCAGATAACTTCTTATATTGTGTTTCTATAGCCTCTTTTGGCTCTGATGGATTAGGTGCTTCATCGCTATCAGGCTTTTTGGCTATTTCTTCTTCTTTTTTAACTTCTTTGGCTTCTTTCGCAGGAGCTTCTTTTTTTGCTACTGGCTCAGCTTTTACTTCTTTAGCTGGCGCTACAGTTTCAGGAGTTTCTGCAGGTTTTTCTTCAACTTTAGGCTTTTTATCTAAATCTATTTTGCCTACTGTTTTAGGACCTGAAAGTTCTGCTTTTGCTTTAATAACTTCTCCAGAAGCAGCCTGTCTTTTCTCTCGTGCTAGTCTACGTTCTTCCTGCTCTCTCTCTAAACGAAGTCTAATTTCCTCTTTCTCCTTCTGCTTTTCTTCTGCGACTTCTTTTGAAGCAACTTTTTTACTCTTGTCTGTTTGAAATTCATCCAACAGTACTTGATATACTTCATCAGTGATTTTAGTTGTTGGCCTAGCCTCAACATCATGTCCTTTAGATGCTAAGTGATCAACAGCTCTATCCAAAGAAATATTCAATTCCCTAAGAACTTTATTTAATCGTATTGTTGGGTTTCCTGCCATAAATAGTTTCCTATTCCTTTATAATTTCGTGCAAATATAATCTAATCTTCAAACTCTGATTTAAGAATGCGTACTACCTCAGCTACCGTCTCTTCTTCTAAATCTGTACGTTTAATTAAATCTGCTACATCTTGCTCTAATACGCTACGCGCAGTATCTAGACCAATCTTCTTAAACTCTTCAATAATCCAAGCATCGATTTCATCAGAAAACTCTGTTAACTCCACATCTTCTTCTACACCTTCTCTAAATACATCTATCTCGTAACCAGTTAATTGTCCTGCAAGTCTAATATTATGACCTCCACGACCAATTGCTTTGGATACTTCTTCTGGCTTTAAATATACCTGAGCCGTCATCTTCTCATCATTCAGCTTTACAGAAGAAACTCTGGCGGGACTCAATGCCCTTGTTACCATTAACTGAGGATTACCTGTCCAGTTAATAACATCTATATTTTCATTACCTAGCTCACGTACAATACCATGAATTCTAGAACCTTTCATACCAACACATGCACCAACTGGGTCAATTCTATCATCATAAGAATCTACAGCAACCTTAGCTTTCTCACCTGGAATACGAACCGCTTTCTTTATTGTTATTAAACCATCGAAAACCTCAGGAATTTCTTGAAAGAACAATTGTTCTAAAAACTTTGGCGAAGTTCTAGACATTAAAATTGATGGTTTATTCCCTTTTAATTCTACACTTTCAATAATTCCACGAACATTATCTCCTTTTCTAAAGAAATCAGACGGAATCTGTTTTTCTTTAGGCATGATTATCTCGTTACCCTCATCATCTAGCAAAATAATTGCTTTATGACGAATATGATGAACCTCTGCAGTATAGATCTCTCCTTCTAAATCTTTAAACTGCTTGTAAATAGTTGTATTGTCGTGCTCATGAATTTTAGAAATTAAATTCTGACGTAATGCCAAAATCGCTCTTCTACCTAAATCCATCAGCTTTACTTCTTCAGAAACATCTTCTCCAACCTCAAAATCAGGCTCAATTTTTTGTGCTTCAGTTAATGAAATTTCTTCATTAGGTTCTTCTACCTCACCATCTTCAACAACGATACGGTTTCTCCATATCTCTAAATCTCCTTTATCGGGATTAATAATGATATCGAAATTCTCATCAGAACCAAACTTCTTCTTTAATGCATTTCGGAAAACATCTTCCAAAATTGCCATTAATGTTACTCTGTCTATAAACTTATCATCCTTAAACTCTGAAAAGGATTCAATAAGCGCCATGTTTTCCATTCTGGTCTACATTTAAAATTTTAATACAACTTTTGCCTCTTTTATATCAGAAAAAACAATTTCTTCTTTCCTCTGAACTGTATGCTTACCCTTACCTATTGGCTTAGGTTCTCGAGCCTTCCACTCTAAAGTAATTGACTCTTCTGTAGCAGCAGTTAAATTACCTTCGAAAATATTTTCTGAGGTTTTAACTTCTAACTTTCTACCTATATTTTTTTTATACTGACGAGGAAGTTCTAAAGGCGAGGTTGCTCCTGCCGAGGTAACTTCCAAAGAAAAATCTTCTTCTTCTCTATCTAAATTATGTTCTATAGCTCTACTAACAGCCATACAATCACTAAGGTTAACTCCTTCATCTCCATCTAAAATCACTCGTATTTTATTACCAGTATCAATGGTAAAATCTATCAAAAAAAGTGACTCGTTTTTTTCTAATGCTTTATTTAAAAGCTCCGTAACCTTATCCTTAAACATAAATCTTAGTACTAAAAGAGGGGACTCGAAGTCCCCTCATGAATACCCATTATATTCGTTCAGTGCTGCAAATGTACAATTTTTTGTGAGTTTTACAATAGCTGTCTTCATTTTGTAAAATGATTATTCTTTAAGCAAGAATTAGGTGCTTTTCCAGAGAAATTGAAAACAATTAAAGTTCTATAATTTTTATGTGGTATTTTAGGAACTGATAATTTATAGTCCTATGGAAATTCTTTCTTCTTACAATCTTATTATAGAAGCTTCTATAATCATCATTTTATCATTTTGGTTTAATGGAATCTCAAAGAAAACAAACATCCCCTCTGTACTAATGTTAATAGTACTGGGGATTATTCTCCAATACGTACTACGATATTTTTCACCTGAAGAATTAGAACTTTCTAGCGGACTGGAAATTTTAGGTATTGTTGGGTTAATTATGATTGTTCTTGAAGCTGCACTCGAATTAGAACTGAAACGCGAAAAATTATGGCCCATTTGTAAGTCCATGCTAATTGCTTTACTTGGCTTAGTTGCCTCAGCATGGGTAGCTGCCTTAATATTAAATCAATTTATAGATGGTATGACTATGCAATCTGCATGGCTTTATGCCACTCCATTGTCTATTTTATCTAGTGCAATAATCATCCCCAGTGTTAGCGGACTTAAAGAAAGTAAAAAAGAATTCCATATTTACGAAAGTACTTTCTCGGACATTATGGGTATTATGATGTTCTATTTCTTAGTAGGAAGACTAGACCCAGCCCAAGATAGTGGCGTTGCCGGATTTGCAGGCAATACTGTTTTAACTATTGTAATAGCGTTAGTTGCCAGTTATGCACTTATTCTAATTTTTCAGCGAATTAGAAGTCAAGCAAAGCTGTTTCTATTAATTGCTGTGCTCCTTTTATTATATGCTATTGGAAAAAAATTCCATCTTTCATCCCTAATTATTATCCTAATATTTGGTTTGGTCATCGCAAACGTAAAACTGTTCTTTCCAGGAAAGACCGCCATATTTCTTGAAAAAGATAAAATAAAACAGATTTATCATGAGCTACATATTATTACACTAGAAACCGCTTTTGTAGTACGTACATTTTTCTTTGTGATTTTTGGTATGACCATCGTGCTTTCTTCACTCTTAAGTTTAAACGTAGCCTTGGTAAGCCTTTTAATAATAGCTTCCATTTATTTGATACGCTTTGTGCTACTTAGAGTATTTATAGGAAAGGATATTATGCCGCAATTATTTGTAGCGCCGCGTGGTTTAATTACCGTTCTCCTCTTTTATGCCATCCCCGAAGAAGCAGAAATAGCAACTTTCGAATCTGGAATTTTACT
>CAYTRI010000103.1:0-8547 GCA_964440105.1 uncultured Flavobacteriaceae bacterium
AATGTTGGAGTATTAAAAAATAAGGGTGTTGAGGCATTGTTGAAAGGTGTGCCTATTAGAAATCAAAATTTTGGATGGAATACGAGCTTAAACTTAACTTTTAATGAAAGTTTAGTAGAATCTACTGACGATACAGATGGCGATTTAAATGTAGGAAATGTTAGAACATTTGCTGCTAACATTATTCAAAGACCAGGAGAGCGTTTTGGAAAAATAGTAGGAACTGCTTTTTTAAGAAATAATGGTCAGATTGTTTATGATGCTGCTGGGTTGCCAGTAATTAACCCAGAAAGACAAGTTTTAGGTGATGGTGTGCCGCCATGGACCGTCGGATGGAACAATAGTTTTAACTATAAAAACTTTAATCTAAGCTTTTTGATTGATGGTAAGTTTGGAGGTCAGGTATATTCTGGAACCAATTCCATAGCCTATGGTAATGGATTACACAAAAACACATTGGAAGGTAGAGAAGGTGGTTTAACTGTTACTGGTGTCGATGAGGCAGGTAATCCATTTACATTTACACATGACAATACTACATTGCAATCATATTATGGAAGACTTGGTTCAATAGCTGAAGAAGTTACTTATGATTCAGATTTTATTAAATTGAGACAACTAAGTTTTGGATATACGCTTCCGAGTGCTATACTAGAAAATACTTTTATCCAAAGTGCTAGCATATCATTTGTAGGTAGGGATCTATTTTTCATTTCCCGTGCAACGGATAATATTAATCCGGAATCTGCTTTTAATACGAGCAATGCTCAAGGGTTGGAATATTTTGGACTTCCACCAATTGGAAGTTATGGTCTAACTCTAAATGTAAAATTCTAAAAACAACACTATGAAAAAAATATTAATATTAATCGCAGCTTTTAGTGTATTGTTGAGTTGTGATGAGGGTTTTGAAGACTTAAATGTAAACCCTAACGCGGCTACATCTTTAGATCCAGGACCAAAATTTACAGCTAACTTATTGTTTACGGCAGGAGATAGGTTCGAAAATTGGAGAGCAAACATAATTTATAGCTCTTATATGATTCAACATATGGCTAACCCTAGTGGGTTGGGCGCTGGCGATCGTTATTTATACAATGCGCAATGGTCTGGAGCCTGGTTCGAGAGAGGGTATAATGATCATGTTAAGGGGATTGAAGATATAATATCTGATCTGGAGAATGATGCAGATGGGCAATTTTCTGACGAAATGTTAGCTATTGCTAGAATATGGCGTGTATTTGTTTATCATAAAATCACAGATTTATATGGTGATGTCCCCTATAGTGAGGCAGGAAAAGGTTTTTCAGATGGAATTTTTAAGCCAGTTTATGATCCACAGAGTGAAATTTATGCAGATATGTTGAACGAGCTAGGAGAAGCCACAGCTGCTTTACCTGATGGTACTTCACAATTTGGTAGTGCAGATGTTCTATTCGATGGTAATCAGGGCAAATGGAGAAGATTTGGTTATTCAATGATGTTGCGTCTTGGACTTAGACTTATTAAAGTAGATGCTGCCGCTGCTCAACAATGGGCACAACGTGCTATTGATGGTGGAGTTATGGAATCTAACGATGACATAGCTTACATGAGACATACAAATGGTCCTGAAGGAATAAACAGAAATGGAAATGGGCAAGTATTTCAAGCTGATGATAGTATGCGTATGAGCGATACATTTGTTAACGCATTAACCAGTACTAGTGACCCTAGACTTCGTATCTATGCTGCTCTTCCAGATGGTGATGGCGACAGAAATACCAGTGGCTCTAATGACCCTGCACTACAAGTAGGTCTGCCAAATGGTTTAGATGGGACTACGGTACAGAATATTCCTGGTGGGGATAATTTAGATAATTTCTCAGAGCCAAATAGAAATTTGATTACAGGTGAAGATGATCCTTACTTCTTTCAAACTTATGCTGAAGTGGAGTTCATGTTAGCAGAAGCAAATATTAGATGGGGAATAGGTACTGATGCATCAGCTCATTATGCTGCAGGTGTTGAAGCAGCAATGCGTCAACTAGACCTTTATACTGTAGGTGACCAAAGCATAACTGATACTGAAATTGCTGACTATTTAACAGCAAACCCATATGATGCTGGCAATGGTTTAGTTCAGGTAAATACACAATATTGGATTGTAACTTTCTTAAATCACATAGAAGCATATGCAAATTGGAGAAGAACAGGTATTCCTGCTCTAACTCCTAATAATTACCCTGGTAATGAAAGTAATGGTGAAATACCACGTAGGCTTAGATATTTTGAAAGAGAGCAGACAACCAATGCAGAAAATTATCAAGCTGTACTTTCACAACAAGGTGCTGATCAATTTTTTACCAGAATGTGGTGGGATGTTGAATAATGTAAGTTTTTTTCCTCATTAATTTTAATGAGTTAGTTTAGTTTTATTCAAGTGATAAGGGAGAGGCAACTCTCCTTTATCTATTTTAATACCTAAATTTATTATAGTTTTAATACGTGTTTAAAAAGTACACTTTATTTATAACTTTTATCTTCCTCTTTATCTGTGTTCAATCATGTGATAAAGAAGAAATTATACCTGAAACACGTTTCACTCTTTTAACATCGGAGGAAACAAGAATCAACTTTTCTAATGATATTAAAGACCAAAAAGAATTAAGCATATTTCAATATGCTAATTTTTACGGTGGTGCTGGTGTTGGTGTTGGCGATTTTAATAATGACGGTCTTCAAGATTTGTTTTTTGCTGGAAACTTAGTGCCGGACAAACTATATATGAATAAAGGAAATCTCCAATTTGAAGATATAACCGAAAGTGCAGGGATTTTTAAAGACAATGGATGGTCTACAGGAGTTACGGTTGCAGATATTAATAATGACGGTTTTCAAGATATCTATATTAGTAGAGAATTGTATGATGATAAACCAGAGCTAAGAAAAAATCTACTCTATATAAATAAAGGAGATGCTACTTTTAAAGAAATGGCAGAAGCATATGGAGTGGCTGATAATCAACGTACACGTCATTCTACATTTCTTGATTATGATAATGATGGTTTGTTAGATTTATTTCTTTTAACACAACCTCCTAACCCAGGTAATTTTTCAGAATACAGAGGCTCAGAATTACTGAAGCCAGAATTTCATTTAAAATTATATAAAAATCTAGGGAATAAGTTTGAAGACGTATCTAAAGAAGCAGGTATAGCTCTTACAGGTTTTCCTAATGGGGTTTCGGCTAGTGACCTTAATAAAGATGGATTTATAGATATCTATGTAGCGAATGATTTTTATGCTCCAGATTTCCTCTTCATGAATAATGGAAATGGTACTTTTAGCAATACAGCGGATGAGTCTCTAAAACATATGCCCTACTACAGTATGGGGGTTGATATTGCCGATATTAATAATGATGGTCTTAACGATATTTTTGTTGTTGATATGGTTGCCGAAGATAATTTTAGGCTAAAATCCAATATGAGCGGGATGAATATTGATGCTTTTTGGAAAGTTGTAGAAGATGGAGGCCACTATCAGTATATGTATAATACAGTTCAAAAAAACAATGGTAATGGTACATTTAGTGACTTGGCACAATTCACAGGAATGGAAGCTACAGATTGGAGTTGGAGTAACCTTTTAGCGGATTTTGATAATGATGGATTGAAAGATGCTTATGTAACTAATGGTTTATTGCGTGATATTAGAAACACAGATGCAGATAATGAAGTTGGTCAATATGTTTTGGATACTGCAAATGAATGGATTAAAGAGAATCCTAATTCTGGTGATATAAGTATTTGGGATATATTGGATTTAGATAAAGCACTTTCAATTTTACCATCACAACCATTAAAAAATTATGCCTTTAAAAATAAAGGGGATTTTAAGTTTGAAAAGGTAATGGAAGATTGGGGTCTAAATGAAGAATCATTCTCTAATGGCTCAGCTTACGCAGATTTAGATAATGATGGGGATTTAGACTTGGTGGTTAACAACATCAATGAAGAAGCGTTTGTTTATCGCAATAATTCAGAAGCAATTCCAAATTCTAACTATTTAAGAGTTCAATTAGTTGATAAGGAGAATAGAAACACTTTTGGTTCAAGAATTCGTATAGTTTCAAATAATCAAGAACAGTATTTTGAAACTACAAATGTTAGAGGTATTTATTCTACAAGCGAAAATCTTGCGCATTTTGGTTTAGGAGATTTAAAAAATATTGATACGTTAGAAGTTACATGGCCTAATGGAAACAAAACTATAAAGACCAATATAGTATCTAATAGACAGATTGAGTTGTCTATGCAGAATGGAAAGCCATTCATAAAAAAACAAGAGTCTAGAAAAGGAAGATTATTTAATGAGATAACTCAATCTTCAAATTTGAAATTTAATCACAAAGAAAATGATTTTGATGATTTTGATTATCAGATTTTATTACCACATAAGATGTCACAATTTGGCCCTGCTTTGGCAAGTGCAGATATAAACGCCGATGGTTTAGATGATATTTATATAGGAGGTGCATCAGGGTTTGAGCCAGTAGTAATGATCCAAGGTGAGGGCGGAGAATTCACAAAAATTAATACAGAGTTCTGGAAGAAAGAAGCTCCTTATGAAGATGTAGACGCTATTTTTTTTGATGCTAATGGAGACGGAGCAAAGGATTTATATGTGGTTAGTGGTGGTAATGAATATGCAAAAAATGATTTTCATCATGTAGATAGACTATACCTAAATGATGGAGCTGGTAATTTTAAAAAAGGAGCATTATTAAATGCGGATAGGAGCAGTGGGTCAAGGGTAATCGCAGAAGATTACGATAAGGATGGTGATATAGATTTGTTCGTTGGTGGGCGCCATGTACCACATCAGTATCCAATGCCAACATCAAGTACTTTGTTTATTAATGATGGAGGAAATTTAAAAAATAAAACAAACGAATTAGCTCCCGAGCTCCAAGATTTAGGAATGGTAACTGACGCTAGTTGGTTTGATTATGATAACGATAATGATTTAGATTTAATAGTGGTAGGAGAATGGATGCCAATAACTGTTTTTTTAAATGATAATGGTAATTTGGTAAAACAGAGTATTTCCGCATTTGATAATACAACAGGATGGTGGTTTAGTATTACCTCTGGTGACTTTGATGCCGACGGTGATATGGATTTTGTGGCTGGTAATTTAGGACTCAATTACAAATACAAAACTTCTACTGAAGAACCTTTTGATATTTATTACAAAGACTTTGATGGAAATGGAAGTGGAGATATCGTACTAGGTTATCATAGTAATGATAAACATTATCCTTTAAGAGGTTTTTCATGCTCGTCTGAGCAAATACCAGGATTAAAGAAAGAAATTAAAAAATATGATCTTTTTGCTTCTATGGAAATTAACGAAGTGTATGGCAAAATGAATTTAGAAAATGCTTTACATTATACCGCAGATACTTTTGTTTCTTATTATATAGAGAATCTAGGCGATGGTGGTTTTAAAAAGACTCCGTTACCTCCTGAAGCTCAATTTACCAACATCAATGATGTTTTAGTAGAAGATTTTAATGGCGATGGGAATTTAGATTTCCTTTCAATAGGAAATCTTTATGTTTCGGAAATAGAAACCCCCAGAAGCGATGCTGGTATTGGGGTGTTACTCATAGGAGATGGTAAAGGCGGTTTTAAGACTATGGATTATAGTAAAACTGGTTTTTTTGCTTCTGGTGATGCCAAAAACCTACTCAAAATAACAGTTAGTAATAAAGAAATAATAGTTGTAGCAAATAATAATGATAAGCTTCAATTATTTCAATGGAATTGAAAAAAAGATTTTTAATATAAAACGTACATAAATGCAGATAATAGAAAATTCTACCGTGTATGATGCCATTATTGTTGGCTCAGGAGCTGGAGGTGGTATGGCGACCAAGGTACTTGCTGATGCTGGCTTAAAAGTTGCTGTAGTGGAAGCTGGCCCATTTTTTGACCCAGCAGATCCAGAACAAAAAACACAATTGCGTTGGCCATATGAATCTGAACGCAGAGGAGCTGGCACTCGTTACCGCCCATTTGGGGATTATGATGCAGCCTATGGAGGGTGGGATATAGAGGGAGAACCCTATACGCATGTAGAAGGGACTAAGTTTAATTGGTTCAGGTCTCACATGCTTGGGGGTAGAACAAATCACTGGGGGCGTATCTCGCTGAGATTTGGCCCAAAAGACTTTAAGGGAAAAGATAGGGATGGCTACGGTGATAACTGGCCAATTGGTTATGATGATGTAAAACCTTATTATGATAAGGTAGATAAGATGATAGGTGTTTTTGGTACCAATGAAGGTCTTCCTAATGACCCCGACGGTTTTTTTCTTCCACCACCTAAACCAAGATTGCACGAACTATTTTATATCAATGGAGCTAAAAAATCTGGGATACCAGTATATCCTTCTAGGATGTCTATGTTAACTAAGCGTATTAATAATGATCGTGGAGTTTGTTTTTACTGCGGGCAGTGTGCTAGAGCTTGCCAAGTTTATGCTGATTTTTCTGCGGGGACATGTTTAATTTTTCCAGCTCAAAAAAGTAGAGGCCAGGTAGACCTTTTTGTTAACTCTGTAGTAAGAGAAGTAACAACAGATGATGAAGGAAGAGCTACAGGTGTTTCCTATATTAGTAAAGATGATAGAAAAGAATATAAGTTAAAAGGAAAGACTGTTATTTTGGCTGCTTCCGCTTGTAGTTCTGCTAGAATTTTAATGAATTCTAAAAGTAAACAACACCCTAATGGTTTGGGTAACAGTAGTGATATAGTTGGTAAGTATCTTCACGATTCTACTGGTGCTGATAGAGCTGCCTTTATTCCAGATTTAATGAATAGAAAAGTATCCTACAATGAAGATGGTGTTGGGGGTATGCATATTTATTCTCCTTGGTGGGGAGATAATTCTAAATTAGATTTCCCACGTGGATATCACCTAGAAATATGGGGAGGTATGGGGATGCCTAGTTATGGAACTGGTTTTAATGTGAATGACTTTAATAAGTTTTTTGGAACAAAAGCAGGAGGCTATGGTGATATTTTAAGAAGTGATCTTAAAAAGTATTACGGAGCCGTCGTTGGTATATCTGCTAGGGGTGAGTCAATTGCTAGAAAAGATAATTATTGTGAGATTGACCCTAATGTTGTTGATGAGTGGGGCATACCAGTACTAAGATTCAATTATAAATGGTCAGATTTAGAAAGAAATCAAGCAAAACATGCCCATGACACTTTTGAAGAAATATTGACCAATATGGGCGGAGAACTAATGGGTGATAAGCCAGGTAAGGATAGAGATTATGGTTTACATACTCCAGGTGCTATTATTCATGAGGTTGGTACCACTAGAATGGGAGATAATCCAAAAACATCTGTTACTAACAAGTATAACCAATTACATGATGTTGATAACGTGTTTATAGTAGACGCTGGTGTATTTACTTCTCAAGCAGATAAAAACTGTACGTGGACAATTTTAGCACTGTCTTGGAGAGCTTCAGATTATATCGTTGAACAATTGAAAAAACAAAATATTTAACCATGGATAGAAGAAAAAGTTTAAAAGCGATTGCATTGGGTTCGGTAGCTACAGGTCTTGCTGCTCATGGTTGTAAACCTGGTGAAGAGAAACCAAATGTTGTTGATGTTAATGCGCACGAACCAGCAAAGTGGCGCACAGACTATGAGAATAAAATTTTATCTGAAATTAAAGAGGGAGAAGATTTTTTCAACGAGCATCAAAGGGAAACCATGGTTGTACTTTGCGATTTAATTCTTCCATCTAGTGAAAAATATAAGGGCGCATCTGACGCAGATGTGGTCTCTTTTATTGATTTTATGGCAAGAGATACGGAGTCAGAAAAAATGCAAACCGATTTAAAGGGTGGTTTAATGTGGTTAGACCATAAATGCAATACAGAAAATGGTGTTGTCTTTAAATCTGCAACAGAAGCTCAACAAAAAGCTATGTTGGATGATATTGCATATTATGATCCAAAAGTTCCAGAGAATGAACGCCCTTTTGGGGTAAACTTTTTTAGTATGGTTAGGAACATGACTATGTCTGGTTTTTATACCACTAAAATAGGTATTGAAGAATTAGGCTATAAGGGCAATCAACCCAATGTATGGGATGGTGTGCCACAAGATGTTTTGGACCAACATGGCGTTGCTTATGACCCGGAATGGATTGCAAAATGTATAGATCAAAGCAAACGTAATATTACTGCAGAGTGGGATGAAAATGGTAACCTAATAACTTAAAAATTATGCAAAAGCAAGTCGCTTTAAAACTCATTGTCTTAATTATGCTGATTACTAGTTGTAACCAGAATAATTATATGGAAGAGCATGTGGGAATCCAATTGTATAGTCTTAGAAAGCAATTTGCTGACGATGTACCAGGTACCATGGCTCAAATTAAATCTTGGGGTATTACCGTTATTGAAGGTGGAGAAAATACCTATGGCATGGAGGAATCAAAATTCATTGCTTTATTAAAGGAGAATGGAT
>CAYTRI010000104.1:0-4575 GCA_964440105.1 uncultured Flavobacteriaceae bacterium
GTACTCGAGGTGGGAATCGAACCCACACTCCAAAGGAACTGGATTTTGAATCCAGCGCGTCTACCAGTTCCGCCACTCGAGCATTACTTTCTTTAAACGGACTGCAAAGCTAAAAAATAATTTTATTGTAAAAACTAAAATTCATACAATTATCCTTTAGCAACCGAGATTAATTTTTAAATTTGCACCTCCTTAAAAGAAACTAGCTTTAAAAAGCTCAACGCTAATTAATTATAATGTCTTATCAAGTTCCGGAACCTAAAATTTTTGCTTGTACTCAGAGTACTGTTTTAGGCGAGAAAATTGCAGCTTCTTATGGTGCCGAATTAGGTAAGGTTATATTCTCTAGATATAGTGATGGAGAATATCAACCATCTTTTGAAGAATCTATTAGAGGGACTAGAATTTTTATAATTGGATCTACCAATCCAAGTTCTGATAATTTAATGGAAATGTTATTGATGATTGATGCGGCCAAACGAGCATCAGCAAGACATATTACTGCCGTTATGCCTTATTTTGGATGGGCAAGACAAGACAGAAAAGATAAGCCAAGAGTGCCTATTGCTGCAAAGTTGGTAGCCAAAATGTTAGAGGCAGCTGGAGCTACGCGAATCATAACAATGGATTTACATGCTGATCAGATTCAAGGTTTTTTTGAAAAACCTGTCGATCACTTGTTTGCCTCAACTTTATTCCTTCCTTATCTGAAAGATTTAGGTTTAGAAAATCTTTGTGTCGCCTCACCCGACATGGGTGGCTCAAAAAGAGCTTATTCCTATTCTAAAGCCTTAAAGAGTGATGTTGTTATTTGTTATAAGCAACGTGCAAAAGCGAATGTAATTTCGCACATGGAGTTAATTGGCGATGTTCAAGGAAAAAATGTAGTTCTTGTAGATGATATGGTAGATACTGCTGGCACATTGACAAAAGCTGCAGATTTAATGATGGAAAGAGGAGCTTTGAGTGTTAGAGCAATTACCACACACGGTTTGCTTTCAGGAAACGCTTATGAAAAAATTGAAAATTCACAATTAAAGGAATTAATTATAACAGATTCAATTCCTAGTGAAATTAAAAGTGATAAAGTAAAGGTATTGAGTTGTGCAAACCTCTTTGCAGACGTTATGCATCGTGTTCACCATAACACCTCTATATCATCTAAATTTCTAATGTAAATTAAATATATATAATGAAGTCAATTACTATCAAAGGATCCCAAAGAGAAAGCGTGGGCAAGGTTTCTACCAAAGCCTTACGTAATGCTGGAAAGGTCCCTTGCGTATTATACGGAGGGGAAAAACCATTACACTTTTCAGCTGACGAACTTTCGTTCAAAAAATTAGTGTACACCTCTAACGCATATACTGCTGTAATTGAGTTGGAAGGTGGCGAAACTTTTAAAGCTGTTTTGCAAGACATACAGTTTCACCCAGTAACAGATAAAATCTTACACATTGATTTTTATCAATTGTTTGCAGACAAGGCTGTTACAATGAAGATTCCAGTTCGTTTAGAAGGTAATTCTCCAGGAGTAAGAAATGGTGGTCGTTTATTATTTAGAAAAAGAAAACTTTCTATTAAAGCTTTACCAGATTTATTACCTGATTTTATCACTATTGACATTTCTCAACTTAAAATTGGAAATACAATTGCAGTTGAAACTTTATTAAGTGACGATTTCACTATTCTTCATCCAGACAGTACTGCTGTCGTTCAAGTAAAAGCATCCCGTAATGCTATTGAAGACGAAGAAGAGGAAGAAGGTGAAGAAGGAGAAGAAGGTGCTGCTGAAGGTGG
Organism: uncultured Flavobacteriaceae bacterium; assembly: GCA_964440105.1. Classification (GTDB taxonomy): domain Bacteria; phylum Bacteroidota; class Bacteroidia; order Flavobacteriales; family Flavobacteriaceae; genus Croceitalea. The sequence goes on from CAYTRI010000104.1 coordinate 1,801, forward strand.
TGATGCACCAGCTGAAGCTCCTACTGCTGAAGGCGCTGAATAAATTAAATTTTATAATACTAAAAGCATCCCTAATTGAGTTGATAAAACTTGATTTTGGATGCTTTTGTATTTTTGAATAAATACAAGGACATGCTAAAGTGGTTAACATCCATTTTTAAAACTAAAAATCAAATTCTAAGCGAGACGGATTTAATGAAAAAGTTTTTAGTAGTTGGGTTAGGAAATATTGGCGATAAGTATGAAAATACACGTCATAACATTGGTTTTAAAATTTTAGATGCACTTGCAGAAAGTGAAAATTTTGTTTTTAGTGATGCTAAACTAGGTGCTATTGCCACCTTCAAATATAAAGGTAGAAGTATACTTTGTCTAAAGCCATCTACATATATGAATTTGAGCGGAAAAGCTATTAGATATTGGATGGACAAGGAAAAAATTCCTCTACAAAATATCCTTGTTATAACAGATGACATTAATTTACCTTTTGGTACTATCCGTTTAAAAACTAAGGGTAGTGATGGAGGTCATAATGGTTTAAAAGACACTCAAAATGTATTACAAACCACAAAGTATAACCGTTTTCGTTTTGGAGTAGGTGCAGATTTTGGAAAGGGTAGACAAGTAGATTATGTACTTGGCGAATGGAATGAAGAAGAAACTAAGGTGTTACCAGAACGTTTTAAAAAATCTTGTGAACTAATTCGCTCTTTTGTTTTTGCTGGAATTAATAATACTATGAACCAGTTTAATGGTTCTTGAGCTTATAATACCTTAAAATCATAAATTCCGGAATCTGAAGTATTTCCATTACTATCCGTAGTAATCACACTCCAATAATATGTGCCACCTGAACTTACATTAGCAAGAACTTCCATTGTTGTAGCATCTGTAGCACTCAATAATGTAGTTGGCGGATTTGTTTCTGAAAAATATACCTCAAAACCAATTATGTCATCCTCAATATCAGCTCCAGACCATCTAAGTAACACTTGGTTATTCTGGTCCATTTGAACTGTTCTACCCGAAACAGGTGAAACTATTTGTGCAGGAAATGGCGCATAATTTACCTGAGGTCCAGCATTATAAAATAACCAATTCTCACTAGCTGCAGTAATATCTGAATCAGAATTTGAAGAGGTAACTGTCCAAGAATAAGGAGCTCCTTTTTCAATAGATAAACTTGCAGAAGTTGCAGCTGTTGTTATAGTTTGAGGCGTATTTGTATTTAAATTTACCGCACTTAAAACATACAATTCTGTATTTGCAGCAGGTTGCCATTCAAACGTTACTTGACTCAAAGTCTCATTTACACTAACACCAGTAGTGCATTCAGAATTCTGTAAAGGAAAAACTAAAATAGCACCTTCTGGAGATTTAGAAACCTTGTCTTTTTTACAAGCTAAAGACATAAGCACAAACAATAAAGAAAAATACCTCAATCTCATTTTTTTAGAACCTTAAAATCTTCTTTAAAATTTATTCCACTCACTCTTAAAAAATAAATGCCTGAAGGAAATGTATCAAAACCAACTTCAAAAGTTGTTCCTTCTAAATTTTCTGATTCTTGATATATTAAACGTCCATTGATATCAAATAGCTGAACGTCTACATTTTCTAGTTCTTGATTTATAAAGACATTTAGTTTTTCATTAACCGGGTTTGGATAAATAATCGGTGTATTCGAAACAAATATGGATTCTTCAAAACTACCTTGACATGGCAGATTTGTAAATACTTTAAGCTGATTTGCACCTGGCTTAAGGTCTAGTATTACTTCAGAATTTTCGGTTTGAGTAACTACTCCATTCAATTCTACATTATACAAAGTACTCCCTTGAAGGTTTAAAGTTGCCTGAAGCGTATTTTCAATTAATACAGATGCAACCTCTAAAACTTCAGGTTCGCCCACAACAATATCAAAACAACTTTCTTCATAAACAATAGTTCCATTTGTTCCAGTAATGCATAACTGATAATTACCTCCTATTAGGTTTTCAAATGCAAATACATCAGTAAAATCTTCGTTAAAAGTTCCATTAGCTCCAATTAAAGTTGCTGAATACATTATGGCGTCGTCAATAGCTTCAATTTCAATAGAGCCATCATCATTATTTCTACAAGATTCACTCTGTACTTTAATATTAAAATTATCATTAGCAAATCTATAAATAGCACATCCATTTACATCTACCTCAACTCCCTTTGGTGTTCCCAAACATAAATCATCTCCATCATCAAAAACACCGTCTTCATCATCATCTGGTCGCAATATACCTTCTACACAAAGTTCTAGGGAGAACGAATCTAAAGACCCCCCATCTCCATTAGCAGTATCTTCAATTTGCAGTACCCAATCGCCAAGAGAAGATTCTCCATTAAAAGAACTTAAAGAGCCTAGCGGTTTAAGTGTTCCATTTATGGCCGGAGCTGCATTGGAACAACTAATTAGTGCACCATCATCATCAAAAACAGCATTAATATTATTAAGGTTTCCACAGTTTTTAGATAAAAGTGTAATTGTAGTGCCCGAAGGTGAGGTAAGTGTAATTATCAAGTCCTCCAAAAAAGAATGTGAAACTTCTAGATTAATATCTAAATCTGAAATTGGTAAATCTTGTAAAACACTTATGGTTGAAGTAATTGTAGAAGCGTTACCGGCAGAAATTTCTATAGGCAAATTCCTAGCATCTATTTCTGTACACGTAACCGAGGATGTTGTAAAACTAAAAGGAGTACCAAAATTTCCTATGCCACAGTCATTTCTTGGTCTTA
>CAYTRI010000104.1:4675-8517 GCA_964440105.1 uncultured Flavobacteriaceae bacterium
GTAAAGTTTGAAGTATTTACCGCTAAGAAAATATTATTAGATGCCTTAATCATTACTCTAGCGGAGCTTGTAGCTTGTCCTGGCAATTGAACATCAGCAACACCTGTATTTGGAATATCATCGGCTATTAGAAAAGGAAAAGTTACACCACCATCATTAGAAAGAAAAATATCTACCAATTGTGTATTAACTGGTGCTTGGTTGGTATTAGCGACATCCCAAGTAATTTGTTGGATACTACCTGCTTGGTACACTTCATTAGTTGATTGTGACGTAACTACAAATGGACCTATTGCATTAATTGTATTTACTTTTACCAACTCTGAGGTTACTTGACCACCACCAATAGCATTATCCCTTGCAGTAAATGCAAAATTAAATTCTCGTTCAATAGTAGCAACAGTTTCCCAAGCAGAACTTTCCTCTGGTTCAGTTTGTGTCAAATTCCCAGAAACGATACGCTCTAACTTTGGAAAATACCTTTCTGGTTCAGTTGTTGGTTTCTGAGACTTAAAATTTGCTCCACTAACATTTTCTGGACCAAAAGTACTAGTCACCACCACCCCATCGTCTATCTGCTCCCACGTATAGGTTAATATGTTTCCAGCATCAACATCCGTAACATTACCAGACAAAACAAAAGCAGTTCCTTTGGGGATGCTATAATCTGGGATTGGTGCAATTACTGGTGGAGAGTTTGTTAAAGAGTTTGTCTGAGCACAACTCGTTGTTTGTAAGTAATCTGTGATTTGTAGGATGCTATTATAGTGGAAATAATCATCTCCATTTGGTGCTACATTATTACCTTCCACAATCCCAGCATATCCCATTATTGTGGTACCGCTAGCAGGCTCGGCTTGTACTCCAGTATCCTCAGTTTCAAAAGACCAAGTGTGGTTTGCTCCAAATTGATGTCCTAATTCGTGTGCTACAAAATCAATATCAAACAAATCTCCTTGTGGATTAATCCCCGAAGAAAAAGCACTCCCTTTTCTGTTATCTGAACAAACAGAACCGATAAAACCAGCATTACCATTATTTGCAGCATTCTGAAAAACATGCCCAACATCATAATTAGCTTCTCCAATTTCAGCAGTTAATGTGCTCTGCGCTTGAGCATTTAAATTTCCATTATAGGGATCAGTATTTGGATCAGTAAAAATTACCAAGTCATTATTTGCAACAAGCTGTAATTGTACACTTAAATCAGTCTCAAAAACTTCATTTACGCGAGTAAGTGTTGCATTTATTGCTGCTAATGCATCTGCTACAGTTCCTCCATGAAATTGCGTGTATTCTCCGGTTGCAGATACCGCTATTCTATATGTTCGTAAAGTTTGGTCATTAACTAAGGTTTTAGGAATTGAGGGTGTTGCTGCTTTTTGTATATCAACTGTCTTGCATTCAAAACCATTCTTGTCTAAAAATCTACTTTTACCACTATAGGCAATATAGCTTTCCGAATCTTTGCTCTTTTCAATAAAAGTTGCCTTTTTATCATCAGATACAGAAATAAGCATCCCTTGAATGCCTTTTGGAGAAGTGCTAAAACGGATTTTATGCTTTTTATCTGGACTCCACCCAGTGTATGATTTTATTTGTGGATATTTTGCTCCTAAAATAGGGTGAAAAACAGGAGTTTCTTTAACAGTAAAGCCTATTAATTCTCCAGAAGCTTTAGGAAAATAGATTAAGGCATTAGATGCTGTTTGTGCCGTTTTATTAAGTTTGTTTTTAAAGACAACTTCTTCAAAATCAAACATTGAAGATTTTTCTACCTCTTCCTCTATTTTATCTTCTGCATTTGCAGCTATCGATTTCCAGTAAGCATCTTGAGACCATCCACAAAAGGCAACAAAAAATATGGATATTGATAAAACAAACTGTAATTTAGCTCTCATTCTAGGGGGATAAGCGGTCATAAATTTAAGCCTTTTTATTTTTTAGCATCTAGTGGAAACAATCCAAGGAATTTCTAAGTTCAAAAATACACTTCCTACAGCAATTACTATAGGTACGTTTGATGGGGTACATATTGGTCATCGCCAGATACTGGAACGTCTCATAAATAATGCCAAACATGCAAATTTAAATTCTGTTTTAGTAACCTTTTTTCCTCACCCTAGAATGGTTTTACAAAAAGAGAGTAATCTAAAACTACTAAATACCCTAGATGAAAAAATAGAAATATTAGAAAGCCTAGGTTTAGATTATGTTATTGTTCACCCATTTACCAAAGAGTTTTCTCGTTTATCCGCCATCGAGTTTGTTCGCGATATTTTGGTGAATCAACTAAAAGCAAAAAGAATTATCATTGGTTATGACCACCGCTTTGGCAGAAATAGAAATGCTAACATTAACGACCTAATTACTTTTGGCAATACTTTAGATTTTGAGGTAGAAGAAATATCTGCTCAAGAAGTTGATGAAGTCTCAGTAAGTTCTACCAAAATAAGAACAGCTCTAGAAGAAGCAGATATTGCCACGGCAAACTCTTATCTGGGTTATGCTTTTATGTTAACTGGCATTGTAAAAAAGGGTAAGGGATTAGGTAGGCAATTAGGTTTTCCTACTGCGAATATTAAAATTAAAGAACCGTATAAGCTCATTCCAAAAAACGGGGTTTATGTTGTTCGAAGTCTTATTGAAGGAAAAACCTATCATGGCATGATGAATATTGGTTTTAATCCTACGGTTGAAGGAAAAGAAAAAAGTATTGAAGTTCATTTTTTTGACTTGAACCAAGACCTTTATGATAAAAAAATAAAGGTAGAACTACTACATCATTTGCGTGATGAACACAAATTTGATTCTGTTGAAGATTTAAAACAACAGCTAGCAAAGGACAGAAAAGCTTCATTAGCATTAATTGCAGACTAAATGTTGAATCAATTTTTATTTAAGAGAATTGACAATGCACAGCTTATTGTTTTCAGGGTTTTTTATGGCCTATTGGTTTGTGCAGAATGTTTTGGCGCCATCATCACTGGTTGGGTAAGAAAAACGTTTATAGAACCCCAATTCAACTTTTCATTTATCGGTTTTGAGTGGTTACAACCTTTGCCTGGCAATGGAATGTACTGCTACTTTTTTATCATGGGGCTTTGCGGAGTTCTTATAACTATTGGATATAAATACAGGTATGCGGCGCTAACTTTTGCTTTTATGTGGGCAGGAGTATATCTCATGCAGAAGACCTCCTACAATAACCATTACTATTTATTAATGCTTTTGGCATTTATAATGGCTTTTTTGCCCGCTAATCGTAGTTTTTCTTTAGATGCGAAACTAAACCCATCTTTAGAAAGCGATAGTATGTTTAATTACGTCCGGTGGTTAATTATAACGCAGTTATTTATCGTTTATACCTACGCTGCAGTAGCTAAATTATATGGCGATTGGCTAGATTATAGCATTATTGAAATTTTAATGGCGAGCAAGAAAGATTATTTTCTTGTGGGTGAAGTTTTACAACAAGCTTGGACACATAAAATTATTGCTGTTTTCGGTATTCTTTTCGACCTTTTAATTATTCCTGCATTATTGTTTAAACCTACTAGAAAAGTAGCCTTTGCTTTGTCCATATTCTTTCACCTGTTCAATAGTTTTGTATTCAGAATCGGTATTTTCCCCTACTTATCTATTGCATTTTGTGTTTTCTTTTTTAAGCCTCAAACCATTCGTAATTTATTCCTTGTAAAGAAGAATGTTTCTGTAATACAGGCTGAAGAAAAACCCAAAGGTTACCAATGGTTATTGGGTGTTCTAGGAGTATATCTTATTATACAATTTGCACTACCGCTCAGACATCATTTTTTAAAAGATGATGTACTATGGACCGA
>CAYTRI010000105.1:0-8516 GCA_964440105.1 uncultured Flavobacteriaceae bacterium
CCAGAAGAAAAATTACTTCGTGCAATCTTTGGTGATAAAGCAGGTGATGTAAAAGATGCTTCATTAAAAGCTTCGCCTTCATTAAGAGGTGTTGTTATTGATAAGAAGTTATTCTCACGTTCTATTAAGGATAAAAGAAAGCGTTCAGAAGATAAAGAAGCTATCTCTAATTTAGAGATGGACTATGAAGTGAAGTTTGAACAGCTTAAAGACGTTCTTGTAGAGAAACTTTTTACCTTAATTAGTGGAAAGACCTCGCAAGGTGTTATGAACGATTTGGGAGAAGAAGTGCTTCCAAAAGGCAAGAAGTATACCATCAAGATGTTGAACTCAGTAGATGATTTCGCCCACTTAGTAGGTGGAAGCTGGACTACTGATGATAAAACAAATGCTCATGTTGCGGATTTACTTCACAACTATAAGATTAAATTGAATGACCTTCAAGGTAATCTAAGAAGAGACAAGTTTACTATTTCTGTTGGTGATGAATTACCAGCGGGAATTATGAAGTTGGCTAAAGTTTATATCGCTAAAAAGCGTAAGCTTAAAGTTGGTGATAAAATGGCAGGACGTCATGGTAACAAAGGTATTGTTGCTAGAATCGTGCGTCAAGAAGATATGCCTTTCTTAGAAGATGGAACTCCGGTAGATATTGTATTGAATCCATTAGGGGTACCTTCTCGTATGAACATCGGTCAGATATATGAGACTGTTCTTGGTTGGGCAGGTGAAAAACTTGGTCGTAAATATGGTACACCAATTTTTGATGGTGCTACATTAGAGCAGATTAATGCATTAACTGACGAAGCTGGAGTACCAAGATTTGGACACACACATCTTTATGATGGTGGAACAGGAGAGCGATTTGATCAAGCTGCAACAGTAGGTATTATTTATATGTTGAAGTTAGGTCATATGGTTGATGATAAAATGCACGCACGTTCTATTGGACCATACTCGTTGATTACTCAACAACCATTGGGTGGTAAAGCACAATTTGGTGGTCAGCGTTTTGGTGAGATGGAGGTTTGGGCACTAGAAGCTTATGGAGCTTCTGCTACCCTGCGCGAAATCTTAACAGTAAAATCTGATGACGTTATTGGTAGAGCAAAAACCTACGAGTCAATCGTAAAAGGTGAAACTATGCCAGAACCTGGATTACCAGAATCTTTTAATGTATTAATGCACGAACTTAAAGGTTTGGGCTTAGATATTAGATTAGAAGAATAGTAGAATAGTTGAAAGACTATTAAAAGAGAACATTTTTTAACATTTTCATCTTTATAGCATTATGGCTAGAATAAAAGATAATAACGCACCAAAGAGGTTTAATAAAATTTCAATCGGATTAGCTTCTCCAGAATCAATTTTGGGAGAGTCAAGAGGTGAAGTTTTAAAACCAGAAACTATTAACTATAGAACGCACAAGCCAGAACGTGACGGGTTGTTTTGTGAGCGTATTTTTGGTCCTGTAAAGGATTATGAATGTGCCTGCGGAAAATACAAACGTATTCGTTATCGTGGTATTGTTTGTGACCGTTGCGGTGTTGAAGTAACAGAGAAGAAAGTACGTCGTGATAGAGTAGGGCACATCAACTTGGTTGTACCTGTTGCACATATTTGGTATTTCCGTTCGCTTCCAAACAAAATAGGATACTTACTTGGTCTTCCGTCTAAGAAATTAGACATGATTATTTACTACGAACGTTACGTAGTAATTCAAACAGGTGTGGCTAAAGGTCCAGAAGGAGAAGAAATCAATAAAATGGATTTCTTAACTGAAGAAGAGTACCTTAATATTTTAGAAACAATTCCTGCTGAAAATCAATATTTAGAGGATTCTGACCCTAATAAGTTTATAGCTAAGATGGGAGCTGAATGTCTAATCGATTTATTAGGTAGAATTGACTTAGAACAATTGTCTTATGAATTAAGACATAAAGCCAATACTGAAACTTCAAAACAACGTAAGACTGAAGCATTAAAAAGACTTCAAGTTGTTGAAGCTTTACGTGAATCTCAAGATAATCGTGAAAACAATCCAGAGTGGATGATTATGAAAGTAGTTCCGGTAATTCCACCAGAACTTCGTCCATTAGTTCCATTAGATGGTGGTCGTTTTGCTACTTCAGATTTAAATGATTTATATCGTAGAGTAATTATCAGAAACAATCGTTTAAAGCGATTAATGGAGATTAAAGCTCCAGAAGTTATCTTACGTAACGAGAAAAGGATGCTTCAAGAATCTGTAGATTCTTTATTTGATAATACAAGAAAAGCATCTGCTGTTAAGACAGAATCAAATAGACCTTTAAAATCTCTTTCAGATTCTTTAAAAGGTAAGCAAGGTCGTTTCCGTCAAAACTTACTAGGTAAGCGTGTTGATTATTCTGCACGTTCTGTAATTGTTGTTGGTCCAGAATTAAATTTATATGAATGTGGACTTCCTAAAGATATGGCTGCTGAATTATACAAACCTTTTGTAATCAGAAAACTGATAGAAAGAGGTATTGTAAAGACAGTTAAATCTGCTAAGAAGATTATAGATAAAAAAGAGCCTGTAGTTTGGGATATTCTTGAAAACGTATTGAAAGGTCATCCAGTTCTATTGAACAGAGCTCCTACACTTCACCGTTTAGGTATTCAAGCATTCCAACCAAAACTTATTGAAGGTAAAGCTATCCGTTTACACCCATTAGCATGTACTGCATTTAATGCAGATTTTGATGGTGACCAGATGGCAGTACATTTACCATTAGGACCTGAGGCTATATTAGAAGCACAATTATTAATGTTGGCTTCTCAAAATATACTGAACCCAGCAAATGGTTCTCCTATTACAGTACCTTCTCAAGATATGGTACTTGGTCTATATTATATGACCAAGCATCGTAAGTCTACAAAGGAATTACCTATAATAGGTGAAGGATTAACTTTTTATTCAGCTGAAGAAGTTGAAATTGCTTTTAATGAAAAGAAAGTTAATTTGAATGCAGGTATTAAAGTGCGTGCAAAAGACTTTAATGAAGAAGGGGAGTTAGTTAGTCAAATAATAGAAACTACAGTAGGTAGAGTCTTATTTAACACTCACGTTCCTGTAGAAGCTGGTTTTATTAATCAAGTACTGAATAAGAAAGCACTTAGAAATATCATTGGTGATATTTTAGCTGTAACTGATGTTCCAAGAACATCTGAATTCTTAGATAAGATTAAGACCATGGGATATCAATTCGCTTTTAAGGGTGGATTGTCCTTCAGTTTAGGAGATATTATTATTCCTAAGGAAAAAATTGATATGATTGAGGAAGCTAACGGTCAAGTTGACGGTATTATGGCTAACTATAACATGGGTCTTATTACCAACAACGAACGATACAATCAAGTAATTGATGTTTGGACATCTACTAATGCACAGTTAACAGAGTTAGCTATGAAACGTATTAGAGAAGATAACCAAGGTTTCAACTCGGTATACATGATGCTTGATTCTGGTGCAAGGGGTTCTAAGGAGCAGATTCGCCAGTTAACAGGTATGCGTGGTCTAATGGCGAAACCTAAAAAATCGACTGCAGGTGGTGGTGAAATTATTGAAAATCCAATTCTTTCTAACTTTAAAGAAGGATTGTCAATTTTAGAATACTTTATTTCAACTCACGGTGCTCGTAAAGGTCTTGCGGATACAGCTTTAAAAACTGCGGATGCAGGTTACTTAACGCGTCGTTTGGTAGATGTTTCTCAAGATGTAATAATCAATATTGAAGATTGTGAAACACTAAGAGGAATAGAAGTTAAAGCTTTAAAGAAAAACGAAGAGGTTGTCGAAACTCTAGGTGCACGTATTTTAGGTCGTGTTTCATTACATGATGTTTATGACCCAATTACTCAGGAAGAATTATTGAGTGCAGGTCAAATAATTAATGAAGCGGACGCAGCTAAAATAGAAGCTTCTTCAATTGAGAATGTAGAGGTTCGTTCGGCATTAACTTGTGAGGCTCCAAAAGGTATCTGCGCCCAATGTTATGGTCGTAACCTAGCTACCAATAAAATGGTACAAAGAGGTGAAGCTGTAGGTGTAGTTGCTGCTCAATCCATTGGAGAACCTGGTACACAATTAACATTGCGTACTTTCCACGTAGGTGGTATTGCAGGTAACATTTCTGAGGATAATAAGTTGGAAGCTAAGTTTGATGGTGTTGCTGAAATTGAAGATTTAAGAACAGTTGAAGGTGATAATGGTGAAGGTGGTAAATCTACAATTGTAATATCTAGAACTTCTGAGATTAAGGTTGTAGATGCAAAAACAGGTATCACTTTAAGCACAAATAATATTCCTTATGGTTCTATTCTTTCTATTAAGAACGGAGCAAAAATTAAGAAAGGTGATGTAATTTGTTCTTGGGATCCTTATAATGGTGTAATTGTTTCTGAGTTTACTGGAAAAATTGCTTATGAAAATATCGAACAAGGTATTACTTACCAAGTAGAGATAGATGAGCAAACTGGTTTCCAGGAAAAGGTAATCTCTGAATCTAGAAATAAGAAGTTGATTCCAACTTTATTAATTCAAGATGCAAAAGGAGAAACACTACGTTCTTATAATTTACCAGTTGGTTCACATATAATGGTGGATGATGGAGAGAAAGTCAAAGAAGGAAAAACTTTAGTTAAGATTCCACGTAAATCTGCTAAAGCAGGTGATATTACCGGTGGTCTTCCTAGAGTTACAGAATTATTTGAAGCTCGTAACCCATCAAACCCAGCTGTAGTTTCTGAGATTGATGGTGTGGTTTCTTTTGGGAAAATCAAAAGAGGTAACAGAGAAATTATTATTGAGTCTAAACTAGGTGAAATCAAGAAATACTTAGTGAAGCTTTCTAATCAAATCTTGGTTCAAGAAAATGATTATGTACGTGCCGGTATGCCACTATCAGATGGTTCTATTACTCCAGAAGATATTTTAGCAATTAAAGGTCCTTCAGCGGTACAACAATATTTAGTTAATGAAGTACAAGAAGTATATCGTTTACAGGGTGTAAAAATTAATGATAAGCATTTTGAGGTTGTTGTTAGACAGATGATGCGTAAAGTAAGGATACAAGATTCTGGAGATACTATTTTCTTAGAAAATCAACTAATTCATAAAAAAGATTTTATCCGTGAGAATGATGAAATTTTTGGAAAGAAAGTTGTAGAAGAAGCTGGTGAATCAGAAAACTTAAAAGCTGGACAAATTATCACAGCTCGAGAGTTAAGAGATGAAAACTCCTTGTTAAAAAGAGCAGATAAAAATTTAGTAACAGCGAGAGATGCTGTAGCAGCTACAGCTACTCCAATACTTCAAGGTATTACTAGAGCTTCGTTGCAGACTAAATCATTTATTTCTGCTGCATCTTTCCAAGAAACAACTAAGGTATTAAACGAAGCTGCTGTAAGTGGTAAAGTAGATACTTTAGAAGGATTAAAGGAAAATGTAATTGTAGGGCACAAAATTCCTGCAGGTACAGGTATGCGAGATTATGAAAATATCATTGTTGGCTCAAAAGAGGAGTATGATGAAATAATGGCTCGAAAAGAGGAATTCAAATTCTAAATTATATGAAACCCTGACCTAATCGTCAGGGTTTCTTTTTAATACAAAGTATATAATGGCAGAAAAGAAACAAAATCAAAAACAGATAAACATAGAGCTGGATGAAAAAACTGCTGAGGGTATTTATTCCAATTTGGCAATAATTAATCATTCAGTTTCAGAGTTTGTGGTTGACTTTATTAGTATGATGCCTGGAGCTCCAAAGGCAAAGGTTAAAAGTAGAATTGTTTTAACACCACAGCATGCTAAGAAGTTTTTAAAAGCTTTGAATGACAATGTGCAACGCTTTGAAAAAGCTAATGGTACAATTAAAGATTATGAGCAACCTACAATTCCGCTTAATTTTGGACCAGCTGGTGAAGCATAAAAAAACCCCTAACTCTAGAGTTAGGGGTTTTTTTCATGTAAAGTTGTACAATTATTTAAGCCAACCCTTAGAAATACCTTTCTTAGAAAAGAATATTAGGAATAATCCAATTGCTACAACAGCTACAGGCATGCCATAAGCGCCTAGTCCAAATGCTTCTACTGCGTTATTAATAAATAACCAATGCGTAAATTGCGATACTGCAGCAATAAGCGAAACTATAAATAAAGGGCGTGCCCATTTTTTTCTAAGCAATAAAGCTATACAGGCAATAAAACCCGCAAAAACAGCAATAGCAAAGGCCCCAGTTGCCCAAGCGGGAATTGCTTCGAAAACTGTTCTTTGTTCTTGGCTCATAACTTCTAACATTTCCACTTGATTATAAGCCTGATTTAAGTAACTAAATACTCCCATTAGGTTCCATAAAAGAGCAATAACACTAACTACCCAAAACCATACTGGTGGTTTGTTTGATTCGTTTGTCATAATATTTTATTAATTGGTTAACAGCCAGTAAATTACAAAAACTAAGATAAACTAGTTTTTATACATTTTTTGGTAATTATATATGTGAAAATAATTATTCAAACTCAGAAGTAAAATGTAGTTTCACACTAGGATATTTTTGCTGAGTCATTTGTAATGAAAATTGAGAGTCTGCTAAAAATACAAGCTGTCCACGTTTATCTTTTGCAAGAAAACGCTGTTTTACGCGCTTAAATTCCTTGAATTCTTCATTATCACTTTCTGGTTGAACCCAACAGGCTTTATGCGCCGGAAAATTTTCATAAGTACATTTTGCCCCATATTCGTGTTCTAGGCGATATTGTATGACTTCATACTGAAGTGCGCCAACTGTACCAATTACTTTTCTCCCATTTAATTCAAGAGTGAATAATTGTGCAACACCTTCATCCATTAGCTGATCTATACCCTTATATAGCTGTTTGGATTTCATGGGATCTGCATTATTGATATAACGAAAATGTTCTGGGGAAAAACTTGGAATTCCTTTATAGTTTAACTTTTCTCCATTAGTTAAGGTATCACCAATTTTAAAATTTCCTGTATCATGTAGGCCAACAATATCACCTGGATATGAAATATCTACAATTTGTTTTTTTTCAGCAAAAAAGGCGTTAGGACTAGAAAATTTTAAATTTTTCCCATGCCTTACATGTAGGTAAGGTTTGTTGCGCTCAAAAGTACCCGAAACTATTTTTATAAAAGCTAGTCTATCTCTATGTTTAGGATCCATATTGGCATGTATTTTAAATACAAAGCCAGAAAAATCTTTCTCATTTGCATTAACTACACGTTCTTCTGCCTTTTTAGGTCTAGGAGTAGGTGCAATTTGGACAAAGCAATCTAATAACTCTCTAACTCCAAAATTATTTAATGCAGAGCCAAAGAATACTGGCTGGAGTTTTCCATCTAAATAGGAATCTTTATCAAAATTTGGGTATACACCATTTACAAGCTCTAAGTTTTCTCTTAGTTCAGCTGCAGCTTTTTCTCCTATAATTTTGTCAAGTTCTGGATTGTTTAAATCATCAAAAGCAATGGTTTCTTCAATGTTAGATTTGCTATTTCCACTAAAAAGATTAATGTTTTTTTCAAAAATGTTATAAATACCTTTAAAATCATATCCCATACCAATAGGAAAGCTTAGCGGAGTAACAGATAATCCTAATTTTTGTTCTACTTCATCTAGTAAATCAAATGCATCTTTTCCTTCTCTATCCAATTTATTTATAAAAACCAGCATAGGAATATTACGCATTCGGCATACTTCTACTAATTTTTCCGTTTGCTCTTCTACACCTTTTGCAACATCAATAACAACTATAACACTATCTACAGCTGTTAGTGTTCTAAATGTATCTTCAGCGAAATCTTTGTGTCCAGGGGTGTCTAAAATATTGATTTTCTTATCATTATAAATAAATGCAAGAACTGAAGTAGCTACAGAAATGCCACGTTGCCTTTCAATTTCCATGAAATCGCTTGTAGCTGTTTTTTTAATTTTATTGTTTTTTACAGCTCCAGCTTCTTGAATTGCACCTCCAAATAATAATAACTTTTCGGTTAATGTCGTTTTACCTGCATCTGGGTGAGATATAATACCAAAAGTTCTTCTTCGCGCTATTTCTGTTTCAAAACTCATTTAAAAAATTTGCGCGAAATTATCAATTTATAATGAATTGGATTCAATGTCAGGACATAATGATTATTTAATTCCAACCATTATCAGTGACTTTGGGCAAAACACTGTTTCTAATAAATATGAAATTGTTAATAATTTCTCACAAGAAAAAATCTAATTATGAAATATTAACGTAAATTAAAATGAATACAATTAAGGTCGATGTATCTGCGTTTTATCGAATAAAATAGGAGTTTTGATAGATAAAAACTAATTATGCATTTAATTCCATTGTATATTTTTAAATATATTGCGGTTTTATTTATTGTCCCTAAATTCTTACATATTAAAACCTGCGTAATGTCATGGTGATTAGTTTAAAAGAGAAAACTATCATTTATGAAAAAAATTAC
>CAYTRI010000106.1:0-2562 GCA_964440105.1 uncultured Flavobacteriaceae bacterium
TACCGTAAATATCATGGTAAAAGCGGGCTTTATGTTTCCAATTATAGCTTAGGTGCAAGTACCTCTCATTTTCAAGAAAATTCTAGATTTACAACTATTACTCCAGCTATAAGTCTTGCATGGCGCCCAGATGATTTAATATCCAATAAAAGACAGGTTTTACTTTTTAGGCATCGTAATGTTTTTAGGAATATTGATCCATCTGTTCTAGCTAATAATTCTGATGATTTAGATTTAGAAAATAATCCAGATTATAGTGTGTTTAACGTTCGTTATTTTAATGTTGATAATGATATCATTAACTATAAATCTTCGTTAATAGATTTTCAACACTCAAGTGAATTTACAAAGGCTTCTGTTGAGCTAGAGTATCGTAAACTTTTTGAAAGTAATCGCCAGTTAAATCTTAGATTTTATGCTGGAAAGTTTATACGCAATAAAACCAATTCAGATTTCTTTAGTTATGCCTTAGACAGACCAACAGATTATCTTTTTGATTTGGGTTATCTAGGACGTTCTGAAGGAAGTGGCATATATAGCCAACAGATTATTATCGCCGAAGGTGGGTTTAAATCGAGGTTTGATGATCAATTTGGTAGCGACTGGATAGCAACAACAAATGCTAGTTTTAATATTTGGAGATGGATAGAGTTATATGGTGATGTAGGTATGATAGCAGACAGAGGTGAAAGTGCTCGATTTGTGTATGATTCTGGGATTCGCTTAAACTTAGTTACAGATTATTTTGAATTATACTTTCCATTATATTCAAACAAAGGATGGGAAATTTCCCAACCAGACTACGGTCAGAGTATTCGATTTATTGTCACTATAAGCCCAAGAACACTTACAGGACTCTTCACTAGAAAATGGTTTTAACTTTGATATATTATCAAAATCGACCTCTATAATCACTATTATTTTTTCATATTCATTATTTTACTAACATTTTTTTGTGATTTTGTAAATATTTACAATTCTTTTTCGTTAGTAAAATAGATGGTAAATTCTTATTTTTGCAAAAATTCATGCTTCATTTATGAAAACAGACCCTAAGACAGATAATGAAATTTCATTTGATGATTTTCAAGCTCAAATCTTGAGTGATTATGAAATTGCAGTTACCAGTAGGGAATGTAGTCTTTTAGGAAGACGAGAAGTACTTACCGGAAAAGCAAAGTTTGGAATTTTCGGTGATGGTAAAGAATTACCACAACTTGCCATGGCAAGAGCATTCCAAAATGGAGATTTTAGAAGCGGTTATTATAGAGATCAAACTTTTATGATGGCCTTGGGGCATCTAAATCCAGAATCTTTTTTTCACGGGCTCTATGCAACAACAGATATAACTAAAGACCCTATGAGTGCTGGTCGCCAGATGGGTGGTCACTTTATGACTCATAGTATAAATGAAGATGGCACTTGGAAGAATTTGACTAAACAAAAAAATAGTAGTGCAGATATTTCCTGTACCGCTGGTCAAATGCCTAGACTGTTAGGGCTTGCCCAAGCGTCTAAAATATATCGTAAAGTCTCAGGTATAGATACTTCAAATTTTTCTAATAATGGAAATGAAGTTGCTTGGGGTACTATCGGGAATGCAAGTACAAGTGAAGGTCATTTTTTCGAAGCTTTTAATGCCGCAGGTGTTTTACAAGTACCAATGGTTATCAGTGTTTGGGATGATGCATATGGAATATCTGTTCCGGCAAAATACCACACAACAAAAAGTGATATCTCAGAAATTCTAAAAGGATTTCAGCGCGATGAAGACAACAAAGGCTATGAAATTCTAAAAGTGCAGGGCTGGGATTATACAGCACTTATTCACGCCTATGAAAATGCATCAGATATAGCACGCGATGAGCATGTTCCGGTATTAATTCATGTAACAGAACTCACACAGCCACAAGGGCATTCAACTTCTGGTTCCCATGAACGTTATAAATCTCAAGAACGCTTAGAATGGGAACGTGAAAATGATTGTAATAAGCGTTTTAGAAAATGGATTCTTGATAAAAACATAGCTACTGAAGAAGAATTAAAAGCCTTAGAAAAAAGTATAAAGCAAAAAGTGAGAAGCGCTAAGAAAACAGCTTGGAATGATTTTCTAAAACCTCATGTTTCAGAAAAAAAGAACTTAGTTGCTTTAATAGGCCAAGTTGCAGATAAAAGCCCTAATCGTAGTTTTATTACTAAAGTGAAAAACGATTTAATAGCCATAGAGGAACCTATTAAAAAAGATTTAGCCTCACATGCTCGTAAGGTATTACGATATGTAATTGGTGAGAAAACTCAAGAAAAGAAAACTTTACAAGCTTGGATTTCTAAATTTATGGAAGAAGTACAACCTGTATTTAGTTCTCACCTCTATTCTGAACTCTCCGAAAATGCGACTACTTTAGAACAAGTTCTTCCAAATTACAATGATTCTTCTGAAAAAGTTGACGGTAGAATTATATTGCGTGATAATTTTGATAAGCTTTTTGAAAAACACCCTAATGCCTTGGTGTTTGGAGAAGATACAGGTAACATTGGTGATGTAAATCAAGGACTTGAAGG
>CAYTRI010000106.1:2662-8506 GCA_964440105.1 uncultured Flavobacteriaceae bacterium
TTAAAAGAAGATAAACCTACTAATCTTGGTGAATTTTGCACTCCGATTGGGGTTGTGGAAACTTTAAAAAAGGGAACAGATATTACATTATTATCATACGGTTCAACATTACGAATCGTACAAACAGTTGCTGAAGAATTAAAAGAAGTTGGTATTGATGCAGAAGTTATAGACGCACAGTCATTACTCCCGTTTGATATTAATCATGATGTGGTACAGAGTCTTCAAAAAACCAATAGACTCCTAATAATCGATGAAGACGTGCCTGGTGGGTGTTCTGCATACTTGCTACAAGAAATTCTTGAAAAACAAGAAGGTTACAAGTATTTAGATAGTAAGCCACAAACACTAACTGCAAAAGCACATCGCCCAGCTTATGCAACTGATGGTGATTATTTTTCAAAACCTAATGCTGAGGATATTTTTGAAAAGGTATATGATATAATGCATGAAGTTAATCCTATTGACTTTCCAAAGCTTAGGTAAAATAAGCTAGTTAACATCAATATTGTTTTTTTGGTTTTTTTAGTTTCATTTAGATATTTAGAGTTGAATTGAAATAGATTCAATAAAAATGTTAATTTGCAGAAATTAAATTATTCCCCCTTTTAAATGAAAACATCATTTTTAACAAATATTGGACTAGCACTTTTAAGGATTGGTGTTTCTCTAATGATGATATTTGGCCATGGATTGGGCAAATTTCAAAAACTAATTGCCGGTAATTTCGAATTCCCAAACCCATTAGGAATTGGCTCAACACCATCACTTTTCTTAGCAGTAATGGGAGAATTTATAGCTCCTATTTTAATAATTATTGGTTATAAAACTAGGTTAGCTTCTATCCCTGCTGCAATTACAATGGCAGTTGCATATTTTGCAGTTCATTTTTCCGACCCCTTTAAAGTTCAAGAGAAAGCCCTACTATATCTTTTGGCTTTTATTGTAATTGGGCTTGTTGGTCCTGGAAAATATAGCTTAGATAAAAAGTAATTATAGTTATACTACATAAACGATAGTTACTTTCACCTTGAACGACTTGCACTGAGCTTGTCGAAGTGAGTCCAAAGGTTTCTTATTCTAATATTTTAAATAATCTTTACTAAAAGCTCCTTTAGCAAATCTGGGTGACTCATGTTTTGTGCGTTCACTCCCTTGCCTTTTAAATCCAATTCGCGTAAGTTAGAAACAATCTTACTTACTTTTTTCATAGGGTAGTTTTTTGCAGCAACTTGATATTCACTAACAAAATAGGGGCTTACTTTTAGCGCAGAAGCAACACTTTTAGAGGAATGGTCGTTTAAACCATGATATTGTAAAAGTTGCGTAAAAAAACTGTGTAATAAAGTAACTGTTAAAACAAATGGATTGTCTTTGGGGTTCTGCGAAAAATAAGTGACAATCTTACCAGCCTTAGCAATGTTGCGCTCCCCTATTGCTTTTTTTAATTCAAAATTATTATAGTCTTTACTTATACCAATATGCTCTTCAATATGTGCCGGAGTAATTTCCGAGCCTTCCGGCACTACTAAAAAAAGCTTTTCTAACTCATTATTTATCCTACTTAAGTTGGTCCCTAAAAACTCAACTAATAAAGCAGAAGCTTTTGGCGAAATTTGATATTTTTTACCATTCAATACCTTTCTAATCCAATCTGCTACTTGGTTTTCATAGAGTTTTTTACTTTCAAAAAGCACCCCATTTTTTTGAACAGCTTTATACAGTTTCTTACGCTTATCTAACTTTTTGTATTTATAGCAGATTACTAAAACTGTTGTAGGTTGTGGATTCTCTACATAAGTAATCAAATTTTCAATTGTTCTAGAAAGTTCTTGCGCTTCTTTAACTATGATTACTTGATGTTCCGCCATCATTGGAAAACGCTTGGCATTAGAAACAATATCGTCAATTGATGTTTCTTTACCATAGAGCGCCATTTGGTTAAACCCACGCTCCTCCTCCGTTAAAACAGTTTTAGCAATAAAGTCAGAAATCTTATCTATATAATAAGGCTCCTCACCCATTAAAAAATAAACAGGCTTTAAATTCTTTTGCTTAATGTCAGTTACTATAGCTTTTACCGCCTCCATTTAAAAAAAATCATCAAATTTGTTCAATGCGGCCATTGAATTTTAAGAAGTATCCGTTCCGTTTCAAAAGTAGCGAAAATAGCACCTATATTTTTGATACTATTCGTAAAAAATTTGTGGTACTCCAACCAGAAGAATGGGTACGCCAACACACGGTTAAATTTCTTATTGAAGAAAAGAAATATCCCACCAGTATTATCAATGTAGAAAAGCAAATTATAGTCAATGAATTAAAGAAACGTTTTGATGTTGTGGTGTTTAATTCTGATGGCTCCATAAAGATTTTGGTAGAATGCAAGGCGCCAGGTATTAAAATAAGTCAAGCTACTTTTGACCAAATTGCACAGTACAATATAAAATTGAAAGCAGAATATTTAATGGTTACCAATGGATTAGACCATTACTACTGCCAAATAGACCTTAAAGAAGAAAAATATACTTTTTTAAGAGAAATTCCTGATTTTAGCCGTTAATTTGCCACCGTTTTGAAACTCGCGATAGTCATATTAAATTGGAATGGTGCAGCATTGCTCAAAAAATACCTCCCTTCGGTACAGCAATACTCAAAAGATGCAGAAATCTATGTTATAGACAATGCCTCTACCGATGATTCGGTCGCTGTTTTAAAGAATGATTTTCCAGGTGTTAGTGTTGTTATTAATGATAAAAATTATGGCTTTGCTGGTGGCTACAATATTGGTTTAGAAAGTATTAAAGCAGATTACTATTGCCTTTTAAATTCGGATGTTGAAGTAACACCAAACTGGTTAGACCCAATTGTAAAGGGTTTTAATACTATTCCTAATGCAACAATTATTCAACCTAAAATATTAGATTTAAAAAAGAAAGGTTCTTTTGAATATGCAGGTGCAGCAGGCGGTTTTATAGACAAATTGGGTTATCCTTTTTGCCGTGGACGCATATTTCAATCATTAGAAGAAGATAAGGGTCAGTATGACGATATTCAAGAAATCTTTTGGGCAACTGGTGCTTGTATGTTTATAAAAAGTGATGTCTTCTGGGAGTTAAATGGTTTTGATACAGACTACTTCGCTCACCAAGAAGAGGTCGATTTATGCTGGAGAGCTAAAAATAATGGACATAAAGTTTATTACGTTGGAGAAAGCAAGGTGTTTCATCTAGGCGGTTCAACGCTTAGCAATATGAATCCGAAAAAGACTTTTTTAAATTTTAGAAATTCGCTTTACTCCATAACAAAGAATCTACCGCGTAGAAAAGCATTTCCTATCATATTTTATAGATTGGTATTAGATGGGATTGCAGCTGTGCGCTTTCTTTTTCAACTAAAACCTAAACATTTTTTGGCTGTATTCCATGCTCACATTAGCTTCTACGTAAATTTCAATAAAATGTATAAAAAGCGGGAAAAAGCTAATTTTATATTAAAATACTATCTTACAACGTCCATTGTATGGGCGCATTTCGTAAATCAAACAAATAATTTTAACATTTTAGTAAAAGATTAACTAGAATAGGGTATCAAGAGATTTCATTTTATATAATTTTGATACCATTTAACACTAAATCGCAAACAAATAATTATGAAAAAAGTTATACTCGGAACACTATCCCTTGTAGTTTTATTGTCTTCTTGTGTACCACAAAAGAAATATGCGGAGCTAGAAGCTAAGCAAAAAGAAACACAAGATTTATTAAACTCTGCTACTGTTAAACTGAATGACTGCTTAGAAGAAAAAGCAACAGCCTCTTCTAGATTAAGTGCATTAGAAGAGCAAAATGCTTTCCTTAAGGCTAACAATCAGGACTTAATAAACAACATGGGAGATTTAACTACCCTAACTGCTAAAGGCGCTGAAAACCTTGAAAAGTCTCTTGAGAGCTTACAAGAAAAAGATTTGACTATTAGAAGATTACAAGATGCAGTTACTAGAAGAGATTCTGTAAACCTTTCTTTAGTACAAAGTTTAAAAGGAGTTCTTGGAAACTTGGATGATGAAGATATTGAAGTAAGTGTAGAAAAAGGTGTTGTATTTGTTTCTATTTCGGATAAGTTATTATTTAGAAGTGGTAGTTATAACGTAACCAACGCAGCAAAACAAGTACTTGGTAAAGTTGCTAAGGTGGTAAATAATAAGCCAGATTTTGAGTTTATGGTTGAAGGACATACTGATAATGTACCTTTTAGAAGCGGTGTACTTATAGACAACTGGGATTTAAGTGCTAAACGTGCTACTTCTATTGTAAGAGTATTACAAAACGACTTTAACGTAGCTCCAGAAAGAATGACAGCTGCTGGTAGAAGTTTCTATGTTCCCTTAGCAAGCAATGACAACGCTTCAGAAAGAGCTAAAAACAGAAGAACACGTATTGTAGTACTTCCAAAAATTGACCAGTTCTACAGCATGATAGAAGACGGAATGAAAGATCCAGCCATTAATGGCGGTGGAAACTAAGAATTCCGAAATAATTTAACATAAAAAGGCAGCCAATTGGCTGCCTTTTTATATTAAATCAAAAATGTTGCCCTTAGACTCACTTCCACAAGTTCAGTGCAAGTCGCTCAGGGTGATAGCTTAGTAAAACATAAATCAAAATTTTTCTGTCATATTGAGCGCAGTCGAAATACAGAAAAATTAAAATAAAATTCCTATAATATATCTAAACTCCCCTTTCCTTCTCGCACAACTTCTGGCGGACTTACAGAAAGGTCAATAACTGTAGAAGCCACATTATCGCCATAGCCACCATCAATGACTACATCTACAAGATTTTGCCATTTCTCAAAAATGAGTTCTGGGTCTGTTGTATATTCCAATACATCATCATCATCTCTAATAGATGTGGAAACAATTGGATTTCCTAATTCCGTAACCAAAGCTTGAGCAATACTATTATCTGGCACTCTAATACCAACCGTATTTCGTTTTTTAAAATCTTTGGGCAGATTATTGTTTCCTGGAAGGATAAACGTGTATGGGCCTGGCAGCGCTCTCTTTAATATTTTAAATGTAGCCGTATCTATTTGCTTTACGTAGTCGGATAGGTTGCTTAAATCTTCGCAAATAAAGGACCAATTAGCTTTAGAAAGCTTAATACCTTTTATGCGTGCTATCTTTTCTAATGCCCTAGATTTAGTTATGTCGCAGCCTAAACCATAAACGGTATCCGTAGGATAAATAACCAATCCCCCATCACGAAGCACTTTTACGACCTTCGCAATCTCCTTAGGGTTAGGGTTCTTGTTATATATTTTTATGAATTCCGCCATTACTTTAGCCTTACACTAAAGTTAATACAAAATGCTGGGTAACTGTAATTTGTTTAGTTTATATATGTATTTCAGGCAATGCTATTTACGCTCAATATCTTTAATATCGCCTCTTTTGTGCATGTTTAAGATATCATTATTGGTAAGTACATAAATTCCGCTACTGTAGTTCTTTTCTAAATCAATCTTATCAATATCTGTACTTCTATCTGTTTCATAGTTATTGTAGTTAATGTACATACTATCTTTAAAAACTTCTACAACCTTAAAAGTGGAATAATATCCCGTTTCAGTTTTAAAAGTATAGGTATCAAACATTACCGGGTTTTGTACTAATTCTGATACTTTATCCTCTTTTTGTTTTGAGGCATAAACGCCCCAGCAAATTAAAAGTACTATGATAATAAGCCCAGAATATTTCCAAAGCGGTGTTTTTACTTGACTCTTAAAATTTTTATAGGCTAGTTTACCATCTTCGCCCAAGCCTTTTTTCTTAAATCCTTT
>CAYTRI010000107.1:0-8447 GCA_964440105.1 uncultured Flavobacteriaceae bacterium
TAATTGAGCCTTATGCAAAAGGGGGTAAAATTGGATTATTTGGTGGTGCTGGTGTTGGTAAAACGGTATTGATTCAAGAATTAATTAACAACATAGCAAAAGGGCACGGTGGTTTATCTGTATTTGCTGGTGTTGGTGAACGTACAAGAGAAGGTAATGACTTGCTTCGTGAGATGTTAGAGTCAGGAATTATAAAATATGGTGATGACTTCTTACATTCAATGGAAGAAGGTGGTTGGGATTTGTCTAAAGTAGACAAGAAAGCCATGAAAGAATCAAAAGCGACATTCGTTTTTGGACAAATGAATGAGCCTCCTGGAGCTCGTGCTCGTGTAGCATTATCAGGACTAACAATTGCAGAGTATTTCCGTGATGGAGCTGGTGATGGTCAAGGTAAAGACGTATTGTTCTTTGTAGACAATATTTTCCGTTTTACACAAGCTGGTTCAGAAGTATCTGCCCTTTTAGGAAGGATGCCTTCTGCGGTAGGTTACCAACCTACATTGGCAACGGAGATGGGTGCTATGCAAGAACGTATTACGTCAACTAAAAGAGGATCTATTACATCTGTACAAGCAGTATATGTTCCTGCAGATGATTTAACGGATCCTGCGCCTGCTACAACCTTTGCACACTTAGATGCAACTACAGTACTTTCTAGAAAAATTGCTGAGCTTGGTATCTACCCTGCGGTTGATCCATTAGATTCTACATCAAGAATTCTAACAGCTGATATTTTAGGGGATGACCATTACGGTTGTGCGCAACGAGTAAAAGAGCTATTACAGCGTTATAAGGAGTTACAAGATATTATTGCTATTCTTGGTATGGAAGAATTGTCTGAAGAAGATAAGCTAGCTGTTGGTCGTGCAAGACGTGTTCAGCGTTTCCTTTCTCAACCTTTTCATGTTGCAGAACAGTTTACAGGTATCCCAGGAGTATTGGTAGATATCAAAGAAACTATTAAAGGATTTAATATGATTATGGATGGTGAGTTAGATCACTTACCAGAATCTGCCTTTAACTTAAAAGGAACTATCGAAGAGGCTATTGAAGCTGGAGAAAAAATGTTAGCTGAAGCATAAGATATGTATTTAGAAATTGTATCCCCAGAAGCAACTTTATTTTCAGGTGAAGTAACATCCGTTACTGTGCCTGGAATCAATGGTGAATTCCAAATGTTGCAAAATCACGCTCCAATAGTTTCTTTATTACAAGAAGGTGAAGTAAAAGTGCAAGGAGATATTACAATTGAAGAAGACTTTCAGAGTAAGTTCACAAAAGGCGCTAATGGTGAAACCATTCTAACTATATCTAGTGGAACTATTGAAATGAAAGATAATAAAGTGATAGTGCTGGCAGACTAAAGTCTTTTAATCTTAAAAAATATAAGCCACTCTATGAGTGGCTTTTTTATGTGCTTAAATCATCTTAAAATCAAGTAATAAATCTTTTTCTATAGAAGCTTGTAGGTGGTCGCCTTTAAAAATTGGACCTATTCCATCAGCTGGAGTACCAGTAAATATCAAATCACCTTGTTTTAAGGTCATGTATTGCGAAATGTAGGTAATAATTTCAGCAAAATCAGTAATCATAAAACTAGTGTTACCTACTTGCTTTTGCTCCCCATTAATTTTCAAGTCAAAATTTATATCATCTAAATCTGGAAAGTTAGAAATAGCTTGAAATTTTGAAATAGGAGCAGCCCCATCAAAACCTTTGGCAAAATCCCATGCCCATTTAGCCTCTCTTGCGGTATTTAAAATATCTTTTGCAGTATAGTCAATACCAATTGCTAGTTCAGAGATATATTCTTTTGCGTTTTGTTTTTTAATGTTTTTTCCTTCTCTTCCAATTTTAATTACTAACTCTACTTCATAGGCTATATGGTTAGAAAATGAAGGGTATTCAACATCTTTGTTATCTGACACTAGACTAGAATCTGCTTTAGAAAAAATAAGTTTTGGTTTATCTTTTAGAGCAGCTAAGTCTTTTTTATCTGAAACATAGTTTCTACCTATTCCTAATATTTTCATGGTTTTTATTGAACATTAATCTTAACTACTATTCTATTTACTTTTCTTCTAGTGAAATTAAGTATTCTAGAACTTCATTTCGCTTATATTTTTTGGCATAATCTTTAGCTGTTCTTCCTTTGCTCGTAACTATGTTATAGTTAGCACCGCTTTCAACTAAGAGTTTTAGCATTTCTAGTTTTCCATATTTTACTGCATATAATAGCGGTGTTTTAGTTTCGCAAACTTTTTCAATATTTACATTTTCCTTTAGTAATCTTTTTAAACAGTTTTTTGCATTAGATTTTATTGCCATCGCCAATAGACTATAAGAGGTCTCATTTATCATATAACAATTATTTAAATTAGCTTCTCCGCCAGCAATAATAAGTTTAGCAGGGTCATCATATTTAAATGACATAATTAGCTCCTTTGAGGGTTTTTGAGAAAGAGCAATATTACTTACTAGTAAGGCAAAAAATAAAATTTTGTTCATTTTTAAATTTTTAATCAAGTTTATATTCTAAAATATCTGCAGGTTGGCAATCTAGTTCTTTACAGATAGCTTCTAAAGTTGAAAAACGAATAGCCTTGGCTTTTCCGGTTTTAAGTATGGAAAGGTTGGCTGTAGTTATGCCTATTTTTTCTGCAAGCTCATTGCTTTTCATTTTACGCTTGGCCAACATTACATCTAAGTTTATTATTATGGCCATGATTATATGGTTAAATCGTTTTCTGATTGAACGTTATATCCTTTTTTAAATACAGCAACAATAAATAATACAAAAACCCCAAGAATTAGACTTAAGAATAAATTATAGATATCGCTAAAGCTAGACTTATTCATAATTAAAAAATGAATTGTTAAATATAGAATAGGACCAACTATAAGATTTAGAACAGCAAAATAGTTAAGTTGTATAATTGCTTTAGAAGTAAATAACTTATCAGCTTTAAAGGTTTTAAGAATATTAGAAAGCACATAAAAAAAGCAAGCAAAGAACAACATGGTTAATGCGATGGTTACAATAATATTTTCTTTGTAAAAGCCTTTAATATATGTCTCTGAAAAAAAAGGAAGTGAAATTTGAAATTGATTATCTACTACTTCAAAATTCCCTACACCTAAGGATATTAGTATAAAAGCAATCAGTATAATACTGCCAATAGCAGAAATCCTACTTAAATAGAATAAATAGTGCGAGAGTGATTTTGGTCCGAATATTTTCATAATTTCTATATTAAATAGTGAGCTCGTTTTCTTTTTTAATAAAAGACCCAGCCTTTAATAATTCAGATATCACGCTAATTAAAGCTCCTAATATTAATAGTGGAATCCATTTATATAATAATGCTGATAAATAACCTAAACAATAGCCAAAATTATAGCCTAAGCGAGCTCCAAATTTTGAAAAGAAATTGCCATTAACAACCGTCTTCCCAAATTCCTCTCCAAGGTTGTGTAAACCATTGGACAGTTCAAAGAATATTAATATGAAGGTTACTAAAAAAATAGCTTTTCCAGCTGAGTTTAACCACTTAATGTTTTTCTCTGTAAATATTTGATTCTCAGAGAAGTCTTTGATTGCAGAAAAAAATCTAATGAGGTGATATAACAAATAAAGAAAAACTATAATGGATATAACACCAACAATAGTATAACCTGTATTTGATAATTGTTCCGTTAAGTTAATTTGAAGGATTTTTTTCGATACGTTTTCCGAATCAAAAAAGAGTTTTGAAAGTCTTCCCAGAATAGATACTATTTCGATTGATACTATAAAAATAAAGCTACCAATAAGCCACTTTAGTAAAGATGACAATTTTTTCATAAAATTATTGTTTAACAATAACAAATATATAAAAATTATTGAAAAACAATAATTAAACATTAAAAAACAATATTTTTAATGAGTGTAAGATGAACATAATTTTAATTAAATAGACGCTATATACTTATAAAGGTGCTACATTTGATTTATGCCTGATTTTCCAAAAAAGCTGACTCAAAAAATAGGGAAACGTACTGCAGATAATGCATTACGTGAGTTACCTAATAGGCATAATTTGGTAGATTTTTCTTCAAATGATTATTTAGGTTTTTCAAGAGCTACTTGGATTAAAGACCGGGCGCAGAATATTCTAAATTCAAATGATTTTAAAAATGGTGCTACTGGTTCTCGTTTGCTTACGGGAAATCATAATTTATACCAAGAATTAGAGCATCAGCTTGTTAATTTTCATGATTGCAAAGCTGCATTAATTTTTAATTCTGGATATGATGCTAACTTGGGTTTTTTTGGTTCAGTACCACAACGTGGAGACTTTATTTTTTATGATGAGTTTGCGCATGCGAGCATTAGAGACGGGATCCAGTTAAGTAATGCAAAAAATTATAAGTTTAGACATAACGATTTATCTGACTTAAAATCTAAGGTTGAACTGTCGGTTAGAGCAAAGTCGAGAACTTTAGATTCAGAGATTTATGTAGTCACCGAATCTGTCTTCTCCATGGATGGAGATTCACCAAACCTAAAAGAACTTGTTAATTTTTGTAGGGATAATAACTACCGCCTAATTTTTGATGAAGCACACGCTGCAGGAGTCTTTGGTAATGGTAAAGGTTTATGTGTGGAGCAAGAAATACATAAACAAGTTTTTGCTCGCATAATTACTTTTGGAAAAGCATTGGGATGCCATGGAGCATCTATTTTAGGAAGTTCACAATTAAAGGAATACCTAGTTAACTTTGCAAGAAGTTTTATTTATACTACCGCTTTGCCTCCTCATAGTGTTGCAACAATTATAGCTAGTTATAATTTGCTGTCTTCTAAAAAAGGAATTAGTAATCAGCATAAATTATTGGAGAACATTACCTATTTTAAGAATGAATTGAAGGAGAATGGATTACAAAATCATTTTATTGAAAGTAATTCTGCAATTCAGTGTGTCACTATACCTGGGAATGCAAATGTTAAAACTGTTTCGATAATGTTACACGGTAAGGGGTTTGATGTTAAACCAATTCTTTCCCCAACAGTAGCTAAAGGAGAGGAGCGGCTTCGATTTTGTTTACATGCCTTCAATACAAAAGAAGAAATAAGACTAATTTTAAACACGCTAGCTAAAAACCTTTAATATGAAAAACGAATTTTATACACTTACCTCTTCTACTTTTCCTGCGGATATTCAAATCTTAAAAGGGAGATTAGAATCTGAGGGAATTGCTGTTTTTCTAAGGGATGAAAATACGGTTAACACAGACCCATTAATCAGTGATGCTATAGGAGGTGTTAAACTTCAAGTTTATACTTCGGATAAGGACAAAGCTGAAAAAATCTATAATGAGATTAGAGCTTATGCAAGAGATGAGAATGGAGACTTTGTAAAATGCCCTAATTGTGGAGAAAAGAAATCAGAGGTTTTTTATAAAAGAAATAGCTTAGTATACAAACTCTTTCCCTTTTTTGAGCCAAAAAAATACCGTTGTACCAATTGTGAATTTATTACCAAAGCAGGAGAATGAAGTTATTTATTACTGGAATATCAACCGAAGTTGGAAAAACAGTTGCTTCCGCAATTATAACCGAAGCATTAGAAGCAGATTATTGGAAACCTATTCAGGCAGGAGATTTAGAGCATTCAGATAGTCATAAAATAGCGGACTTAGTTTCTAATTCAAAAACGGTAATTCATAAAAATGCTTATGCCCTTCAAACTCCTATGAGCCCTCATGCAGCGGCAGAAATAGATGGAGTTCAGATAGATTTAGATGCAATTACAGAACCAAAAACTTCGAATCATTTAGTTATAGAGGGAGCAGGAGGTCTTTTAGTACCTCTAAATGATACTGATACAATTTTAGATTTAATTCAACCAAACTATAAAGTTATAATAGTTTCAAGGCATTATTTAGGTAGCATTAATCATAGTCTGCTTACTATTGAAGCATTACAGCAAAGAAATTTTGAGGTTGGGATTGTATTTAGTGGTGATGAACATCCAACAACAGAAAACATTATTCTTGAAAAAACTGGAATTCCTTTTTTAGGTCGAATTAATGAGGAAAAAGCTTTTAATAAAAATATAGTGAAACGTTACGCAGGTGATTTTAAGCCTACATTACTTTCTTTTTAATCGTTGATGGATAATAGCTCCTTCAACGGTATCCAAAGGAGTATAATTTTGTATAAGCTGGAGATTGATGTAGAAGTTTACCGCTATTTCTTTCTTATCAAAAATTCTTCTATTTTTTCTTGTGATGATGTAATCTGGTCTTATTTCTTCAATAATGTATGTTAATTCTTCTTCTCCTGTCTTTCTGGGATTACTCATATATGGAAATAACTCTTCACGTAAGATATTACTGGGGTGGGTAGCTGATTTTGTTGACGGCTTTTTACCCAAAGACCAATAACCAATATGATATTCTAAAAATAGAATCTTATCAGAAGAAAGTTTATTCTTTTTAAAATAATTGGGAACGTCTATACCTTCACCATTATAAAAAGAACTTTTTTCAATTTTATTCGCTATTATATTTTTACATTCTAGATAGGTTTCCATTGGTATTAGAAAAGCAATAACTAACACAAATGGTTTGTAATTAAAGGTTTTTAAAAAGTTTAATTTATAAAAAGCGGTAGCAACCAAAATAATTAAGGTTGGGTAAAGCTGTATTAAATAATGCCCATTTATTTTGCCCGCTTGCATAAATGAAAACAATATTCCAGCACAAACAATTAATAATAATTGTACTTCGGCAATTCTAAAGGCTAACAATTCCTTTTTAATTGCCCAGAAGAAGAATCCAAATACAATGACAACAAAAGGAAGCACATCTAGAATAGAGTGTTCCTTTGATGCAGAATAGGCCATTGGAGCTTTAAAGACAGACTGCCACCATAGGTCTAGCTCATTATTAAAAAAATAAGGAAGTGCAGTTAAAACAATTATTGTTAATACAGTGGTTCCTAAAATTAAAATTTTAACTAATTGAGAATACTTTTTTTCATGCTTAATCCCTTTCCAAAAAAGAAAAATAAAGAGAAACAAAATTGGGTAGGCAAGGTTTAATTTAGTCATTAAAGACAGTCCTAATAAAAGTCCAGCAAGCAAATAATATAGTTTATTTTTTTTGCTAATAATTATGTATAAAGCAGGGATAAAAAAGGCAATTGAAATATGTTCGGACATTACACCTTGTAAACTCCCAAAAAGACTTTGCAGAATAATAACTAGAACACCAGACCAGAAACCAACTTTTTTGTTTACTAGCTTAAGGCCAATTTTGTGAGTAAAAAAAGCGGTTAATGCAACAAGTAAAACACCCGCAATCCGTATTGCCATAAAACTTTTCCCAAAAGCATAAATAATCGTTGCAAAAAATAGAAAAGCAATAGGTGGTTTTAAATCCCAGAGTTGTGTGTAAGGTAAATAACCATCAACCCAAGATTGTCCCATTAATATAAAGGTACTTTCATCTCTATCAATATAATCTCTAAAGAAAAAAGGAAAGCGAATAAAAAATGCAACTAAAAAGAAGAATAGGAATAGCCTGCCTTCATTTATGGAGTGGTATAAAGATGTAAGGTAGTTCGTAGTTTTTTTAAGCAATGCAATTCTTATTTTTTGGTTTTATCACCATCTTTGCAAGGTAGCCAAATTCAAGGATTTGAAAGATTCAGCACTAATAAAAAACCTAATAGAACGCGACAAAAAACATTTGTGGCATCCGTTAACACAGCATAAAACAGCTGCCCAGCCTTTGGCAATTGTAAAGGCTAAAGATGCCTTAATGTGGGATGAAAATGGCAATGAATATATAGATGGAATAGCCTCTTGGTATACTGCCATGTATGGGCATTGTAATGAATACATTACCTCTGCTATGACTGCTCAAATGCAAAAATTAGACTTTGTAATGTTTAGTGGATTTACACATGAACCTGCGGTTGAATTATCTGAAAAACTCATTAAAATCCTACCAGAAAATCAGGAAAAGATTTTCTTTAATGACAATGGTTCTACTGCTGTTGAAGCTGCCATTAAAATGACTTTACAATATTATCATAACAAAGGTGAAAAACGAGATACGCTTATTGCCTTTGAAGATGGATTTCATGGAGACACCTTTGGAGCGATGAGTGCATCTGGACTTTCATCTTACAACGGCCCTTTTGAAGATTTCCTTTTAAAAGTAGAGCGCATTCCAACCCCACAAGATGATACGATTGATGGGGTGTTACAAACTCTTGAAGATATAGCAAGTACTAATAAATGTGCAGCATTTATTTTTGAGCCGTTGGTTCAAGGAGCTGCAGGAATGAAATTCCATTCTACCAAAGGATTGGATAGAATTATCAAAAAATGTCAAGAACTTAATATTTTGTGTATTGCGGATGAGATTATGACTGGTTTTGGTAAAACTGG
>CAYTRI010000108.1:0-8417 GCA_964440105.1 uncultured Flavobacteriaceae bacterium
CTTCTCCTTCAAAACCTCCATATCATCACTGACTTTTTTATTGATGATTTTAGCATAGTGCTGCGTAGTCCTTAAACTTTTGTGTCCTAACATTTTCCCAACTGTTTCTATTGGAACGCCATTAGATAGCGTTACAGTTGTAGCAAAGGTATGGCGAGCCAAATGCGTAGTAAGATTTTTTTTAATCCCGCAGAGGTCTGCAATCTCTTTTAAATAGGCATTTGATTTCTGGTTGCTTAGAACTGGGAGAATACAGTTTCCACTCACAACTTTAGGATGGTCTTTATATTTTTCAATAATACCAAGAGCGGTTGGGAGCAAGGGAATACTAAATTTTGCGTTTGTTTTAGTCCGTTTTGCCTCAATCCAAAGATTACCATCAATATTTTTCACCAAATTATCCTGATTCAATTTTTGAACATCTATATATGCTAGCCCTGTATAACAGCAGAATACAAACATGTCTCTAACAATATCAATTCTTGGCCATCTTATTTCTAAGTTAATCAAGTTTTCTAATTCATCATTAGTCAAAAATTCTCTATCTATCCATTTGAATTTTGCCTTAAAATTGTAGAAGGGGTCTCTTGCAATCCAACGGTTTGCAACTCCCAGACGAACTATCTTCTTAAAATTGTTAATGTACTTTAAAGAACTATTGTGATTGCAGTTTTTGACGGACTTCATAAAATAATCAAAACGAGTAATAAACTTAAAGTCAACATCTTGAATTGGAAAATCTTGTCGTTTGTATTCATGACGGATGAATTCGGAGATGTTGTTTCTAGTTGTGAAATAGCGTTTCCAAGTACCTATAGCAAACTCCTTATCCACTAGTTGCTTCATTTGGCGATTATGTTCGTCAAAAACTTCTAGAAGCATTTTTACCTCCCTGTCCTTACCTCGATAAATATTTTTGATGTCAACTGCGGTAAATGGTTTTGCTTCTTCAACCAATTGAAACTGAATCTTATTTACTTTAGCTCGAATCATATCAAGGTATTGATTCAATTGAACAGCTTCTATGCCTGAACCACGCATTTTTCCAGTCTTGGCATTCCATTTTTCAGGGTTAACTTTGCGGGAAATACTAAATTCACTTCTTTTTCCATTGACTGTCAATCGCAAGTATATCGGCACTTTGGCCTGTTTTTTAAAGTTTCTTCTTTTAATGTAAAATAGCTGTGCGAAAGAAGTATTTATTTTTTGTTCCTTTTTATATGCAAATCAAGGCACAAAAAATAAATTTATAAAAATTGTAATTAACATAAAATCAATAATTTACAAGGAAATCGGTGAGCATTTTTTTTATACTATTATGCTCACCGAATAGGTGTACTAAAATATAGTAATATTTGATATTAAATGAAACTAAATAAAATAAAAAAACCTGTAAATCAGCTATTTACAGGTTTTTGTTTAATTTTGGTGTTATAAAAGTGGAGCCGGGGAGAATCGAACTCCCGTCCAAACAAGCAATTATAATACTTTCTACATGCTTAGTTTTTGTTTAATTTTCGACATGTACCTGACCAAAAACCGCCCAATACATACTTAGCTTCTTAAGATTTTGGTGGTAGTACCAAAGCGAATACTACCCTTGTGTTGACTTTTATGGTGCCTTTAAACGAATCGCCGTCAACAAGGGCTATTCAAAGGCATCTCGCTTCCCTACCTAGTAAGGACGAGGCTAATCTTACTATAATTCAGATTAAGCGGCAAGAGCGTAATTATTATCGCCAATTAAAAGTGTGAATCCTGAGTTTAACGAGCTATAATCCAGCGCTCGGCATGCTTACATTACCATTGGTCTCGCTGTCAAAACCAGTCGGCCCCTTCAATGAGTTAGGTAAGCTTTGGTTACCGTAAACGAATTGAACCCTGAGCTTAGTCGAAGGGACTATCTCTAGAGTTATATTCTCTCATGATTTTTTTCAAAGAACAATTTTGGCGTTTCCCGCCAGCTGGCGGGTCAGGCTTTCGGCTGTACACGGTACATGCCTCTATCCTTAACGCGGGCGCAAAGTTAATTAAAAGTTTGCTTACCCTTTTCAATACCCTTAATTTAGGACAATAATTATACCATAAAGAATGAAGTTCGGAATCATAAAAGAACGAAAGAATCCACCAGATAAAAGAGTTGTTCTGTCACCAAGTCTATGTCAAAATGTACTACAAAAATACCCGGATGCAGAAGTTATAGTAGAACCTTCTAATATTCGAGTATTTTCAGATAATGAATATAAAGAAAAAGGAATTAAAGTTGCTAGCAAGATGGCAGAATGCGATGTTCTGCTGGGAGTAAAAGAAGTTCCAATAGACACTCTAATTCCGAATAAAAAATATTTTTTCTTTTCACATACTATTAAAAAACAAACGTACAATAGAGATTTATTAAGAGCAATTTTAGCCAAGAATATTGAGCTTTATGATCATGAAGTGATTACAAATCAAAAAGGACAACGTTTGGTTGCTTTTGGTAGGTACGCTGGTATTGTTGGTGCTTATAATGGAATACGTGCTTATGGATTAAAATTCAGCTTATTTAAATTACCAAAAGCAGAAGATTTAAAGGATCAAGCTACTTTAATTGAAAATTTAAATAAAGTAAGTCTACCAAATATTAAAATTCTGCTTACAGGAAGAGGTAGAGTAGGTAATGGTGCACGTGAGATGCTAGATGCAATGAATATTAAAAGGGTTAACGTTGCAGAGTATTTAGAAAATAATTTTGATGAACCTGTATACTGCCAAATAGATGCTTCAGAATACAATAAGCGTAAAGATGGGCATAGAGGCAACAAAGCCGATTTTTTTGAAAACCCTGAGGAGTACAAATCAAATTTCTTTCGTTTTGCAAAAGTTTCAGATTTCTATATTGCTGGTCATTTTTATGGCGATGGAGCTCCTTTTCTTTATACTAGAGAAGATGCTAAGCATCCAGATTTTAAAATAAAAGTAGTAGCAGATATAAGTTGTGATATAGATGGGCCAGTTGCCACTACAATTCGCCCTTCTACCATTGCCGAGCCTATTTACGGGTATCATGCTGTAACTGAGCAAGAAAAAGATTTTAAAAGTAAAGATGCTATAGCTGTAATGGCTGTAGACAATTTACCTGCAGAACTACCACGTGATGCTAGTGATGGGTTTGGGGAAGCTTTTTCAAAACATGTAATTCCCGCATTCTTTAATGGAGACAAAGATGGTATTTTAGAAAGAGCAAGAATGACGGCTAATGGTAAGCTTACAAAAAAGTATACCTATCTACAGGATTATGTTGACGGCATTGATAGTTAATAAAATTAGATTTCTTCTTTTATTTTGAGAGTAAAAATTTCAAGAAAATAATTATATTCACCTACAGACCAATCAACCAAAAATGAAGTTTAACTGGACTATTTCTTTTGACGCTACTGATGAAATGAAAAGGCTCTGTTTGGATATGGAGTATTTGCTTAGAGAGAAAATTTCAAAATTCTTAATATCTAATTGGGATGACTTGGCAGATGATTTTGATAAGCTCGTTTTTGATATTGATATGGTGACTAAAGAAATCACTATTTCTAAGAACTCCCCAGTCTACTTAAAAACAATCATAGCAGATAAGTTTAACCAAGAATTTAATCCAGATTTTCCTGGTCAGAAAAAAATATCACAAGCCATTTAATTAGTTACGTCAAATTTCCACACTATTATAGGGTGTTCTTCTGGAGCTATGTATCCTCCTAGTGCTTTCAATTTTAAAGACATTTCTTTTAGGACTTTTAGTGTTTTTATCTTGAGAATTCTTGTTTTTCCTGCCTCAATTTCTACTATTGGAGGAATGCCATAAAAAGTAAAATCCATTTCATTTTTAAAGAGAAGTTTGTTGCTTGAAATATTTTTGACTGTTACTTCTAAAATTTGTGTTTCACCCATATATGAAGCTTTTTCTACACTAAGGCATGCTTTTAATAATGGTTTTAAGTATTTAGATTTGCCTACAAATAATTCATTGAAAACAGCGACTGTTCTACCTTCAAATAGCGCTTCTTTTAAACTTTCTTCAGTTTTTTCTTTTGCAAAAACTAAAGTTACTGGTCTGGTATGTCCTTTTTCAATATAATCCCAATCTATTAGTCCATGAACATCACTAGTACCCATAATTGTCAGGTCATGTTTTAAGGCGATGCCAAAGGACTCTTTATCATAAAGCCCTTCGTTAATTACTTCAATGCCATGTAGTTCGTGTTTTTTTACGCGTTCTTTTTGAAAATCTGTCCAAATAGGATTACCTGTTGGCGATTGCCATGCCCAATTTGGATGATTCCAAAAGACAAAAGCACCCTGTTTTTTGGCCGCGGCAAATTGTTTTACAGAATCTTTTTGCATCAGTTTATTAGCATCAGAAATGAAAACAGCATTATTATGACCTGTAGGTGCACTACGCGTAATTTCAGAACCATTAATTATTAGTAAGTCGTGATTTTTAGCTTCTTCTAGTGCTAAATCGTAAGCACGATTTCTATCAGGATGAGGAATATCTTTTATGTGCGGTTGGTATTCTAGATGTTCAGTAAGCGATATTACATCCAGATTATCTCGTAAAGCTTCTTGCACTCGAATATCTGGCCAAACACTACCATCAGAAAAAACACTGTGTATATGTAAATCAGTTTTTAAGGTTTTATATCCCGGGATATCGGGAAAAGATAAGGCTCTAGAGCTTTTATGTGAATGCTGTTGTCCATTAATACTAATACAAAGCAATAAGACTGAAATATAAAGTAGTTTTTTCATCAGGTTGATATTTAGTCCTCTCAAAAATATACGATTATTTCAGTCTTTAGCTTTTAAATAGTTTTAAAATGGTTAATCAGAATTTCCCCAATCTATTTTTTTAGATGCAAACATTATAATGGCTAGAATAATGAATAACCCTATACTACCAACTAAAAGGGCATAGTTTTCTAGCTGAATAATCACAAAAATAAAAGCATAAAGCGCTGTCATTGAGAAAAATATTAATAGTGGAAACTTAACATGTTTTAAAATAGTTTTTGAATAAATGGTAATTAACCCAATAACGGCTGTACCAGCAATTAGATAAGCTTTTAAAAAGTTTTGATGTTCTGATATTGAAATAAGTAGTGTGTAGAACATAACCAATGCTAAACCAATCATTAAATATTGAAAAGGGTGTATGTCTATTTTACTTATAATTTGGATAAGCAAAAACACCAGTAAGGTTAAACCTATAATCATTAAGCCGTATTTACTTGTACGCTCTGTTTTTTGGTAATCATCTACTGGTATTATTAAGTTAGTGCCAAAAGAAAATGCTGATAAATCTGGTAACCTATCAAAAAATTGTTGTCCAAATTGGCGATTAGTTTCCAGTACTTTCCAATTGGCTTCAAAACCGTCTTTAGTTATTTTTTTTGTTTTATCATCAGGTAAAAAATTACCATTAAAACTAGGGGAGTGCCAATCAGATTTCATGTTTACCAGGGTTTCTCTACCTACTGGAATAAATTGCAAACGCTCACTTCCATTTATTTTAATATTCATTGAATAGTTAATGGCACTATCATTTTTCTTTTTCAAGTCTTTTATAAACCCACTAGAAAGTGTACTCATAGATTGATTATCAAATTGTGGCTTTAGAACTAATTTGCTAGTATCTAATTGAATTGCAATTTCATTTCGGATTCCTTTTAGATTTGAAGTTTTCATTACAATTGTTGCTTTACTCCAAAGAATGTCTTCGTCCGGTATGTCTGCAGAAGAAAAATCAAATTCGTTAAAGCTACCGCTAAGCTCAATATCTGATGTGTAAACTACAGATTCATAGATACCACGTTCTAGAGATTCTGTATCAACTTGTGCTTTTATAGTTAAGTCTTCAGGTAAGAAATAGGCATTGTGTAATACATCTTCGTAGGTTTTAATGTAAGTTTTAGATTTTGCATCAAAAACTTTTTCCTCCTTATACGTTTTGTATGGAATTTTAATGATTGGGCCGTACAAAGTAACTTGATTTCCCCATTTATGATTGATTTCTTGAATGACTTCTGTTTGCCGGTATCCTCTTTCTCTAATTAGGTCTTTTACAAAACTTAGTGGGATTAAAAGGATTACCAATATAAAGCCAACGATTAGCATTCTTGCAGATATTGATGTTTTAAACCAGTTGCCAATTCTACTTCTTTTTGTTTCCATAATTTATATTTAAAGTACTTTGTATTTCAAAGTTGATTAATAAAAAAATTAATTTTTCTTTTTAATAAGATTTTCCAGTGCCCCTATATGTTTTTCAAATGCTGTTCTTCCACTCTTTGTTGCCATATACTTAGTATTGGGTTTTCTATCAATAAATGACTTTTCTACTATAATATAATTAGCCTTTTCTAGCGTTTTTGTATGACTAGCTAGATTGCCATCTGTAACATCTAGTAATTCTTTTAGGGTAGTGAAGTCTACACTATCGTTAACAACAAGGATAGACATAATACCCAAACGAATACGGTGGTCAAATAATTTATTGATGTCATCTAGTAAGCCCATTTTATGCTTTCTCTTCTTTAAAATAGATTAAGCTACCATAGATAATATGGAAAAACCCAAAACCAACAAGCCAGAACCAAAAACCATAACCTGGCATAGCCGCACAGATAAGCCCCAATATAATCTCTGCATACCCCAGATATTTTATAGTGCCAATTGTATATTTTGATGCACTAACTAAACTTAACCCGTAAAATATGAGCATTAAAGACCCTGTTAACCCGTAGTGTTGACTACTAAGTTTAATTAAGATATAAATACCACCTGTTACCAAAGGAACTAAAAAACTAACCAATAATCTTTTGGTAGTAGCATCCCAAATTTTTTCATTATTCTTTTTTGCTTTTTTAGAAGTTAATAGATAGGCGGTTATAATGCTTAGTGAAGCTATTGCTACTAAAATTGCTATGATTAGCTTAAAATTCCAGCTATGTAGTGTTAGGTAAGTACCTGGCTCTGGTAATAAGAATAAATACGTAATAATTGCTCCAGTAATAGCATAAACACCAGCTAATATGCCAGATAATCCGCTAAGTGATATAAACCGTGAAGAGCGGCTCATTAAATCTTTGATTTGAGAAATATCTTCTAAATATTTTTTTGAACTCATATTAAAGTACTTTGAAATACAAAGTTAATTTATTTTTAGAAACGTAGAATTATATTTAACAGACTTTATGATTGTTTATTATTTTTAGGATATGAATCCAGCAGAAGACTATATGCTATCTAAGAAAGAACCTTTTAGAAGCATTTTATTACATGTAAAAGCTGTGATTGAGGTTGTTATACCAGATATAGATTTAAAATTTAAGTGGAATATTCCCTGTTTCTATGCTGGTAAATCTCCAATTTGTTATTTAAACGTTCCTCCAAAAAAAAACTATGTGGATGTTTGTTTTTGGAATTCTGCGCACCTAACAAAACATTTAGAGCTAATGGTCACCGAAAAAAGAAAGGTGGTTAAATCCCTGAGGTATTTTTCATTGGAAGAAATTGATGATAACGTATTAGTTGCTGTTTTAGAAGAAGCGAACTCTTTGAAAAATGAAGGTTTTTACAAGAAAAATGATTTAAATTAAAGTGTATTAACCACTTTACGTAGTGCGGTTAAATCGGTCAAAACTTTTTTAAGCAAACTTAAATCTAACATGTTGGCACCATCACTTTTAGCATTCGCGGGGTCAAAATGAGTTTCTATAAAGAGACCATCTACACCAGCGGCAATTCCAGCTTTAGCCATTGTTCCAATGAG
Source organism: uncultured Flavobacteriaceae bacterium (assembly GCA_964440105.1). GTDB lineage: Bacteria > Bacteroidota > Bacteroidia > Flavobacteriales > Flavobacteriaceae > Croceitalea. The sequence goes on from CAYTRI010000108.1 coordinate 7,805, forward strand.
TGCTGGTCTGCCTCCAGTAACTCCAGAAGATTGGTTGGGTTGTTGTAATGAATGTGTAACATCAAGAACAACAGGCGCATATTGCTTCATAGTTGGGACACCTCTGAAGTCAACAACCATATCTTGATAGCCAAACATTGTTCCTCGATCTGTAATCCAGACTTTTTCATTGCCAGTTTCTGTTACCTTAGTTACTGCATGTTTCATACTTTCTGGGCTCATAAATTGGCCTTTTTTAATATTCACAGTTTTGCCTGTATTGGCGGCAGCTACTACCAAGTCTGTTTGCCTAGCTAAAAAAGCAGGAATTTGCAAAACATCTACATATTCAGCAGCCATAGCTGCATCTTGTTCGGTGTGTATATCTGTTACCGTAGGAACTTTAAAGGTTTCCGATACTTTTCTAAGGATTTTTAATGCTTTTTCATCACCTATTCCAGTAAAAGAATCAAGACGACTTCTATTTGCTTTTTTAAAACTTCCTTTAAAAACATAAGGTATTTTCAACGCATCAGTAATTGCAACAACTTTCTCTGCAATATGCATTGCCATTTCCTCTCCCTCTATAGCGCAGGGACCAGCTAAGAGAAAAAAGTTGTCACTATTTGTATGT
>CAYTRI010000109.1:0-8393 GCA_964440105.1 uncultured Flavobacteriaceae bacterium
TTGTAGTTGAACGATTTAAAACAGGAGACATTGTTAAAGATGAGTGGGTTGGAACTGAAAGGCAAATATTATACAGAATTTATACCTCAGCAGATTCCGTATTTGAGATTAATGAAACAATTGAGGATATAAAAAATAGTCTTAAAGTCAAGAACCATGAAGGTGAAAATATGATAATAGAATGGTTAAAACCATGGGATGCAAAAGATTATATTTTTAATTAAAAATATGATTAATCATACAAATGATTCAAAAATTAAATTCGTTAGCATACACGAAAAAGTATTTGGCAAATAAAAACAATAATGGATAACGTTTTAGATAAATTTAGCTTAACAGGAAAGAATGCAATTGTTGTTGGGGGTGCGGGTGATCTAGGGAAAGCAATGGTAGAAGCCATATTACAAGCAGGAGCGCAGACTGTAGTAATTGATATCGATGATCGATTATTTGAAATCTGCAAAGAATTTAATCGTAATGGCTTAAATACAAGTCCAATAAAAGCTGATATTAGTAAAGTTTCTGAAGTCAAGAGTTCTTATGAGGAAGCACTTCAAATTTTAGATGGTAAAGTGGATATTTTAATCAATGCCGCTGGGATTCAGCGGAGATATCCAAGCGAAGACTTTCCAAACGAAGAGTGGCAAAAAGTCATTTCCATTAATTTAGATGCTACATTTTACTATTGTAAGTATGCAGGCAATACTATGCTAAAAAATGGTGGTGGAAAAATAATAAATGTTGGATCTATTATGAGCCATTTAGGTGGTATAACAATACCAGCTTATGCTGCGTCTAAAGGTGGTGTAGCACAATTGACTAAAGCATTGTCTAATGATTGGTCTGACAGAGGTATCTGCGTAAACTCTATAGCCCCTGGGTATATGGATACTCAACTTAATACCGCTCTAATCAATGATAAAAAGAGAACCGATGAAGTCTTTATGAGAGTTCCTATGAAAAGATGGGGAACTGGTGAAGATTTAAAAGGTTTGACAGTATTTTTAGCCTCTGCAGCCAGTGATTATGTAACAGGAACTGTAATTCCTGTAGATGGAGGGTACTTGGGCCGTTAACACAATCCAGTAAATATTTAATGGTATGTTTTTAAAGTGTCACAGAATTTACTTAGATAAAACAAACTCTACTTATAAATTTTTTGCTAAAAATATATTCTTGATTTATTGAATATAGTAAATAATATTTTTTTACAACACAAATGACCATTCAAAATTATCTGGGTTTGGTCCAGTACGGTAATTTTGATCCATATTATCTATAAAGTTTATATCAGATTCAGATAGTTCAAAATCAAATAAATCTGCGTTAGCTATAATCCGTTCCTCTTTTGCAGACTTAGGAATAGTAATTACCCCTTTTTGTAAATCGTACCTTAATACAATTTGTGCTATGCTTTTATTGTATTTTTTAGCTAACGACTGAAATTCAGGTAATTCAAATACCTTTCCTTGCATTAATGGGGACCAAGCTTCGTATTGAATATGGTGTTTATTACAGAAATCAATAAGGTCTTGTTGTACCAAATACGGATGAAACTCCATTTGATTTACCATAGGGACCACTTTCGAACTTTCCATCAAATCCTCAATCTGGTGCTTCAAAAAATTACATACACCTATTGCACGTACTTTTTCTTGTTTATATAACTCCTCTAGCGCACGCCAAGTTTCTTTAAATTCTCCTACTACTGGCCAATGAATTAAATAAAGGTCTAAATAATCCATCTGTAAATTTGAAAGACTTCTTTCAAATGCTTTAAAGGTTTTATCATAACCATGATCACTATTCCAAACCTTACTAGTTACAAATACTTCTTCTCTTGGTATAGTACTCGCCTCTATTCCCAATCTAACGCTATTTTCGTTTCTATAAATAGCGGCCGTGTCTATATGTCTATATCCATTATCTAATGCCAACTTCACAGAATTGGTTACTTCTTGGCTATCTTTAGGCATGTAAGTTCCAAGCCCTAAATAGGGCATATCAATACCATTATGTAATTTAAAAGTACCAGATATATCAGTAATTTTTCTATCCATTAAAACGCGTTTTATTTAAATAAAATTAAGTCCTCTTCCCATCTAGCTAAAAATTGATTAAGGACATTTAGATATATCTAAAACTAAAAAAAATATTAAAAATTATACTCTAAAATCTAAAAAATACATTAACAGTAAACGAAACATTAAGAAATAACTAGCAAGTGAACCTTTTGCTAATAATTATGTATTTAATTTTTAGCTTGAACATCATTTCTTAGGCTGAGTTTTTAGTCACAAAAAAATAAACTAGTATTGATGCTTTTATCTAAATTAAACGCATAGATAAGTACGAACAAAAGTATTTAGATTTTAAAAAAATTAAAATAATTAGTTCTACTTCGCGTTTAGTCATTTAATAATGTATTGTATACTAATTAAACCATAAATCATGAAAAAAGAGTATTTAGAAAAGGTACAGACCATAGATAACTTAATCACTGCATTCTATGCTTGCCTTGGGGGTGAGCCTGGTGAAAAAAGAGACTGGGAGTTCATGAAATTTTTATTTCATCCGCAAGGGATGAAAATTGGTTATGAATACGACATCAACAAAAATTTTAGACCCCAATGGATACATCCGAATGATTATGTAGAACGTATTGGTTTTTGGTTTAACAATACTAGAAAAACTGCTTTTTACGAAAGGGAGTTAGGTAGAGTAGTTGAAACCTATGGAAATATTGGTCATGCATTTACTCATTGCGAAGCTTTTCATAGTAAGGAAGATATGGCCAACAACAAGCCTTATAAACAAGATGTAAAAAGCATTCAATTAGCCTATTATCAAGACAGATGGTGGATTATCAACATGTTTTGGCATGGTGTAACTCCTGAATTTCCTGTTCCAGATAGATATAAAAAATTTCAGCAATTCCCCTAATTTTTTTGACTAACTCCTCAACCTCAAGGTAAGTGAGGTTATGGAACGAACAACTTAAATTATAGGTTGTTTTCTACAGCGAATACAAAGTTGATAATGGTAGTAATTCATTACCAAATCTAGATGAATAGTACTACAAAGATAGCCCATAATTGAGCTTCTAAGAACCATTGGAACAGAGAATGACCCATCTAAAGCTTTAATAAATCTTTCAAGAATGAGTGCCTAAATGTGAATTGGTACTTTTCTTTGAAAGAAAACCAAGAAAAATTCGATATTTGAAAAGATTATTACAATGGTTTTTAATCGCAAAACGAGATTCATTGGGAGGCATACTTCTCCCAATGAATGCTTCTAAAAGAATAAAATGGCCTTAGTTCTCTAGTTATTACCGTCACCAAATCTTCAAAGAAGGTCAAGTTTTAGAAATAAAACCAAAATTCAAATATCTTGTAAAGGTTTTATCTGTTTTAAAATTTTAAAAGGCTTTATTTCTGATTAAACAATCATACCTGCCGCCACAGTTTCATTAGTACTTTCATCAATTAAGATTAAACTACCTGTAGCTCTATTTTCTCTATAAGAATCTACCATTAAAGGTTTTGTTGTACGTATTTTAACTTTACAGATATCATTCATTTTCATATCCTTATCATCAAAATTACGCCCTAGAGTTTCAATATCAACCTTATAAAGCACCTCTTTAATCATTGCTGTTTGGTCATTACTAGTATGTCTGACTGTATATTTTGTCCGTGACTTAGCCGCAGAATTACTCATCCAACATAACATTACTTCCAAGTCTTGAACTGGTTCTGGCTTATTGTTTGATCTTACAATCATATCTCCTCTACCAATATCTATATCATCCTCTAAAGTCATGGATATAGACATAGGTGCATAAGCCTCTTCAAGTTCTCCTTTTGGTCCTTCTACAGTTTTAATTTTTGAAGTAAAACCAGACGGCATTACAGTAACTTCATCGCCAGGTCTAAAAATTCCACTAGAAATTCTTCCTGCATAACCACGATAATCAATAAATCCATCTCGTTGTGGCCTTAATACAGTCTGAACTGGGAAACGAGCATCAACGCTATTAAAATCACTACTTATATGAATAGTCTCTAATGTATGTAATAAAGGCGCACCGTTATACCATTCCATATTTTCGGAACGATTCACTACATTATCTCCCAAAAGGGCACTTATAGGAATAAATCGTACATCTTTAACTAAAAGTTTCGAAGAAAAATCTTGAAATTGTTTAACTATGCTATTGTACGCCTCTTCCTTAAAATCAACTAAATCCATTTTATTAATACAAACAACAAGATGTGGAATTTGTAATAATGATGCAATAAAAGAGTGGCGTTTTGTTTGTTCAATAACCCCATGTCTGGCATCTATTAAAATAATAGCAGCGTTTGCTGTTGAGGCACCAGTTACCATATTTCTAGTATATTGAATATGCCCTGGTGTATCTGCTATAATGAACTTTCTTTTTGGTGTGGTAAAATATCTGTAAGCAACATCTATAGTAATTCCCTGTTCGCGTTCATCTTTAAGTCCATCAGTAAACAATGCAAGGTCAACACCATCGTGACCCTTTTTAAGACTAGTACTTTCAATAGCTTCAAGCTGATCTTCAAAGATAGATTTGGAATCATACAATAGTCTTCCGATTAATGTACTTTTCCCGTCATCTACGCTCCCAGCTGTAGTAAACCTTAATAATTGATTATTATTTAATTCCATTTTGTTTTCTTTAAAAGTAACCTTGTCTTTTTCTATCTTCCATTGCACTTTCAGAACGTTTATCATCTGTTCTATTACCTCTTTCTGTTTGTCGCATACCTGAGACTTCGTCAGCGATCTTTTCAAGAGTATCAGCGTCTGATTCAATGCCACCTGTAATAGTGATATCTCCTAAGGTTCTAAACCTAATTTTTTTAGTTACAATTTCTTCACCTTCTTCCAATTTTAAAAACTCCGAGTTTGGAATCCATGAATCACTTCGCCAAACTACCTCGCGGTCATGAGCATAATAAAGAGAAGGGATAGCTATATTTTCTCTACAGATATAGTTCCAGACATCCATTTCTGTCCAATTACTTATGGGGAATGCTCTAAAGTGTTCTCCCTCAAAATGTTTACCATTAAAGAGATTCCATAATTCAGGACGCTGGTTTTTGGGGTCCCATTGTCCAAAATCATCTCTATGAGAAAAGAAACGTTCTTTGGCCCTCGCCTTTTCTTCATCTCTTCGACCTCCTCCTATAGCACAATCAACTTTATTTGCTTCTATTGCATCTAATAAAGTGGTAATTTGTAATGCATTTCGTGTAGCATTCTTTCCTTTTTCTTCAGCAACGCGACCTTGATCTATAGATTCTTGAACAGAACCAACTATTAGATTCACACCAAGTTCTTCAAGTGTATCATCTCTGAATTGTATGGTTTCTGGAAAATTGTGTCCTGTATCAACATGCATCAAGGGAAAGGGTATTTTGGCAGGATAAAAGGCCTTTTTAGCTAAATGGGCAACCAATATAGAATCTTTTCCTCCCGAAAAAAGAATTACAGGATTTTGAAATTGCGCCCATACCTCCCTCAGAACATAAATGGCTTCGGATTCTAATTCGTCAAGATAATTTAAATAGTATTTACTCATTTTTTGAGTCTTAAGTGGTTTTCGATTTTATTATAAATAATTTCTACAGATTCCTCTATGGAATTCTCATGGGTTACTTCCGCATTAGGGTTATCAGGTGCATCATACGGTGCCGAAATTCCAGTCATGTTCTTGATTTCTCCTTTACGTGCCTTCGCATACAGACCTTTTACATCACGTTGTTCACAAACCTCAAGGCTTGCATTCACAAATACCTCGATATAGTTGTCAGCGCCGACCGTGTTTTTTATCAAATCACGATCTTTCTTGTATGGAGCTACAAAAGCTGCCAAAACGACCACACCAGCATCAACGAACAATTTAGAAATCTCCCCTATTCTACGATTATTTTCAGAGCGATCTTCAGGACTAAATGAAAGATCCTTGTTAATTCCATGTCTTATATTGTCGCCATCTAGAGCATAAGTTTTTATACCGTTAGTATGTAATTTTTCTTCTAAAGCGTTTGCTATAGTTGATTTCCCAGAACCTGATAAGCCCGTAAAAAAAATCAACATAGAACGATGTCCATTAGCTTTTTGACGATCATTGGGATTTACCCCATAAGTATGTCGTACTATATTTTTTTCCATCTCTTTGATCTAATGATTTTATCGAGTCCAAAATTAATACGATACCATACCCGTTCATGTCCATAATACAATATCATTTTGGTAATTACTTCAGCTCCGCCTATTTTTAAACCCGTAAGCGGATTTCCAGAGATAATCCAGGATAATACAATAGTATCTAAAGTACCAACAATACGCCAAGAAACGGTTTTTAATAAATGCCTTTTCTTACTTTCTGGTATACCAACTCGAAGCCAAGCTCTTTCATGTACAAAGTATAATACCATTTTGGTCACCACCTCTGAAAGACCGATTTTCAAACCTGTCATGGGATTACCAGTAATAATCCATGACAATAAAACAGTATCCAAAGTGCCTATCAATCGCCATGTGATGGTCTTAGCAATATGCCTTTTATGGGAAATTTTACCCATCAGCCGTGATATTTTACCCATAGCTGTCATTTATTTTTGGACTAAGAAAAAGGGATTTAATAGGTTTTCCTTATTGTAATTGAGTTCTTCATTTGTTTCCTGCGAAATTACATTTAAACCTACTGCATTGCAAATGGCTTGACCAGCAGCAGTATCCCACTCCATTGTAGGTGCAAAACGTGGGTAAACGTCAGCCTTACCTTCCGCAACTAAGCAAAATTTTAAAGAACTACCTTTTGAGACTATATCAACACTCTCAAAATTTGGTTTAATTGAATCTATATAATCTAATGTATTTTTATTCATGTGGGATCTACTACCTACAACTCTAATAAGGTTTTTATCTAGTAAGCTCGGTGCTATTATGTCCTCATCGGAAAAAAGCTCTTTAGTAATATTATGGTTTTGGTCTAAAATAGATTTGTAAGCTACATTCTTTCCGACCTCCGTATAATAGATTTCTCGAGTTACAGGAACGTATATAACCCCTAGAGTAGGCTTACCTGATGCACACAATGCAATATTTACTGTAAATTCTCCATTTTTTTTAATAAATTCCTTAGTACCATCTAGTGGGTCAACAATCCAACATTTGCTCCACATTTTTCGAGCTGAAAAGTCGATTTCCTTATTCTCCTCACTTATAATAGGAATTTCTGTCTCAACAAGGAAATTCATAATAGCCTCATTAGACTTTACATCTGCTTTTGTAAGTGGAGAGTTATCCTTTTTTCCTTCAAAGTTTATTGTATCATTCTCATATACTTTTAAGATTTCCTTTCCTGCATCTATTGAAGCTCTTATAGCAATATTTAATAATTCTGAGGTAGGCTTTATTTTTTCAGATAAATTTTTCATTTTAATAAATCAATAAAATTTAGAATTGAATTTTTTCTAGATTATTTTGAACTCTGATGTTGCATCATCAACAGCATTTAATTCAACATCGAATATCCATTAACTTTCTGCAACAATATCTTTTTTAGCTAGCTTAAGTTTTTACATATTAAGTGTGTTATAAGAACAGCATAAAAATGGTCGGCTTTGAGATTTTATTTAATCATATTGTACTGTAATTTAAATTAAAAAGCAAAAATACGTTAATTCAAAAAATACAAAAAAAAAGAAGTGTCAAAGGTCATTATAAACGATAAAATACTACATTAACTTTCCCTATCAAAACTGCTAATTTTTCTATTTATTGCTAATTTTTCTATTTATTTCAAAAGTTATTGTTTTTAATTCCGCTTTCCCTTTTTCTTCCTCTCTCCTACCATTATCAATTTGGAAGAAGGATTATAATGATTTTGGTGGAATATATGTAGTCCAATGAATACATCGAAAAGAGTAAAAACAAATAATTGAGTCACAATATTAGCATTATATATTGCTTGTTGAGTTGGTTAAATTTATATTTAATAAGTCAAAATTGAAAACTCACATCTTCTATTTTCTCGATGCTTTTCCTGACTACAACTAACTTTATCCTTACACTCATTGGTTAACTGCTGTTCTCCTTTTGCTTCGCTTTTAAATCTATTTGATGGGATACCATTTAACACCATATATTCAATTGTTCGCATAAGCCTGCGCTCAGAAAGCCATTGATTGTATTTAGCCTCTCCTCTTGAATCTGTATGAGAACTAACTTTTAAAATAATTGTTGGATTATCATTTAAAATAGTAATAAGTTCTCCCAATTTTTGTTTATCACTAGCATTTAAGTAAGAAGAATTCAAATCAAAATAAATATACCCTAAAGCTTCTATTTCC
>CAYTRI010000110.1:0-2128 GCA_964440105.1 uncultured Flavobacteriaceae bacterium
TTTGTTATTGCAACAGGATTTTTTAGCTCTTCAGAATTGTATTGAAAATCGCTTAGATTCATTTTACCACTAGTCTTTGTATTCTCATATTTTTTAGCTTCTAAAGATGCCATATCAAAAGCTGTAGTGGCATCTGCAGTTAACAATCCTGATAAATCTAAATCTGCTGGCATAGGATAAGCTTTGGCGATATTGGCCAAATTTATTTTCCCGTCCGCATGGGCATTAACCTTTGTATTACCTAATAATTCTCTAATTTTTGCATTTACATTAAAACGGTCTTCATCTATCTGAAAGGACAATTTATTGATGTTTACATAGGTATCTTCCGAAATACCCGTTTCGTTGTTAATGTCCGTGTCTATAAATACGTTTTTAACCGTTTTGGGTAAATCCGGATATTTAAACGATGCGTTATCCGATTTTAGTTTGATATTAAACGTTGGTATATGTTCTTCATCAACAATACCTTTTAACTGACCATTCACCTCAAAATTTCCTGTAGTCTTAACATTTTCAATGTTTTTGGAATATTCTTCAGGAATTAGAGCCAAAAAATTCTTGAAATCTGAAGAAGGCGTTTTAAAACTAATATCCACTTCTTGATTCTCCTCATTTACTTTTACAAAACCGTCAAAAACTAATGGCAATTGATTTACCAACGCTTTATTCTCTAAAAACGAATACTTGTTTTCTTTTAAGTCTATCCCCAGTAAAGCATCTAAAGAAATTGTATTCTTATTCAAATACGTGGTACTATCCAATTCAAAAGAAACTAGCGCATCAGTTTTAGTTTGTAATTCGGATTTCTCTAGGGATAAATCTCCCGTTCCGGAGTGATTTATTTCAGAAACTACTAAATGTGTTTTAGTCGAAAAATCGTCGTAGATAACTTCAGAATTTGTGAGCTCATACGCCTCTAGAGCAAGAGTGAAACTTGTTGGTTCTTCATCAGATATATTCGCCGCTTCATTACCAGTTTCCTTCGCTATATCATAATTAGCATTCTCTTCTTCATCAACTTTAATATGAAGCTTAGCCTTATCCAGTGTTAAGCTTTTAATTGAAATTGGCTCATCAGCACTTTTAAACAATTCTTTAATAGACATGCTTAAAGCCAGATTACCAGAAGAGAACAGGGTATCTCCCTCAAAAGGAGCTTTGTTTACTAATGTTGTATTGGTTAGGTCTACATAGGCATTAGGAAAGCTCTTTATTAAACTAAGATTAGCTTCTTCAAAATCTAAAGTTGCATTTACATTTTGGTTAACCTTGTTCTTTACTATTGTTGCTATTTTACCCTCTAGAAAAAAAGGAATTGCAATCAATAGAGCTATTATCACCAATAAGCTGATTCCAGCTATTTTTAAAATCTTTTTCTTCATATCAATACTTTAGAAACCTAAAAAAGGAAAAAGTCATTAATCTAGCACTATTTCTTCCCCTAACTTTAGGTTAAATCTTTTTCGCAATAGATATACGAAAAGATAGAGCAAAGGGGTGTCGAGAAATGCTATAAAAATCTTAAAAATGAATCCCGCAATTACTAAACCGTAGAAAAGGTCCCAAGAAATCTCACCAAAAGCACATAAAAGTAGTACTACGGTAAAGGTATCTATTAGTTGTGAAGAAAAGGTAGAAAAGTTATTTCGGAGCCATAGGTATTTGCCTTTGGTTAACTTTTTCCAGAAATGATAAATCTGAATATCTACAAACTGCGCTAACAAATAGGCCATCATAGATGCAAAAACAGCAACAATTGTGTTACCAAAAACGCCTGAAAACATACTATCACTTACTGGCGACCATTCTGTGGCAGGGACAGCAGATGCAGTATATACAATTGCTAATGAGAAAAACGAAGCAAGTATTCCGGCAATAACCACCTGATTTGCTTTTCGTTTTCCAAAAATCTCTGAGATTAAATCGGTAATTAAGAAGGTAATGGGGTAAGGCAGTATCCCTACTGAAATTTCAAATATGGGAGCTCCAAATATTTTAATAAAACCTAGTGGATTCCAATAAAAGAATTTTTGAAAAATAAGATTCGATACTACTAAAGAGGTAATAAATAGCGCTCCTAGGTACAGGTAGATTTGAAAAGCTAGTCTTTTGTCTTTTTGGGTCA
>CAYTRI010000110.1:2228-8320 GCA_964440105.1 uncultured Flavobacteriaceae bacterium
GACTGCCTGCCCGTCCGGCAGGCGGGCGCTCAGTCTGACAGTTCGAAATGACATTTTCTGTATTAATCAGCAATGTATCTATTTAATATTTAAAGTAAATGGCATTCTAGCTTGAATACCTTTTTGCTCAGATAGTTGTTTGAACTCTTTTAAAACTTGAAAAGCTTCGTTCCCTAGTTCTTCTTTTATAAAAGCTTCACCAACTCTGGCTTTTGCTCCACCAAAGTCTTCCATAATCCTTTCAAAATCAGACTTATATTTAGGATACTTTCTAACCCCATAGCTTTCTAAATTCACCATTTCTGCTGCCGCGGCTATAGCATCATCCAAATTCCCTATTTCGTCCACTAAACCTAACTCAATAGCATCTACCCCGCTCCAAACACGGCCTTGAGCAATTTCATCAACAGCTTCAACAGACATTTTTCTACCATCGGCAACACGTTGTAAAAAGGTATCATATGTATGTTCAATCCCCTCCTGAACTTGACTTCTAAAGGTTTCTGTCATAGGCTCAAACAAAGAATAATCTACTGAGTTTTTATTGGTACCCACTTGCTCGGCATTAACACCAATATCTGCTGCCAACTCGTTTATATTAGGAATAGTACCAAAAACACCAATAGAACCTGTAATCGTTGTTGGTTCAGCAAAGATTTTATCCGCGCCTGCAGCTATATAATACCCACCTGAAGCTGCTACATTACCAAAGGAAACAACTACTGGTTTTATTTTTTTAGTCAATTCAACCTCTCTCCATATAATATCTGAAACCAATGCGCTACCTCCAGGGGAATTTACCCGCATTACAATTGCTTTTACATTATCGTTATCTCTTGCCTTTTTTAATGCTCCATTGATAACTCCCTGTCCTATAAATTGCTTGCCTCCTTCTCCATATAAAATTTCACCCTGCGCATAGATAACTGCAATTTTGTTAGTTCCTGTTTTTAAGGTTTTCTTGCTAGCTACTTTTACGTAGTCTAAAAAATCTACATAATTCAACTTGGTATCCTCTTCAAAGCCAAGCTTATCCCTTAAAAAAGCTTCATACTCATCAAAATAGATACTACCATCTACTAAACCAGATTGCACTGCATAAACTGGTGTTCGCCCACCTAAAGTATCTGCAATTACATTTAAACTAGCCACATCAATATTTCTAGAAGAAGAAATATCAGTTAACATGCTATTCCAAAGTGAAGTAATCAATTCTTTAATCTGTGAGCGATTAGCTTCACTCATTTCATTAGAAAGATAGGGTTCTACAGCACTTTTATATTTACCATGACGGATAACCTCCATCTTAATTCCAGTCTTCTCCTGTAAATCTTTATAGTAAAGTACTTCTGAAGCTAAACCTTTAAAATCCATTGCCCCTTGCGGATTAATATAAATTTCGTCTGCAACGCTAGCCAAATAGTAATTTTTCTGAGTGTAGAAATCCGCATGGGAGTAAATAAACTTTCCTTCAGCTTTAAAATCATTTAAAGCTTCTCTAATTTCTTGTGTTTGCGCCATTCCCGCTTGTAAGAAACCAGTAGTCATACTAATTCCCTTTATCTTATCATCATTTGTTGCAACTTGTATAGTATGTAAGATTTCATCTAAGCCTTGTCCTTCATCAAATAGTGAAGCAAAAGGATCCGTATTGTCTTTTCCTTCATAATCATTAATTGGCTGATTTAAACTAAATTCTAAAATGGAATTTTCTTTTACCACAACGCCGTCATCTCCACTACCAACTAGGGCAGCAAAAACAAAAAACATAAAGAACATAACTCCAAAAGCAATCAAGCAGCCTAAAATAGCTGCAAGTAAATTTCTTAAAAACTTCATTTATTCAAATTTAATCGGCCATAAAGATAACCATTGCAAATAAGTCTACTTTATAGCCAATACGTTACATAAAAATTTAAAAAGGCTTCAAATGTTTTAGTTACTTTGCTAAACGGAATATGAAGAGTTTGAATCAGGTATATCTTTCAATCGGTAGCAATTTAGGGAATCGCTACCTAAATCTGCAAAAGGCAGTGTTGGCTTTAGCTAAAAAAGTTGGTGCTATTTTACAGACCTCTTCTATTTATGAGAATGGAGCAGTAGGTTTTGATGGAGAAGATTTCTTAAATGCTTGCCTATTATTAGAAACCACTTTGTCTCCAACTGAAGTTTTAGCTAAGTTAAAACAGATTGAATCTAATTTTGGAAGAAAAAAAGATTCAAAACAAGGCTATGCCTCTCGTAGTATTGATTTAGATATACTTTATTTTGATGATTTAATTTTAAATGGAGCAGGGCTTTCAATTCCTCACCCTCGAATGATTGAAAGAAATTTTGTTCTAAAACCACTTGCCGATATAGCTCCTCAGTTTTATCATCCTATCTATAAAAAAGATACCCGAAATCTTTTACAGGAATGCAAGGATAAAAACAAATTAAAAAGGACGGAATACCATTTCTATAAAAATAGAACCGAATTATTCTCCCAATTACAGTTTTTAGCCATCGAAGGCAACATTGGTGCTGGCAAAAGTACTTTGGCAAAAAAAATAGCGGAAGATTTTAATGCCAAAATAGTACTTGAACGATTTGCAGATAATGCTTTTTTACCAAAATTTTATGAGGACCAAGCTCGTTATGCTTTCCCTTTAGAAATGTCTTTTTTAGCAGATCGCTACCAACAATTTACAGACGACACTTCTCAATTTGACTTGTTTAAAAAGTTTATGGTAAGTGATTATGATATTTTTAAATCGCTCATTTTTGCTAAAATCACATTACAAAAAGAAGAGTTTGAACTTTACAAAAAGGTATTTAGTTTTATGTATAATGAGGTTAAAAAACCTGATGTTTATGTGTATTTATACCAAAACACAGAACGTCTTTTAGCCAATATTAAGAAGCGCGGACGTGAATATGAGCAGAATATTAGTGCTGATTATCTAGAAAAAATTAATCGTGGATATTTAGATTTTATCAAGAGTCATCCTCATCAAAACACACTTTTAATTGACTTGGGAACACTTGATTTTGTTGGTAGTTTAGCTGATTATGAAACTATCTTAGGACAGCTAGAAACTGGAATTATTGAGCTAAAGTCTTAACATAAATTTTAGAAAAAATTTGGATATAACAAAAGGTTTTATTTTATTAGCACTCTGTTAAAGCAGAAACTAACTAACTCAAACTATATGTTATGCCCCCAACGCAAGTTGGGGGTTTTTTTTGCCCCACCCCTAAATCCCCTCCCCAAAGGAGAGAGGACTTTAAAGGATTTTTCTTAATTATTGATTTAATTTTGACCAAAAATCCCAAACTACCACTCCAGCACTTACAGAGATATTCAAAGAATGTTTAGTGCCGAATTGTGGAATTTCAATTACCTCATCACTTTTAGATACTACTTCTTGGGAGACGCCTTTTACCTCGTTGCCAAAAACCAAAGCATAGTGTTGATTAGCAGTAAGAGAAAAATCATTAAGCATAGTTGTATTTTCTGCTTGTTCAATGGAAATCACTTTAACTCCTTTAGCTTGGAGTTCATTTATTAAATCTATAGTACTTTCACGATGCTCCCAGTCTACACTTTCTGTAGCACCCAAAGCGGTTTTATGTATGTCTTTATGCGGTGGTTTTGCAGTAATGCCACACAAGTAAATTTTTTCAAGAAGAAAGGCATCTGCAGTTCTAAAAACAGAACCAATATTATTAAGGCTACGAATATTATCTAGTATGATAATCAGCGGTGTTTTAACTGCTTTCTTATAATCTTCAACATTTAAACGTGATAATTCGTCATTGGCGAGCTTACGCATAAATTTATCCACTTTTAGGGGTATACTATCAACAATTGTTTTAGAAACCTAGCTTAGTCCCTATTTTCGGTAAAAATAGATAAAGTCATAGATATAAGCTGTCACATCGAGCGGAGTCGAGATGTATTACCGTTCTCGACTCCGCTCGAACTGGCAGAAAATTGTTTTTAGCAATCGCTTTTGTTTGAAGAATATAGCATTATATAAAACTTAAAAATTGGCAAGTTCAGCAAAAAAGAAAAAGGTAACTCCTTTAATGCAACAATATAATACCATCAAGACCAAACATCCTGATGCCTTATTGTTATTTAGAGTTGGTGATTTTTATGAAACTTTTGGTGAGGATGCAATTAAAGCTGCCCAAATTTTAGGTATTGTATTAACTCACCGAAATAATGGGGGCGATAAAACAGAGCTTGCAGGTTTTCCACATCACTCTCTAAATACTTATCTCCCTAAGCTTGTTAAAGCTGGCCAACGCGTGGCTATTTGTGACCAGCTAGAAGACCCAAAACAAACTAAAAGTATTGTTAAGCGTGGCGTAACAGAACTAGTAACTCCTGGTGTCGCTTTAAATGATGATATTTTAAATGCTAAAACCAATAACTTTTTAGCTTCCGTACATTTTGGCAGAAACAAGCTTGGTGTTTCTTTTTTAGATATTTCTACAGGTGAGTTTTTAACTTCTGAAGGTTCTGCTGAACAGGTAGATAAATTGCTACAGAATTTTAGCCCCAATGAAATTTTAGTTTCTAAAACACATAAAAAGGAGTTTATTGAACTTTTTGGAAGTCAGTTACATTCTTTCTTTCTCGAAGATTGGATTTTTCAAGAAGACTACGCTAATGAAAGTCTAACCAATCATTTTAAAACAAAAACTTTACAAGGCTTTGGAGTTTCGCATTTGCAACATGGAATAATTGCTTCCGGAGCAATTCTACATTACTTATCAGAGACTCAACATAGACAGTTACAACATATTAACACCTTGCAGCGTATTGCTGAAGAAGAATATATATGGATGGACCGTTTTACCATTCGTAATCTAGAACTATATCAGTCCACTAATCTAAATGCAGTTACCTTACTGCAAATCATTGACAAAACTAGTTCACCAATGGGTGGGCGCTTGTTAAAAAGATGGTTAGCACTGCCGCTAAAGAATAAAGAAAAAATACAGCATCGACATCAAGTAGTTTCCTTTTTAAAGGATGAAGAAGCTCAGCATCAAAAACTACAGCATTGGATAAAACAAATGGGCGATTTGGAGCGGCTAATTTCTAAAGTTGCTACAGGAAAAATTAACCCAAGAGAAGTAGTCCAGTTAAAAAATTCATTAGAAGCTGTTGTCCCTGTAAAACAATTAGCATTAGAGAGTTCAAATACATCACTAAAAGAACTAGGAGACAAGTTATTTTCTTGCGAAGAATTAAGAAGCAAGATTAAAGAAATGCTCAATGAAGAAGCTCCAATAAATATTGCCAAAGGCAGCACAATCGCAGCGGGATACTCTGAAGAACTAGATGAGCTGAGAGGATTAGCATTTTCAGGTAAAGACTACTTGAATAAAATGTTAGAGCGAGAAACTAAAGCAACGGGGATTACTTCATTAAAAATTGCCTCAAATAATGTTTTTGGATATTACATTGAAGTACGAAACACCCATAAAGATAAGGTCCCTGAAACCTGGATTCGCAAACAGACTTTAGTAAATGCTGAGCGCTATATTACCGAAGAACTTAAAGAGTATGAAGCTAAAATCCTAGGTGCCGAAGAACGTATTTTTAGTTTAGAACAGCAGCTTTTTGAGCAATTACTAGTTTGGATGCAAGCTCACATAATTGAAGTGCAACAAAACGCTCAATTAATTGCCCAACTAGATTGTCTTTGTGGTTTTGCGCAACTAGCTAAAGACAATAATTATATACTACCAGAAATTAATGACGGTACTGATTTAGAAATAAAAGATGGTAGACATCCTGTAATAGAAAAACAACTTCCTTTAGGTGAAAGTTACATTACAAATGATGTTATTTTAAATCGAGAAGACCAACAAATTATTATGATTACCGGTCCAAACATGAGTGGTAAATCTGCTATTTTAAGGCAAACCGCATTAATTGTACTCCTTGCTCAAATGGGTAGTTTTGTACCTGCAGCTTCAGCAAAAATTGGGGTAGTAGACAAAATATTTACCCGAGTAGGTGCAAGTGATAACATCTCTATGGGCGAATCTACTTTTATGGTAGAAATGAACGAAACTGCTTCTATCTTAAA
>CAYTRI010000111.1:0-8241 GCA_964440105.1 uncultured Flavobacteriaceae bacterium
GACTAAAGCTTGGCCACTGCATTATCTAAATCCGGAAGCGCTTCCACAATTGAATTTGTAACTTCCTCACTAATTTCAGTTGAGTATTCTGAGTAAACAGTAAAACCAACAACAAGTAAACCTATAAGAAGTGAGCAGATTACTATTCTTGTTGGGAGTAATTTTTCTGAAGTTTTCATTTACTTTCGATTAGCTTAGTTACCTAAAAGTAATTCAAAAAAATTAAATTAACAAATTCTTAACAAGAATAAGAGGCTGATAATTAGAAAACTAAATAAATGAAAGGTCTTTTTTTAATTATTATGAGCTCCGTTGCAGTATGGTAAATTGTTTGTTTTTATGAGTATCTAAATAGGCTTCCCTTTCTTCTTAAGCATGTAAGGCCTCTACTGTAATTTTTCTTTTACTATATAACACTCTTAAACCTATTAAATAGTACTAATCCTTATGTAAATTAGGTAATATACGTGTAAAACGCATGTATTTTTCTACAAAAAAACTATATTGCAAATTGGTAAAATTAAATTATCAACCAATAAGTAACAATGTCAAAACCAGAGCCCCCAGTTTTTGAACTCAATCAAGCAGCAGAGACAAATTCTTCTAAAATAGAAGTTATTAAAAACCTAATTTTTGGAGAACAATTACAAGTCTACGATGATGAGTTTAAGCAAATAAGAAAAGATATGTTGGCTAAAAAGAAAGAATTAGACCAACTTATAGAACAAATCCAAGGGGATTTAAAACACGCGATTGACAGTGTTTCTGCAGATTTAAATCACCGTATTACAGATTTAGAAAAGAGTATTGAGAAACGTATAGAAGAAACAGACGAAAAGGCTCTTGATAAAAAGAAATTGGCAGAAATGTTTACCAATTTAGGTGAAAAGCTTTCCAAAGAATAGCTTACTAATTTATTGCCATGGAAGACATTAACAGGATAGAGGCTATAAAAAATATTCTTTTTGATAAAGATTTAGAGTATATAGAAGATTTAGCAAAAAGAATACATTTATTAGAAGAAACCCTAAATAATGATGAGGCGCTTACCAAAAAAATAGACCCGCTAGTTGCCAATCAATTACTGGAGTTTACAGAAAAAATACCAACAAACTTAGGCCCTACAATAACGGCCACGCTTAAAGAGCAAATAAAGAACCAAAAAGATGATGTGGTAGATGCTATTTTTCCTATTCTGGGAAAAATGATTAAAAAATACGTGGCTCAAGAGATAAGACTGGTAACAGAAAAAATTGACGACCAATTTAATTTTGTTAGCCGTTGGAAGATTAAAATGAAAGCACTTTTTAGCAGCAAAAAAGAAAAAGAACTTTTACTACAACAACTAGTGTCACCTACAGTAGAGCAAGTACTTTTAATAGAAAAAGATTCTGGAATATTAAAAGCAAGTTACACCAAAGCCAAATCTATAGATGAGGAAATGGTTTCTGGAATGTTAACAGCAATTAAGAGTTTTGTAGAAGATGCTTTTAATAAAAAGGGACAAAGCCTTGAGTTAATAGAATATGAGCTCTACCAAATAGTTATACAAAGTTTTGTAACGCATTATATAGCTGTAGTTGTCTCTGGCCCTTTTGGAGTAAACTCTAAGAATAAATTACAAGACTTAATTTTCGACTTTTATAACCGCTTTATGGCTATTAATGTAGACTTAGTAATAGACTTGCCTACTCTTGCAAATAACACCAAAAAAGTAACTAAGGCAACTATAGAAAAAGAACTTCAAAATAGTTTTAGAGATGCAAGAATCTAAGAAAATTGTAATTCTTGGTCATTTTGGAGTAGGTAAAACTTCTTTAATAAGAAGGTTTGTAGAAAACAGCTTTTCAGATAAATACAAGGTTACAATAGGAGTTCATATTTCAAAAAAAGTAGTTACTATAAAAGCAAACCAGACAATCTCTCTAATTCTTTGGGATATAGAGGGCACTGATGATATTAATGCTATACGAGAGGGTTATTTATTAGGCACTCACGGTGTCTTTTTTGTTTTTGATGTATCTAGACCAAGTACCTTTCAAAATATAGCGGAAGACCTTGATTTAACATCAAAAAAAACAAATAAAACCCCAACTCTTATTATAGGTAATAAAATGGATTTGGCTAACAAAAAAGACGTAGAACAACTATTGGCAGAAAATAAAATTCCATATGATTTTTTAATGAGCGCAAAGACAGGAGATAATGTTGATGAGGCATTTTTAAAAATCGCCGAACTGGTAAATACAAATGCTTAAAGCGTATAAAAAAAGACATAAAGCGGAATCTTCTCAGTTTATCTTATTAGATAATAATGGATATGTTATGGAGAGCGATGATGTATTGTTTGCCATAAATACTGAAATACAAATACAGCAATTTCATCCTTTTTTTTCGGGTTTTACTGCTTTTGTAGAAAGTAAAAAAGACAAACTTTCTCTAAAATGCTTACACTTAGATTTTTCAAAAAAAAACGGAATAGTAGATGTTGAATTTATAAAGAACAAAACACATGTTTTACTCATTCTTCAAGATTTTACCGATCACTATAATGAGTACCAACTAGTAGCACAAGCCAGAAATGAATCTGTCATAAAATCTGAGCTCATTGTATTAAAAAATAAAGAACTAGAAGCTAGAGAAGCGTTTAAAAATGAATTTATCCAAAACTTTAGCCATGAACTTAGAAATCCGCTAACCAATATTATTTCTATTACCAACGCACTAGGTGTTACAAACTTGCCAGAGCATCAGCAAAAAATGGTAGATTATTTAAAAGAATCTAATAGCAATTTAAAATTAATGCTAGAGGATATTTTGGGTATAAGTATGATAGCTTCTGGTAAAATGGCATTAAAAATAAGTAGCTTTAATTTGCGAGAATTGGCAGCAATGTTAGCTTTTACCTATAAAAATAAGGGAAAAGAAAAAGGGCTAAAATTTGTTCTTGATTATGATGAGAAGTTGCCTGAATATGTAGAAGGAGATAAATTGCGTATTCTTCAAATACTAACTAATCTACTAGAAAATGCAATAAAATATACCCTTAACGGTACAGTTACTTTAAAAATAGCCCTTAACCAGAAAAGAGCTAACCAAGCTAGCATACGTTTTGCAGTTACAGATACAGGCATAGGTATAGCAGAGGAGAATAAAGCAATTATTTTTGATAGCTTTTATCGTTTAAATAGAGCACATGGAGATAATGGGGTTGGTTTAGGACTGTCTATTGTTAAATCTTTACTTCACTTAATGAAAAGTGAAATTAAACTAGACTCTAAATTAAATGATTACACCACTTTTTATTTTGATTTATCTTTAAAATACCAACTTTTTACTTTAGAAAAAGGTTATCTAGAAAAGAAAGCTTCCCAAAACAAACTCTCTTTAGAACCCACAAAAAAATATAAGATTCTCATTGTTGAAGATGATGAGATGATTCAAATGGCACTTTTTCAAACTTTAGCAAAAACAGGAAATTTTTTATTAGAACTCATAAGTGATGGTGCACTAGTTATACAGGAATTAATAGCCAATACCTATGATATGGTTATTATAGATGTAAAACTACCAAATACAACTGGTGATACTATAACCAAAATGATAAGAGAGTTGCCCATGCCAGAAATTAAAAAAATACCAATATTAGGTCTAACAGGGAATGCCTATGAAGATCAATTAGCTGCTTACAAAAAAGCAGGAATGAATGCTATTCTTACCAAACCTTATGAAGTAGAGGAACTCTTAAAAGTGGTTTTTAAGCTTTGTAAGCATGTAAAAAAATAAGAAAAAGCTTACAAAAATGTATTTTATCGATTTTTTTAAACACTTAATCGATAAATGAAAATTTTATTTTTCATTTAAACTCAATGCTTGCCCCTTCTTCTAAATTTAGCATCAAGTTATTCAACCAACTTAGAATCCAAAAAAAATGAATTCCCAATTTATGCTTCAAGTATTTTTTGTTTTGAGTATACTTTGTTTTTTAATAGCATTAATAATTATTGTTCCAACGCTATTAAATGAGGGTAAGCAAAAGATTCTGGCTCAAAGCGAAAAAAAAAACAAAAAGAGCATACATGTAAGGATAAAATAAAATTGAAGAAAAAGAAATTTTGAAAGATAAAAGCACTAACCATTGCTTTTACTAACTAATTTTCAAATTTTTTTGGGGGATTCAAAAATTTTTCACCCCACGAACACTTTCACAATATTGGTTTGATTTAGTTGGTTTATTTCTAAGCCCCTGAAAAGGGGCTTTTATTATTATAGGAAACTTTATAAACTAAAGAAGGCGAACTAAGAAGTAGGCTTAATTTTTATGAGAACCATCACAATAGGGTGGGTTGCTCGTTTTTTTACACGTACATAAATATGCTTCTTTGTCTTCTTCTACCGAAAAACCTATAGATGGTGTTGCGTTATGGGCTCTATGAGACCCATCACAAAATGGCTGATTTGTACTATGGCTACAAGTACACCATGCATAACGTTTGTCTTTTTCTAAATCAACTTTAATAGGGGAATAGCCAGAATCACTCATAGTATAATTATATAGTTATGTGGCTAAAAATAACCAAAACCGCTAAACAAATATTCCTTTAGCCCTAATAAAGAATAGGAATAAATAATTTAAACTAGCGGAAAAGAATAGCAATTGCGCCAATTGCTGTAACCACCAAAATGAAAATACGATACTGCTTTTCATTGATAAGTTTAACTAGTCGTACCCCAGTGAAAAGACCTAATAGGATAGCTGGTATTAATTTTAGGTTTATGCTAAGAGTTTCAACAGAGATAGTTTCCCAAACAAATAGATGAAAAGGCAGTTTAAAAAGATTAGTAATTAAAAATAGCCAAGCTGCTGTTCCCACAAATTCGTTTTTTGGCAAGCGCATAGCTAAGAAGAAAAGATTGGTAAAAGCCCCAGCAAGATTTCCTATCATAGTGCAGATTCCAGCTAAGACACCAGTACTTCCAGCAAATGCCCAATGATGAGGTACTGTTTTAGATTTTCTTCTTTCCCAATAAATAAGAATCGCAAGGCTGATCATAATAACCACTACCATACCAATCTTAAATTGCTTTTCTGGCAAATCTTTACCAACAAAAACTCCAATTAAGATTCCTGTAATCATCCATGGCAAGAATTTCCAGATATACTTCCACTGCGTGTGTCTGTTGTAATAAAGGACTGCAAATATGTCTCCCACTAAAAGCAGTGGCATTATTAAACCTGTTGATTGTTTTGCTCCAAATGCAAGCGCCATTAATGTTACATTAAAAATAGAAAGCCCTTTGAGTCCAGCCTTAGAAATGCCTAAAAGGAAAGAAGCTACTGCTGCAAATACCCATCCTAATAGCGAAACTTCTATATCCATGCTGTAGTAGTAATTTCTAATGTTGTTAGTAGGTGCGTAGTTGAGGTTGAGCGAATCAAAAGTATACATATTTTAAAAAAGTATATCTTTAAAAATCAACTAATAACCAATTATGGAACTCAGTACGCTTGACTACGGCTTTATTATAGTTTTCTTTTCTCTTGTTTTAGGGATTGGAGTTTATGTTTCCAAAAAATCTGGAAAGAACTCATCAGAATTTTTTCTTTCTGGCAGAACTATGCCTTGGTGGCTTCTTGGCTTGTCTATGGTTGCTACTACATTTTCTACAGACACGCCAAATTTGGTAACTGATATTGTAAGAACTTCTGGTGTTTCTGGAAACTGGGTATGGTGGTGTTTCTTGTTAACTGGTATGCTTACTGTTTTTGTTTATGCAAAACTTTGGAGAAAATCGAATGTAAAAACAGATCTAGAGTTTTATGAAATGCGCTATGGCGGTAAACCTGCAAGTTTTTTAAGAAAGTTTAGATCTATATATCTAGGCGCATTGTTCAATGTTATAACAATGGCTTCAGTTACTTTGGCGGCTATTAAAATAGGCGGCATTATGTTAGGCTTAGAGCCTTGGGAGACCGTTGTTGGCGCAGGGTTAATTACAGTAGTTTTTAGTGCTTTGGGAGGATTTAAAGGGGTTGTTTACACGGATTTCCTTTTGTTTTTTGTGGCCATGGCAGGTGCTATTGGAGCGGCATTTTATTTAGTAAATATTCCTGAAGTAGGAGGAATAGAAGCATTAATAGCTCATGAAAATGTATCTGACAAACTCAATATATTACCAGATTTTGATAATAAAAGTGTGCTTATAACCATGTTTATTATCCCTATTGCAGTGCAATGGTGGAGTTCTTGGTATCCTGGCGCTGAACCAGGCGGCGGAGGCTATATTGCACAGCGTATGTTAGCTGCTAAAGACGAGAACCATGCTATTGGCGCAACCTTCTTTTTTAATATTATGCATTATGCATTACGTCCTTGGCCATGGATTTTAGTGGCTTTAGCATCTCTTGTTGTATACCCAGATATAGCAAGCATAGCGGCTGCATTCCCTGATGTGGCCGAAAGTAAATTAGGCCATGATTTGGCATATTCTGCAATGCTTACAAAATTACCAAGTGGGCTCTTAGGAGTTGTCTTAGCATCCTTGGTTGCGGCTTATATGAGTACCATTTCAACACAATTAAATTGGGGATCTTCTTATATCGTTTTTGATTTTTATAAGCAGCAAATAAATCCATATGCAACAGAAAAACAAATGGTAGCCGTAGGAAGAATTTCTACAGTTGTATTGATGGTGCTCAGTGCATTATTGGCACTTACACTACAGAACGCTTTTGAAGTTTTTGACCTTTTAGTAACTTTTGGAGCAGGAACAGGACTTGTTTTTATTCTCCGTTGGTTCTGGTGGCGAATTAATGCATGGAGCGAAATTACCGCCATGTTTGCTTCAGGAATAATTTCAATTTTATTGGTAAAAACCAGCTTGGGAGATATTTTGTTTAATCCAGAAACAGGGATATTTCCAGAATGGGCTAATTATCCATTTGTAGTAGTAGTTACGACAGCTATTTGGGTTGCGGTTACCTTTATGACAAAACCAGAATCTGATGCAACCTTGCGTTCCTTTTATAAAAAAATACAACCTGGAGGTCCAGGTTGGGCAAAGGTAGTTTCTAAGGCAACTTTAGATAATGAAGAAATTAAAAACCCCAATGAAAAATGGAGCGTTCCTTCAGGCATAGGAGCAATGGTTCTTGGTGTGATTTTGGTATACACAATTATGTTTGCTACAGGCTACTGGATTTATGGAGATACTACATTAGCATTAGTCCTTTCGGGCGTTGCTATTGTATCTGCATTTTTATTGAAACGGACATGGAGTAAAATGAAAGAAACCATCTTATAATAGTGCTATGAAGAATAGAATACTATCGGTAGATATTTTTAGAGGAATGACTATTGTTTTAATGATTTTAGTCAATACTCCTGGGACATGGTCTAATGTTTATGCACCTTTTTTGCATGCAAAATGGCATGGATATACACCTACTGATTTAGTATTTCCTTTTTTCCTTTTTATCGTTGGCACCTCGATTGTTTTTGCGTATCAAAATAAAAAAACTAACTCTGGAACGTACAAAAAGATTACTATTAGAAGTTTAAAACTAGTAGGTTTGGGATTGTTCTTAGGGGCATTCACGTTAAGCTTTCCTTTTTTTAAAGACTTTTCAGAAATAAGATTCCCAGGAGTTTTGCAAAGAATAGGAGTAGTCTTCTTCTTTGCTTCCATTCTTTTTTTAAATCTTGATTGGAAAAAACTTATTGGAGTTTCAGCCCTGCTTTTAATAGGATATTGGTTGCTCATGACCCTAGTTCCTGTAAACGGCATAGAATCAACCTTAGACCGTGCGCCTAATAACTTTGCAAACTGGTTAGATGTAAAAGTGTTTGGCACGCATAATTACAAACCAGATTACGACCCTGAAGGCTTATTTAGCACAATCCCATCAATAGTAAGTTCGTTACTAGGAATTTTCACGGGCCTTATATTAACTTCAAAACAAAAAAAGAAGGCTACTCTTCTATTTGGCTTGGGAGGCTCTTTATTATTAGTTGGACACTTATGGGATTTTATTTTCCCAATAAATAAAGCACTTTGGACAAGTAGTTTTGTATTAGTTACCGCAGGATGGGCTAATGTAGTTTTGGCCTTAATTTATTACTTAACAGATGTTAAAGAAATAAAATTTGGAAGCATATTTAGATATGCCGGAGCTAATGCAATAATCCTTTACTTTTTATCAAGTTTTATTAGCAAATTAATGGGCTTAATAAAAGTTGG
>CAYTRI010000112.1:0-8103 GCA_964440105.1 uncultured Flavobacteriaceae bacterium
TTTCAGTTTTAGGTATTCTATTTCTGATTTGGCTCTTTTGTTTGCCTAAAGAACTATTTACCGCTCCAACCTCAACTGTAGTGACTAGTGCAGATAATGTATTACTTGGTGCTAGAATTGCAGATGATGGGCAATGGCGGTTCCCAAAAATGGATTCTATTCCCGAACGATTTAAGCAAAGCATTTTACTGTTTGAAGATGAGTATTATTATAGACATCCCGGTTTTAATCCAATCTCAATTTTTAATGCTATTAAACATAATCTTACCAAAGAAACTCGACGCGGAGGAAGTACCATAACCCAGCAAGTAATTCGTTTAAGTAGAAAAGGAAAAAGCCGTACGTATTTTGAAAAAATTATCGAGATTTTTATGGCAACACGGTTGGAACTTAGGCATTCAAAAAAAGAAATTCTAAAATTATATGCTACGCATACTCCTTATGGCGGCAACGTAGTGGGTCTAGAAACAGCTTCATGGCGGTATTTTGGAATTCCTGCACATGAATTAAGTTGGGGCCAATCAGCCACACTAGCGGTATTACCAAACGCTCCGTCGCTTATTTTTCCAGGTCGTAATGAAAACCTATTATTAAGCAAACGCAATCGATTATTAGACAAGCTGCTAGCAAAAGGAATTATTGATGGAACATCGCACGAGCTTGCCATATTGGAACCACTACCTAAGAAGCCTCTTTCACTTCCTAATCTAACACCACACCTTACAGAACGAATAAAAAAAGAACATTCTGGAAAACGCATAAAATCATCTATTAATAGACAATTTCAATCGCATGCAAATAACATAGCAACAGCACATCATCAACGCTTAAAGAGCAATGAAATACACAACCTAGCCATTTTGGTTTTAGATGTAGAAACTAGAGAAGTGGTTGCTTACGTAGGAAATTCACCAGGTGGCAAGGCAAATGGAAGTTATGTAGATATCATCACTAAAAACAGAAGTACAGGGAGTACTCTAAAACCCTTTTTATTTGCTTCTCTATTGCATGAGGGACAATTATTGCCAGATGCCTTAGTAAAAGATATTCCTACGGTAATAAATGGTTATAATCCCAAAAATTTTGACAAAAAATATTCTGGTGTAGTGCCCGCAAGTAGAGCGCTATCACGCTCCCTAAATGTACCTGCTGTTCGTTTGTTACGGTCTTATGGTTTACAAAAATTTTATAATAAACTGCAAAAGGCAAATTTAAAAACCATAAATAAACCTGCTAGTCATTATGGACTTGCACTAATACTGGGTGGTGCAGAAAGTTCGCTTTGGGATGTAACAAAGACTTATGCTTCAGCAGCATCGGTATTGAACTATTTTACTGAAAATTCAAGTACCTACCGTACTAAAGAGTTTGTAGAACCTAGCTATATTTTTGGACAGGAACAAGACTTCGGAGCAGAGCAATATGAAGCACCTATTTTTAGTGCAGGTGCTATTTACCATATGACAAAAGCTTTGCAAGAGGTAAATCGCCCTGAAGGTGGAGAAAACTGGCAGTTTTTTAACGAATCGCAACCAATAGCATGGAAAACT
Source organism: uncultured Flavobacteriaceae bacterium (assembly GCA_964440105.1). GTDB lineage: Bacteria > Bacteroidota > Bacteroidia > Flavobacteriales > Flavobacteriaceae > Croceitalea. The sequence continues at coordinate 1,551 of CAYTRI010000112.1, forward strand.
GGGACTAGTTTTGGATTTAAAGACGCTTGGGCGGTTGGTATTACGCCTAAATATGCTATTGGTATTTGGGCTGGTAATGCAGATGGAGAAGGCAGACCAGGACTTACTGGAATTACGGCAGCTGCTCCAATTTTATTTGACATGCTTGATGTATTGCCAAAAAGTGGTTCGTTCCAAGAACCGTTCGATGACCTAGTACAAATAGAGACCTGTAAAAAAAGTGGTTATATCGCTTCTTCATTTTGTGAGGAAACGGAAACAAAATTGCAACCCATTAATGGTAATAAAACACAACAGTGTCCTTATCACCAGCAAATAGTATTAGACAAATCCGAACAATTTAGAGTAAATACCGCTTGCTATCCACTAGAAAATATGAGCTATAAGAACTGGTTTAGTCTGCCTACAGGTATTGAGTACTATTACGCCACTTCAAATACTAATTATAAAACACTACCTCCATATTTAGATGGATGCTCAACATTAGAAAATCAGCTAATGGAGTTTATTTATCCTAAAAAGAATGAAATCGTATTACTACCTAGAGATTTAGGTAACAGTTCTACAGAAGTTATTTTTAAACTGGCACATCAACGACCAGAGACTCCTATTCATTGGTACTTAGATGACATCTATATTGATTCTACAACTGACATTCATGAACTAATTTATACTGCGAAACCCGGTCAGTATCTTTTAACCGCAGTTGATGCTAATGGGAATCGAATTCAGCAAGAATTAGAGCTTCAGACAGCATCTGGGAATTAATAATCTTCTGTGGTAGTTATAGTCTTATTTTGCATAAACAAACCTCCATTGCTATTCATGCCTTCAACAAATAAATTTATGGTTCGTTGCCCTTTAATAGGAATCATAATTGAAGTTGGAATTTCTGAACCTATCGTAACATTGGCATGCCAATCTAATACACCAAAATTTTTAAATATAGAAGTAGTATAATCTGGATAGTTAGGTGTAAAATATGATTGTGGGCGAGCATAGCCATTCGTTACAGCGAACTTTATAAATTTATTTCGGTTTTCTGGAGCAACATAATTAGGATTTAGCTGAATTGAAATAAAAGGACCATTTGTCGATTTTTTAAAAGTAATAGCCTTAACTCTTGAAAGGGGCATTCCTATAATTTCTCCAGTCGATGAAACCATTCCTTCTATTATAATGGGAACCTTGGGATACGGATGCCTATTTACATAAGCATCAACCTTTCCATCTTTAATTGAAATTAAAAAACCCTGCTTCAAAATATATGAACTTACAGAAGAGGTTCGCTTAATATCCTCATCGCTTACTAATCTACCTTCAATTTCTGCTGTTATCTGAAACTTATTATTCTTGGGAGCTGCTTTCTCAGTAACCACAACTTCATCCAGAGCGATTGTCCTATCCCCAAGACTTAAAGACTGGTCAATAACGACAACCTCGTCGTTCTCCTTTTGAGACATAACTTCCTCAAAATTTAACCCTCTATTTATTACCAAACCTAAAGAAATAGGTTTCGAAAATTGAATACCTACTTTTGGCTTTCGTAGTTTCCCCTTCTTACCTATTAAGGATATTCCTAAAGAATCTCCTTCAAATAAATTCATTACACTTCTAAATGATTTATCGCTACCAAGTTCTTCAAAAGCATACGCCCCAGAAAAATCAGTAACCAATGATACCTGATTTTCTTCTTGCAAATCAGCATCCAGTACTTTTCCAGAAATTGAAATTCCTGTTTCCAAGGCAAAATCCAATTTCAGCTCTTCTAGTTTTCTTGAATCCCAATCATATTTTCCCCAACCCTCAATTAACAATCGTTTGTCGAGCTCAAAACGTTTTTTTCTGTCTATATCATTAAAATAGTAAGCACCTTTAAAAGGCCTTTGTAAATAAGGTCGCACTAAAAAAGAAGAGCTAATAGAATTTTGAGGTTTATAAGCTTTGGTTGAGCTTGGTAGGACCGAAACACTCACATTTGCATCGACCACATCATTCTTTCTTGCTATAAAATCAACTTGAATACTATCACCAAACTCGCTTAGGCAATGTTCAACAGCTATAGAATTTATGCGTTCTTTATCTTTTCGGTGGTTGAAAAACATTCGATAAGACACTGGTTTTAGTTCTTCATCAAAAAGAACAGCTGTATTAATCCCATAGGGTAGGGATTTTCTTTGTAATGCGATAACGGATTCTTCTTCGATAATTTCAATAGCCTCAAAAACAATAGATTCATCTTGATAAAAAGCCATGGAATAATTTTCGCCATCTTTTTCTTTAAAAGTACTCTTAGAAGCTATTAGTTTTACCAGAATGTCATCCTTGCCGTTGTTGTCAATATTCAGCCCAATTCCATCAGGTTTAGCTGTTGGAAGTATTTTTTTTGAATATACATTATCAACATTCCCCCATTGCAAAAAATATTTTTTTCCTTTTTCAACCATAAAACCAGTCTTTCCCAATCCAAGGGAATTGGTCGCAATATTAGAACGAATCAAATTGCCGAGACCATCTACAAGTTCTAAGTTATTTACAGAAACCTTTTCTCCGTTTAACTTTGAAAGCATAATACCTATTTGGTTATAGGTGTCCTCGATTAGATACCCCCCTTCTGGATAGACTTCTATTTTAAGTTCATCTTCAGCGCTAATATCTTCTTCACTAGCTTCCTTTACTATTCTTATATTTTGTTGAAAAGGTAAAAGCTGTTTAAAGTTCCGCTGATAATTGGTCCAAGCAAGAACCTTATAATTCTCTCCAGTAAACATGGTGTCTATGGCAAAATCACCATTTGCCATTCCGTTCTCGGCATACAGCAGTTTTCGTTTGATTTCATCTCCCTTTTCATCATAAATGGCCACATGAAGATTTGTTGTAGATAGCGAAGGTAGTTTGGTGTTTTGGTCTTGAACATACCCCTTAAACCAAAGCCTTTCTCCTTTTATAAAAGTAGTTTTGTTTAGGTGTAAATGTATGTTTTCAATTGGTCTGGAAACATTTTCAATACTTTGTGCTGCTCCAAAAAAAAATGTGAAGATTATAGCACAAAACAATACTGAATATTTCTGCATGCAACTTAGCTTTTACTAAAATTACATAAAAAGTAATGCTTAGCTTTTATTTTTTTCTCATAAAAACAGTGATGGGAACACCAGAGAAATCATAATTTTCCCTCAACTTATTTTCTAAAAATCGTTTATAGGGTTCACGAACATACTGTGGTAAATTACAAAAGAATGCAAACTGTGGATACACTGTAGGCAACTGCGTGCAAAACTTAATTTTCACAAACTTACCTTTATATGCTGGTGGTGGTCTATTTTCAATGATAGGTAACATAACATCGTTCAACTTTCGCGTAACAATCTTTTTAGAACGGTTTTTATAGACTTCAACCGCAGTTTCTATAGCTTTAAAAATACGCTGCTTATTCAACACTGAAATAAATAAAATAGGAACATCTACAAAAGGCTCCATTGCTTCTTTTATTTTTTTCTCAAAATCGCGGACAGAATTTGTTTCTTTTTCAACCAAATCCCACTTATTAACCAAAATAACAATACCCTTATTATTTCGCTGAGCCAACCAAAATATATTCTGGACTTGCCCATCAAAACCTCTAGTAGCATCTAACAATAAGATACAAACATCTGCATGTTCAATTGCTCTTACTGAACGCATTACAGAATAAAATTCTAAATCTTCTTTTACTTTAGCTTTGCGACGAATCCCAGCAGTATCTACCAGATTAAATTCAAAACCAAAACGGTTATATTTTGTATCAATACTATCTCTAGTAGTACCCGCAATATCAGTTACAATATATCTTTCTTCCCCGATTAAAGCATTTATAAATGATGATTTTCCAGCATTTGGCCTACCAACAACAGCAAAGCGTGGCAGTTCACTTTCCTCTTCAACAACTTCTGGTAATATTTTAACTAAGGCATCTAATAATTCTCCCGTTCCACTTCCGTTAATACTTGAGAGTGTGTAATATTCACCTAAGCCTAGTGAATAAAATTCTACAGCATCTGCCTCACGCTGGGCGTTATCTACTTTATTAATCGCTAAAAAAACAGGTTTATCTACGCGACGAAGTAACTTTGCAACATCTTCATCCATCCCTGTAACTCCAGATTCAACATCTACCATAAAAATAATAGCATCTGCCTCATCTATAGCAAGCTCTACTTGCTTATCTATTTCTTTTTCAAAAATATCATCACTACCAACTACATAACCTCCAGTATCTATCAAGGAAAACTCTCTTCCATTCCAATCACTCTTACCATAATGGCGATCACGAGTAACACCACTAACAGCATCTACAATGGCCTCCCTTCTTTGAATTAAACGATTAAAAAAGGTTGATTTTCCAACATTTGGTCTTCCAACAATAGCTACGATTGCGCTCATAACAATAAATTAATGGGCAAAGGTAGTATAATCTAAAATCCCTAACATCATAATAGAAAATTAATAGCTGATAAGAGTTATTTCATTACAAATGATTTTATAACAAAACTTTAAGTTTTTATAACATTGAGTTAACGACTAAGCAAAAACTAGTTCACGTACATATGATAAATAAAAAACAATGAAAATTTTAAAAGCAGTGTCGTTAGTACTTACCTTTTTATTAGGGACTGCTACTTACGGACAGAATGAAAAAGACAAAAAGATTATTGAAGATGCTAGTACAGCTAAGCAAGCACTATTAAAGCAAGATACTGGTTTAGAAAACTTCTTTGACAAATCTGCGGGTTATGTTATTTTTCCTAATGTAGGGAAAGGTGGGTTTATTATTGGAGGAGCATCTGGTAATGGTGTGGTCTATGAAAATGGTAAAATCATTGGAATGGCTGACCTAAAAAAACTAAATATTGGATTACAGGCTGGAGGGCAGGCAATTATAGAGGTTATTTTTTTTGAAACTGACAAAGACCTAGCAGCTTTTAAACAAAGTGATTTTCAGTTTGGTGCTGAAGCCTCAGCTGTAGCTGTAAAATCTGGAATTGCATTTAACGCAAAATATAAAGACGGGGTTGCTGTATTTGCATTACCTAAAGCCGGGTTAATGGCAGATGCTTCTGTAGGTGGACAAAAATTTAAGTTTAAGCCAATAGTACAATAATACTGTGTACACTAGAAATTAGAAGGGTCGTTTTAAAACGACCCTTTTTATTAAAGTTTTATGAGTTTTAATGAAGTTAATTTTAAATTAACTCATTAAAAAGGTAGTTCTTCCCAAATAACTATCACTTTCTGATCTTTTGCGAATTACTTTTGCTGGAGAACCATATGCAACTACTTTATCTGAAATATCATTTAGAACTAAAGAACCAGCTCCAACTACAACAGAATTACCAATAGTAATACCTTCTATTATGGTCACTCCCAAACAGATGGCAGATAAAGTTCCTATATGTATGTTACCTCCCGTACAAACACTTGGAGAAATACTAGAAAAATCTCCAATACTACTGTCATGTTCTAAACATGAATTTGTATTTAAAATACAGTGTTCTCCTACTACAGAAGATGAGTTAATAATTACTCCTGGCATTAAAACTGTTCCTTTTCCAAGGGTAACATTTTTTCCGATAATGGTACTGGGATGTACAGCTGTAATATATTTAAAATTAGGATAAATAGATTTAATCTTATCGGCAATAACTTTTCTACTCCAATTATCCCCAATTGCAATTATGCCTCCAAAAATTTCATTGCTAGCCATTATATTGGGTAAATCGTCTTCTGTTCCTAAAATTGAATGTCCAAAAAACAATTCTCCTTTAGATTTAAAAGAATCAATAAATCCAATAACTCTATATCTCTTTTCTTTTTCAATACAATCTAGGACAACACTTGCATGACCTGATGCACCAATTATGATAATATCTTTCATCTGCAATACGGGGGTTATGCATTTAAATTATTAACTAATAATATTTAAGTGAAGGTGATTAATCTTACTAATGGCTTTACGCCTTTTAAATACTATTACTATTTTAAAAATCACCCAAAGTAGGAATGTTGTTGGTATACAAATGGGATATAATAACCATTTTCGCTAAAATACAATAAAAATTCTTAATTGTTGTTTGGCTTTTATTTTATAGGATAAAGTCCTACATTTAAACGAAGTTAATGCTTGCAGAAAGCAAATATTGACTTAGTTATTGTATCCAAAACGCTTTAATTGATTAGAATTACTACGCCAATTTTTATTGACTTTTACATAAAGCTCTATATGTACTTGCTTATCAAAAAATTTCTCTAAATCTTTTCTTGACTCCACACCTACTCTTTTTAACGCACTCCCTTTATGGCCAATTATAATTCCCTTCTGAGTATCGCGTTCCACCATAATAACGGAACGTATTCTAATTATCTTTTCATCTTCTAAAAACTCCTCGGTTTCTACTTCAACCGAATATGGAATTTCTTTTTTATAATGCATTAGAATTTTTTCACGAATAGTCTCATTTACAAAAAAACGTTCAGGCTTATCAGTTAATTGGTCTTTAGGATAAAATGGATGTGC
>CAYTRI010000113.1:0-7776 GCA_964440105.1 uncultured Flavobacteriaceae bacterium
TTATGATTCCAAAAACTTTTAAAGAGGTCATTGACCTTGGTGACGGTAGAGAAATTTCTATTGAAACTGGAAAACTAGCAAAACAGGCGCATGGTAGCGTTGTTGTGCAATCTGGAAAATGTATGTTATTATGTACAGTAGTTTCCAATTACGAACAAAAAGATGTAAACTTCCTTCCATTAACGGTAGATTACAGAGAAAAATTTGCTGCCGCAGGTCGTTACCCAGGTGGCTTTTTTAAGAGAGAAGCTAGACCAAGTGATGGTGAAGTATTAACTATGCGTTTAGTGGATCGTGTATTACGCCCACTATTCCCAAAAGACTATCATTCTGAAACTCAGGTGATGATTCAGTTAATGTCTCATGATGAAGATGTAATGCCAGATGCTATGGCAGGATTAGCGGCTTCTGCTGCTATTCAATTATCAGATTTTCCTTTTGAATGTGCAATTTCTGAAGCAAGAGTTGGTCGTGTAGATGGTAAATTTGTTATCAATCCAACACCAGCACAATTAGAAGCATCTGATATAGATATGATGATTGGTGCTTCTGCTGATTCAGTAATGATGGTAGAAGGTGAAATGGATGAGATTTCTGAAGAAGAAATGACAGAAGCAATTAAGTTTGCACACGAAGCTATTAAAGTACAATGTGCTGCTCAAATTAAATTAGCTGAAGCATTTGGAAAGAAAGACGTTCGTGAATATGAAGCTGAAAGAGAAGAAGAAGATTTAGCTAAGAAAATTCATGACATGGCCTATGATAAAGTGTATGCTATTGCAAAAGCTGGATCAGCTAAACATGAAAGAAGTGCTGCCTTTCAACAAATAAAAGAAGATATTAAAGCTACTTTTTCTGAAGAAGAAACAGAAGATTATGGAGGTTTAATTTCTGATTATTATCGTAAAGCTGAAAAAGCTGCGATTAGAGATTTAACCTTAAATGAAGGCTTGCGTTTAGATGGTCGTAAGACTGATGAGATTAGACCAATCTGGTGTGAGGTAGATTACTTACCATCAACACATGGTTCTTCAATCTTTACGCGTGGAGAAACTCAAGCTTTAGCAACAGTAACTTTAGGAACATCTAGAGATGCTAACCAAATAGATATGCCATCTAAAGAAGGTGAAGAGCGTTTCTATTTACATTATAACTTCCCTCCTTTTTGTACTGGAGAAGCTAGACCAATTCGTGGAACCTCTCGTAGAGAAGTGGGACATGGTAACTTAGCACAACGTGCATTAAAAGGAATGATTCCTGAGGATTGTCCTTATACGGTACGTGTTGTTTCTGAAGTATTAGAATCTAACGGTTCGTCTTCTATGGCAACAGTATGTTCTGGCACAATGGCACTTATGGATGCTGGAGTGCAAATGACGAAACCCGTTTCTGGTATCGCGATGGGGTTAATTTCTGATGCTGATTCTGGAAAATATGCTGTATTATCCGATATTTTAGGTGATGAAGATCATTTAGGTGATATGGATTTTAAAGTGACTGGTACTGCAGACGGTATTACAGCTTGTCAAATGGATATTAAAGTAAAAGGTTTATCATATGAGATTTTAGTAAATGCGCTAAAACAAGCTCGTGATGGTCGTTTACATATCTTAGAGAAGTTAACCGATACAATTGCCACACCTAATGCAGATGTTAAAGACCATGCACCTACAATGGTAACCAGACGTATTCCTAATGAATTTATTGGAGCGTTAATTGGACCTGGTGGAAAAGTGATTCAGGAAATGCAAAAAGAAACTGAAACAACTATCGTTATTAACGAAGACCCAGTTACTGAAGAAGGTATCGTTGAAATTTTAGGTGTAGGTAGTAAAGGTATCGATGCTGTTATGGCAAAAATAGATTCTATACTATTTAAGCCAGAAGTTGGTAGCGTTTACGAAGTAAAAGTAATTAAGATGCTAGACTTTGGTGCAGTTGTAGAATATATGGATGCTCCTGGGAATGAAGTATTGCTTCACGTTTCTGAGTTAGCATGGGAACGCACTGAAAATGTTTCTGATGTGGTTAATATGGATGATGTATTCGATGTTAAATACTTTGGCCTAGATAAACGTACCCGCAAAGAAAAGGTATCGCGTAAAGCACTTTTACCTAAACCCGAAGGTTATGTAGAACGTCCACCAAGAAATGATCGTGGTGACCGTCGTGGTGGAAGAGATAATCGCGATAGAAAACCAAGAAGAGACTAATACTTTTCTCTTCAAAATATAGTAAGCCCTTGTATGAAATTTTCATGCAAGGGCTTCTTAGTTACAAAAATTAATTGAAATAAATTTTACCAAATTGTAACTTTTTACGTTTTCTTACGTATAACTATATGAGCGCAAGCTTATAAACTTAATTTGAAGGAGAAATTTAGATGAGACAGTTAAAAATTACAAAACAGGTAACCAATAGGGAAACCGCATCGTTAGACAAGTATTTGCAAGAAATTGGCAAGGTAGATTTAATTACCGCCGAGGAAGAAGTAGAATTGGCACAACGAATTAAAGCGGGTGACCAACGTGCATTAGAGGAGCTTACAAAGGCCAATCTAAGATTCGTGGTTTCTGTAGCAAAACAATACCAAAATCAAGGATTAACATTACCAGATTTAATTAATGAAGGTAATCTAGGATTAATAAAAGCTGCGCAACGTTTTGATGAAACAAGAGGTTTTAAATTTATCTCTTATGCAGTTTGGTGGATTCGTCAATCAATTTTACAAGCGTTAGCAGAACAATCTCGTATTGTACGTTTACCATTAAATAAAATTGGTTCTATCAATAAGATTAATAAAACTTTTGCCTTTTTAGAGCAAGCGCATGAACGCATGCCTTCTCCAGAAGAGATTGCAAAAGAATTGGATATGACTGTTGAAGACGTAAAGCAATCTTTAAAAAATTCTGGGCGCCATGTATCTATGGATGCGCCACTGATAGACGGTGAAGATTCTAACTTATACGATGTCCTTCGTAGTGGAGAGTCTCCTAATCCAGATAAAGAATTATTACATGATTCTTTGCGTACTGAAATTGAACGTGCTTTAGAAACATTGACGCCTCGTGAAGCAGATGTAATTCGTTTGTATTTTGGTCTTGCAGGACAACATTCTATGACTTTAGAAGAAATTGGAGAGACTTTCGATTTAACAAGAGAACGTGTACGTCAAATTAAAGAAAAAGCAATTAGAAGATTAAAACATACTTCAAGAAGTAAGATTTTAAAGACATATTTGGGGTAAAACAAAAGAAATTACAGTTAAATAATGCTTAAATTTTTTTTTTGGCAAGAATATTGTAATTTAGTTACTCACAACAGTTTATCATGACTGTTCGTTTTTTGATTGATGAATAAACTCCGGCTGATTACCGGAGTTTTTCATTTTATAAACTTTAATATTGTAATACTTTACAAGTTATTTACTCAAGCTAGCAATCATGGAACAACCTAATAACCCTCTTCATGGAATTAAACTGGCTACTATACTAGAAGAACTTACCGAAGCCTATTCTTGGGAATATTTGGCTAATCAAATAAATATAAATTGCTTTAAAAGTAATCCATCCATTAAATCGAGCTTAAAATTTCTCCGCAGAACACCTTGGGCTAGAGAAAAAGTAGAACAACTATATCTCCACCTAAAATCAAAAAAGAACTAAATGGCTTTTAACGTAGTACTAGTAGAACCTGAAATACCTAATAATACAGGTAATATTGGCAGACTATGCTTAGCTACAGGTGCTACATTACACTTAATTAAACCTTTTGGATTTGAATTAAATGACTCACGTTTAAAAAGAGCAGGCTTAGATTATTGGCAGCATCTTAATGTCATTATTTATGATAATATTACTCAGTTTATAAGCAAACATGGTGATAAGAATCTAGGCTATTTTTCGAGTCATGGAACAAAAAATCATTGGGATATTTCTTTTGAAGAGAATATGTTTTTAGTATTTGGGAAAGAATCTGTTGGCTTACCTTCATTAATCACAGAGAAAAACCAAGAAAAGCTTTATAAAATTCCAATGTATAGCGAACACATTCGAAGTTTAAATATAGCAAACGCGGTAGGCATAGTCCTCTATGAAGGATTAAGACAGGCCAGTATATAATACTTATACATGTAATGTCAGTTAATCAAGAGAGTTTCTTAAATTACTGCTGGTAAAATAAATTTAATGAAGCCTTTTTTTTACTTATTACTTATTTTTTTCTTCAGCTCTTGTCTTAATGATTACCAAGAGACCGTTGTTGACCTTTCGAGTTATCACATAGAAAATGGTTTCTATATAGAAGCCTTGGTTGCCGAACCCTTAATTGAAGCTCCAATTGCTATAAGTTTTGATGATTTAGGAAGAATTTGGGTCTTAGAAATGACCGGATATATGCAATCTTTAGAAGGGATTAACGAAGAAGCTCCTGTTGGCCGTATAGTAATTTTAGAAGATAAAGATGGTGATGGTATTATGGACCATACCAAAGTTTTTCTGGACGATTTAAAACTAGCACGTGCTCTTGCCCACATAGGCGGTGGTTTACTCTATGCAGAGCCTCCCTATTTATATTATACAGAGATAAAACCAGACTTAACCCCAGGCAAAACTATTATTGTCGATTCAGAATATGCAGTGGGCGGAAACGTTGAACATCAACCAAATGGGTTATTATTTAATATTGATAATTGGGTTTACAGCGCAAAGGCCTCCAAAAGGTACCGTCTAAAAAATGACAAATGGCTAATTGAAGACACTTCATTTAGAGGTCAATGGGGTATTTCAAATGACAATATGGGGAGATTGCTATATAATGACAATTCCAATCAAGTTAGAGGAGATTGGGTATTGCCCAATATTCTTAATCAAAACCCTGTTTTTAAACCAGAATACGCTATTGGTAAAAACTTGGTAAAAGACCAAAAAGTTTATCCTCAAACAGCTACCGCAGTTAACAGAGGCTACCTACCTAATATGCTCCATGAAGATGGAAAGCTAAAACGTTTTACTAGTGCTTGTGGACCCTTATATATAGAAGGAACGCTCTTTCCTGAAGACTATCAAAGCAACGTTCTGGTTTGTGCACCAGAAGCAAACCTTATTAAACGTAATGTTTTAGACTTTGATAAATTACAGATTAGTGGAAAACAAGCCTGGGAAAATAAGGAGTTTATAAGTTCAAGTGATGAAGCTTTTAGACCGGTTAATCTTTATAACGGACCAGATGGCGCCCTATATATTGTTGATATGCATAAAGGGATTATTCAACATAAAACCTATATGACAAGCTACTTAAGGGATAAGTACATCGAAAAAGGTCTTGACACTCTTGTTGGAATGGGAAGAGTATTAAAAGTTTCAAACTCTAAAAACCACGTTCATAAGAATATAAATTTGGCGGTTTTAAGCTCTAATGAACTTATTGATTCGCTTTCATCAAAAAACATTTGGATTAGAAACCGAGCACAACAGTTACTTGTTTATGGAAAATATGATACTATAACCGAAAAACTATTAAGTATTATTAAAAACGATGTAAACGAAATAACTCGCATACATGCATTATATACTCTTGAAGGGCTTAAAACATTATCTCTTTCAGATATTCATATATCCAATATTCTTAACCAACCAAAACTCCTATCACATTTTATAAAATTACATGTTGAGACGCAAGAGAAATTAAAAAACAAGGATATAGAAGCTTTGATGATAAAAAAAGTTGAAATGATAGACTATCATTTAGCATATTATCTTTCAGCTAGTTTAAACGAGGAGAATGAGGACTATCTTGCTACTCTTATTAAGAGATACAGACACAAAAATTGGTTTTTAGAGCCTATACTATCAGGGGTTCACCTAAGTGAAAATGCTGTAAATAACATTACAAATACAGCATTTATTGGTGTTAAGACTAAAATTGATTCTTTAAAACAAGCCGCAAAGGTTAAAAAACCTCAAACAAATAATACTGATGGCTTAACAAAAGGCAGGGTACTTTATGCAAAACATTGTGCAACTTGTCATGGGCCAGATGGTAACGCAAATAATGGACTGGCTCCTCCGCTATTAAAGTCTGAATATGTATCAAAAGATGCTGCAAAGTTGGTTTCTATATTACTCTATGGATTGCAAGGGCCAATTACCGTTAATGATAAAAAATATAACTTTTCAAATGCAATGCCAGGAATTGGTATGAACAAGAATGTATCGGATGAAGATATTAAAGACATTGGCAACTATATAAGGAATGCCTTTACTACTTCTCCGCAATCGTTAACAAGTAAACTTGTAGATAGCCTTAGAAATTTACCACGACCTCTAGATAAAATGTATACCGAAAATGAGCTTAAAGAAACTTTTTCTCAAAATTAACTTGATTCTTATTTTTTGCCTTTCTGCATGCGGATGTGAACAAATAGCTAATGAAGAATGGATTCAACTTATTCAAAATAATTCTCTTGAAGGTTGGGAAATAAAAAATGGGATAGCCAAATATGTAGTTAAAGACAATATAATTATAGGAACTACTTTGATAAACTCACCCAACACTTTTCTTTGCTCAACCCAAAATTATGATGATTTTATTCTTGAATTTGAGGTTATGGTAGACACGACAATTAATTCAGGAGTACAATTTAGGAGTAATAGTATTCCTAGTTATAAAGACGGACAAGTTCATGGCTACCAAGCGGAGATAGACCCAAGCAAAAGAGCATGGAGCGGAGGAGTCTATGAAGAAGGCAAAAGGGGCTGGCTTTATGATTTGAAGAAAAATAAAGAAGGTCAAAAAGCCTTTAAAAATGGTAAATGGAATCACTATCGCATAGAGGCAATTGGAGATAATATAATGATTTGGGTCAATGATGTAAATACTTCTAACTTAAAAGATAATGCAACCGCTTCTGGTTTTATTGGGCTTCAAGTTCATAGTATCGGAATGGACTCTGCCAACATCGGCAAAAAAATTAAGTGGCGGAACATAAGAATTATGACCAAAAATCCTACCAAATTTAAAAAAACACCAACGGCCTATTTAATAGAAACTACAGATAAAGATTGAAAAAAATGGCATTCTAGGTGTATCCATATATTGATTATCCGAATTTCAATTTTGTATTTTTGTCATATGAATACAAAATTAGTAGCTCCCTCACTTTTAGCAGCAGATTTCGGGAATTTACAACGAGATGTTGAAATGGTTAATAATAGTGATGCAGACTGGCACCACATAGATGTTATGGACGGTGTTTTTGTGCCAAACATTTCCTACGGCATGCCTGTGGTAAAAGCGATAGCAAAGCATGCCACTAAACCATTAGATGTACATTTAATGATTATAGACCCCGACCGTTATATTAAAACGTTTGCTGAACTTGGGGCAGCGATATTATCTGTTCATTACGAAGCTTGTACACATCTACATAGAACTTTACAGGCGATAAAGGCTGAAGGAATGAAAGCTGGTGTGGCATTAAATCCGCATACTTCTATACATCTTTTAGAAGATACTATCCAAGATATTGATTTAGTATGCCTAATGAGCGTTAATCCTGGTTTTGGGGGACAATCATTTATTGAAAACACCTATCAAAAAGTTTCTGACCTAAAAGAACTAATCGCAAAGAAAAACGCAAGCGCACTTATTGAAATAGATGGAGGTGTAAATGCTAGTAATGCTAAAAAATTAATCGATGCTGGTGCCGATGTATTGGTTGCAGGTAGTTTTGTGTTTAAAAGCGAGAACCCTCCTAATACAATTAAAGATTTAAAA
>CAYTRI010000114.1:0-7772 GCA_964440105.1 uncultured Flavobacteriaceae bacterium
TTGGAAATCACATAGTAAGTGTCATAAATATTTACGGTTAAATACTCGTCAGTAAAAAATTTATAATAAGAATAGGCTATAGCAAGTACTAAAGAAGTTAACACAAAATACCTGTATGGCTTTTTGTGTATCACTTTATCATCCCCATATTAATTACCTCTTGTGGGGTTAAATTACGCCAATGACCTCTTGGTAGGTCTTTCTTAGTAAGTCCTGCAAAAACAACACGGTCTAATTTGGTTACTTTATACTCTAGATGCTCAAAAATACGGCGTACAATACGGTTTCGCCCAGAGTGAATCTCTATTCCTACTTCTTTCTTGGTGCTACCTTGAATATAAGCTGCTTCATCTACTTGCACTTTTCCATCTTCTAACTCCAAACCTTCTTGTATTTTTCTTAGGTCTGCCGCAGTTACATTTTTATCTAATACCACGTGGTAAATTTTTCGTACTCCAAACTTTGGATGTGTAAGCTTTTTTGTCATATCACCATCGTTGGTAAACAACAATAGTCCAGTTGTATTTCTATCCAATCGCCCAACAGGAAACAAACGATTATTAGAAGAACTAGAAATTAATTCCATAACAGTTCTTCTACCCTTTTCATCATTTGTAGTTGTTATAAAACCCTTTGGTTTATTGAGAAGTATGTATTCTTTTTTCTCCGGATTTAAGCGACGACCATCATAACGAACGTCGTCGGTGCTTTTAACTTTGTAACCCATCTCGGAAACAACTTTTCCGTTTACAGTTACACTACCCGCAGCAATATAAACATCTGCCTCTCTGCGCGAACAAACTCCAGCATTTGCTATAAACTTGTTTAGTCTAATCTCATCTGGATTAGTATTTGTTTTTGGTGGTGCTTTTCTTTTATTAGGAGGAATACTTTTAGAAAAGTTTTTCTTTTTTCTAAACCCGCCAGTTGGTCGGTTTTTATTGCTATCGGAATTGGGTTTGCGATTACCCTTATAGTCTGATTTCGCCATCAGTCATTAAATTTTTTGCAAATGTAGGCTTTTACAATTCTGCACTTGATGCGGAATCCATTTTTATTATCTATTCATACCCTCCCTTCGACTCCACTCAAGATGAGACGCAGGAATGATAAATTAGTCTTCAAACTCAACAGTACTTTGTCTTTGCCTGTTTACAATAAGTTTAGTGACATCAGGTCTAGAATAATGACCAACTACATCAAAATTCTGTCGTTCTTCATAAACACGATTAAAATCTAAAGCATGGTAAATTAACCCTTCTTTATTCACAACAGGTTCTACCAACCATTCTCCATTAGGGCCTGCAATACAAGAACCTCCATTGCCTAAAACTTCAGGTGCTTTACCTAAAATTTTATCTAAATGAGGAGTATTCTTTGGGAAATCTGCTTGTGTCATCATTGAGGAAACAGAAATTACATAACTTCTTGATTCACGTGCTATAAATCGAGTAATGTCCTTTGTATTATTAAGATTACCTGGCCATACAGCTATATGTAGATTCTCACCTTGACCATACAGCGCCGCTCTGGGCAATGGCATCCAATTTTCCCAGCAATTTAGCCCGCCTACTGTAAATTGTTTTAGGGGGTGAACTTTAAGTCCATTTCCATCACCGGGCGCCCAAGTTAAACGTTCGTCGTAAGTTGGCTGTAACTTGCGGTGAACAGACTTAATCTCTCCATTTTGATTTATGTAGACCAAAGAACAATACAAACTATGACCTCCACGGTCTTTAGCTCGCTCCATTATTCCTAAATAAATGGAAATCTCGTTTTCTTTTGCTAGTTTACAAATAGAATCCAGTTCACCAGCTTCTATTTGTATAGCATTACGAACATAATGCCCATGTAATTCTTTATTTACTTTTAAATCCCATGCAGCACCTTCTGTATAAGCTAACCAAAAAGGATATCCTGGGAGCAAACCTTCCCCAAAAACAACTAGTTCACTTCCATTCTTAGCAGCTTCAAGAATTGTATTTTCAATCTTTTGTATTGTACTCTTTTTATCTAGCCAAACTGGAGCTATTTGAGCAAGGGCAACATTGAGTAAGTTTTCCATTATAAAATTCGATTTAAAACCAAATTCACATCTATCAGGAGTATACTAAAAATCCCAAAAATGATGATTAGCTTTAGAATATTATGAAGCCAAACATAGTCCTTTTTTGTTTTTGCTTTCCATAATAAAAACATAAAAAGTAGAAGCAACAGAATACTTACTGTAAAATAGATATACATGTATCCTACATCAAAATAATTAATCAACAACAAGGCTGGCACTAGGGTAAGCGCTGCCAAAAATGCAACTAACCCTTTTGAAGTGTTAGATCCATAAATGATAGGTAATGTTTTATAATTCTGAGCTAAATCGCCCGCCATATTTTCAAGGTCTTTGATAAGTTCTCGGGCTAAAATCAATAAAAATAAAAATACCGCGTGGACAAAAATTACAGTTTCAAAATTTCTATAATACACAAAAACAACAAAGAAAGGCACTATGGCTAAAGTAGCTGAAATGATGTTCCCAACGAATGGTATTTTTTTTAATTTATGAGAATACAACCAAATTCCAAAAATGTAGGCAGAAAAGAACAGCACTGCTCTAAACGAAATATAACTCGCTAGAAAAACAGCCGATAAATTTAATATAAAATAAGTGGTTAATTTAAACCGTTGACTAACCAAACGATCCAACATACTTTTGGTTGGTTTATTAATTAAATCTTTCTCTGCATCATAAAAATTATTGATGATATACCCAGCTGCTATTACCAAAGCAGAAGCTGTAACGATGATGAAAAGATTAATATCAAAAACTACTTGTCTAAGAGGAAGGTTTGGTGAAAGAATATATATAGATGCAAGGTATTGAGCTAAAGTTATCATTAGAATATTATAACCTCTAACCACCGAAAATAGACTCAACAACTTATAAAGCAAGAGTCTGTTTTTTCTATTAAACATTAGAATTGTTCTAGAAATTGTAAACCACCTCTAATTGATGGCCTTGTAGCGATTTTCTAGCCTTGTCAATATCTTCAGTGAAACCTAAAATATAGCCTCCACCACCAGAACCACAAAGTTTTAAGTAGTAATCATTCGTTTCTATTCCTTTCTTCCAAAGTGTATGAAACTGTTTTGGAATCATAGGCTTAAAGTTATCTAAAACTACATGAGACAACTGCTTTACATGACCAAATAAAGACTTAATGTCTCCATTTAAAAAATGGTCTACACAGGCATCTGTATGTTTTATAAACTTATCCTTCAGCATATTTCGGAAACCCTCTTGTTTCATTTGTTCCATGAAAATCTGAACCATAGGAGCAGTTTCACCTGTCATACCGCTATCCAATAAAAAGACGGCTCCTTTACCCTCTTTATTTTGAGTTGGAAGGCTTGTAGATTCGATATTATCTTGAGAATTTATAAGAATAGGTAAACTTAGATAACTATTCAAAGGGTCAAGACCAGAGCTTTTTCCGTGGAAAAAAGATTCCATCTTCCCAAAAATGGTTTTTAACTTTAAAAGCTTTTCTCGGGTTAAATTCTCTAAAACTGTAATCTTATCTGATGCGTATTTATCATAAATAGCAGCAACTAAAGCTCCACTACTACCAATACCGTAACCTTGAGGAATAGAACTATCAAAATACATTCCAGCATCGATATCTTTTCTAAGGGTATCAATATCAAACTGAACTAATTCTTTACTTTGAATCTCAGTCAAATACTCAACAAATTTTTGCAGGCTATTATTAGACTTTTTTGCTTCTTCAGATGGATTTGCATCTGTCTTTAAAGCCCCTTTAAAAAAATTATATGGAATAGAGAGGCCTTTAGAATCTTTAATGATCCCATATTCTCCAAAGAGCAGAATTTTAGAGTAAAACAACGGTCCTTTCATAGGTATGTTGAAACTTTATATGTTAAAGGTAAACATTATTGGTAGTGAATTCAAATTGCATCGTTCTAATTCCAATTTCAGCTATCAAATAACGTATACTTCTCTAATTAAGTATTTCTATTTACTAGATTTCCTTGGCACCATTGCCAATTCGGTCGCAAATATAATGTCCATTTTCACAGAACGCAACCAATTCATCCTTAATAAATTGGAAGACTTTGGTCTTTTCAGATTCCGGGTATAAAACATGAACATTGGCACCAGCATCCAGGGTAAAACAAACATGAGTATTTGATTTTTGACGGAATTCCCAAATTTTATTAATAATTTCCATTGTATTGGGTTTCATTAAAATAAAATAAGGTAAGCTTGTCATCATCATTGCATGAAGTGTTAAGGCTTCGCTCTCTACTATTTCAATAAAATCATCTAGGTTTCCCTCTGCAAAAACATTCTTCAACTTATCTAAGTTATGGTGAGCTTGTTTAAAACGCTGTTCTGCAAAAGGATGATTATGCATTAAATCATGGCCAACGGTGCTACTTACAGTTTTCTGTCCTTTATGAACTAATAGAATAGTATCATGATAATTTTTAAATATTGAATGGACTTTAAACGGATATTTAATTCCGAATAGATTGGAACTTTTAGCAATAGCTCCATAAACTCCCCATTGTATCAAATCTCCTTCAATACTTCTACTTGCACTACCTGAACCTAATCTGGCTAAAAATGAAGCTTTCTGTTTTAGAAAACCATCATCGCTATCAGGGTTTATTTGTTTTTCTATTGAAACTAAACAAAGTGCCAAAGCAGCCATCCCACTAGCAGACGAAGCAATTCCGCTGCTATGGGGAAAAGAGTTTGATGTTTTTATAATGAAATGATACTCTTTTAAAAAGGGAATATACTTTTCAATTCGTTCAAAAAAGGTTGTGATTTTAGGCTTAAAATCTTCTTTTGGTTTTCCTTCAAAAAAAAGGTCAAAAGAAAAAGAACTCGCTTTTTCATTAAGCTTAGTAAAACTTAAGAAAGTGGTCGTAGCACAAGCATCCAGTGTAAAACTTATTGAAGGGTTTGCTGGTATTTGATTTGGCTTTTTACCCCAATACTTTACCAAAGCAATATTACTTGGAGCTTTCCAAGCTACTTGTCCCTTTAAAGGGTATTCAAAATTACCGTCTAGAATAAAATCACTCTCGGTCATTCAAACAAATTTTTGGCAAAGATAACAATGCGTTTTTGACTATATCATTTGCTAAAAATAAATTGCTATTTTAGTAAGGTTAGCCCAAATTATGCGAAGAAAGATTCTAAAAATAATACTAACAATTGCGGTTTGTCTTCTTGTAGGGTTTCTTTCAAGCTTTGTAACCCAAAGCTCTGTAAATGATTGGTATCTTACTTTAAATAAACCAAGTTTTAATCCACCAAATTGGATTTTTGCTCCAGTTTGGAGTGTTCTTTATTTAATGATGGGAATTGCTGCTGGTGTTGTATGGGGAAAAGGATTTCATCACATATGGGTTAAAACAGCACTGTATCATTTTGGCTTCCAATTGCTTTTAAATGCATTATGGAGCATGGTTTTTTTTGGTTTAAAAAATATTCTTGCGGCTCTTTTTATAATTATTGCTTTACTAATTGCAATAGGTCTAACCATAAAATGGTTTAATGTGGTAAGTAAAAAGGCTGCATTATTGATGGTTCCATACCTAATTTGGGTGTGCTTTGCTACAATACTTAATTATAAAATTTGGGAACTAAATTAACTTGATAGCTCTAGCATTTTTCTCATAGTTCTTAGATTCCTTGTGGTAGCAGTAACTTTTAGCTTTCTTTCAATTAAATTGTTACTCAATTTAGCTTTGCCAGCTCCTTGCTTGCAATTGAGGTACACACAATCTTCAGAAATAAGAAAATCTTCAGTACTAAATTCAAGTTTATTAAAATCATCTAATAATGCCTTATCAGCTTTATCATGTAAAAGCACAAAATATTGATTCTTTTCTTCTGCTTTCCTAAAAGGATATTCTTTAATAATACGCTCCATATTTTCTTTGTGTGTGACCAAAACTGGAACGTCAAATCCAAAATCTTTTAAAATAACTCTTCTAATCATTTCACTAATTGATGTAATAGTTTCTTCACTATCAACCAAAACGTTCCCGCTTTGTATATAAGTCTGTACATTTTCAAACCCTACTTTTCCAAGACTAGCCCTTAAATCTGCCATCTTAATCTTTTTCTGACCACTAACATTTATGCCTCTTAAAAAAGCGATATAGGTTTTCATTATTTTGTTGAATTATGCTGTAAAAAACTTAAATCTACTATAATTATTTTTAGTAATTTCCATGAATTAAATTCCCATAATGAGCCAATATATTTTAGCATTAGATCAAGGTACGACAAGTTCTAGAGCAGTAGTTTTTGATAAAAAAGGAAGTATTGTATCTGTAGCCCAAAAAGAGTTTACTCAAATTTTTCCAAAACCGGGATGGGTAGAGCATGACGCAACTGAAATATGGTCTACTCAAGCAGGTATGGCTGCAGAAGCTATTACTAAAAAAGGATTGGACAGTACTCAAATAGCTGCTATTGGAATAACCAATCAACGTGAAACCGCTGTAGTTTGGGATAGAAAAACTGGAGAACCTGTTTATAATGCTATAGTTTGGCAAGATAAAAGAACAGCAGACTTTTGTGACGAACTTAAAAAGGCTGGCAAATCTGCCCTAATCAGGGAGAAAACAGGGTTGGTTATTGATTCTTATTTTTCTGCAACTAAAGTAAAATGGATTTTAGATAATGTAGATGGTGCTAGAGCGCGTGCAGAAGCAGGTGAATTGGCATGGGGAACCATAGATTCTTGGCTAATTTGGAAAATGACACAAGGGAATTTACATGTTACCGATGTTACTAATGCATCTCGTTCCCTAATTTTCAATATTAATTCAATGGCTTGGGATGATGAGTTGTTAGAATTATTTACCATTCCAAAAAGCATGTTGCCAGAAGTAAAACAATCTAGTGAGGTTTATGGTCATACTACTCCAAACTTCTTTGCAAGTAAAATTCCAATTGCTGGTATTGCAGGAGATCAGCAAGCTGCCCTTTTTGGTCAAATGTGTACGCAAAAAGGAATGGTAAAAAACACTTACGGCACTGGCTGTTTTATGCTGATGAATGTTGGTGACAAGCCAATTCCTTCTAAAAATAACCTTTTAACCACTGTTGCTTGGAAGATTAACGGTAAGACGACCTATGCACTTGAAGGAAGTATTTTTATTGCAGGAGCAGTGGTACAATGGCTTCGGGATAGTTTGAAAATTATAAAAAAATCTTCTGATGTTGAACCATTAGCCAATTCTATAGAAAGTTCTGAAGGGGTTTATTTTGTTCCTGCTTTTGCAGGTTTAGGTGCTCCACATTGGAATCAGCAAGCACAG
Organism: uncultured Flavobacteriaceae bacterium; assembly: GCA_964440105.1. GTDB lineage: Bacteria > Bacteroidota > Bacteroidia > Flavobacteriales > Flavobacteriaceae > Croceitalea. The sequence goes on from CAYTRI010000114.1 coordinate 7,366, forward strand.
GGAACCATTTTCGGATTGACAAGAGGGAGTACAGATGCCCATATTGCAAGAGCTTCTTTGGAATCGATTGCATATCAAACCATGGATGTTTTAAAAGCTATGAAAGCAGATTCTGGAATTGAAATTAAAGAACTACGCGTAGATGGTGGAGCGACCGTAAATAACATGTTGATGCAATTCCAAGCTGATGTTTTAAATACTACTACTGTCCGTCCTAAAATAATTGAAACTACGGTTATGGGAGCCGCATATTTAGCTGGTTTAGCTGTTGGTTTTTGGAAAAGTCCAGAAGAAATTCAAGATATTTGGCAAACTGATGTTCATTTTAAACCAACTGACCAACGAGAAGCAATTGATGATGGAATTAAAGGTTGGTATAAAGCAATTGCGGCTTTGGAGCACTGGAC
>CAYTRI010000115.1:0-7599 GCA_964440105.1 uncultured Flavobacteriaceae bacterium
CTTTTACATCACCTGCTTTATCACCAAAGATTGCACGAAGTAATTTTTCTTCTGGTGTTGGGTCAGATTCTCCCTTTGGAGTAATCTTACCAATTAAAATATCACCTGGTTTAACTTCAGCACCAATACGAATCATTCCGTTTTCATCTAAATCGCTTGTAGCTTCTTCAGAAACATTAGGAATATCATTGGTAAGTTCTTCGGCACCTAATTTAGTATCCCGAACTTCTAATGCATATTCATCAATATGTATGGAAGTAAAGATATCTTCACGAACAACTTTTTCAGAAATAACGATAGCATCCTCAAAGTTATACCCTTTCCAAGGCATAAAGGCTACTTTCATATTTCTACCTAAAGCTAATTCACCTTTTTCGGTAGCGTATCCTTCACAAAGCACTTGCCCTTTTTTAACCTTATCACCTTTCTTAACAATAGGTTTTAGGTTGATACTAGTACCTTGATTCGTTTTACGGAACTTTATTAAGTTATAAGACTTATAGTCTTCTTCAAAACTTACTAGCTTTTCGCTTTCAGTTCTTGTATATTTTACAGTAATCTTTTGAGCATCAACATAATCAATAACTCCATTTTCCTCTGCATTTATTAAAACTCTAGAATCTGTTGCAACTTGACGTTCTAAACCTGTACCTACAATCGGAGATTGTGGTCTTAACAATGGTACAGCTTGACGCATCATGTTTGACCCCATCAAAGCACGGTTTGCATCATCATGTTCCAAGAAAGGAATTAATGAAGCTGAAATTGATGCAATTTGATTAGGTGCAACATCTGTATAATTAACTTCAGATGGATCAACTACTGGAAAATCACCTTCTTCACGGGCAATTACTTTTTCTATAGCTATAGTTCCATCATCTTTAAGAGGAATATTCGCTTGAGAAATCTTCATTCCCTCTTCTTCCTCTGCACTTAAATAGGCAAAGTTTTTAGTATCTACTTTACCATTAGAAACCTTACGGTAAGGAGTTTCCAAGAAGCCCATTGGATTAACCTTTGCAAATACAGACAAAGAGGATATTAAACCAATATTTGGACCTTCAGGAGTTTCAATAGGACATAATCTACCATAGTGTGTATAGTGAACATCACGAACCTCAAAACCTGCTCTTTCACGAGAAAGACCACCTGGTCCAAGTGCTGATAATCTTCTCTTGTGCGTAATCTCTGCAAGTGGATTCGTTTGATCCATAAACTGAGATAACTGGTTTGTTCCAAAGAATGAATTAATAACAGAAGACAATGTCTTAGCATTAATCAAATCAATTGGGGTAAAGACCTCGTTATCACGAACATTCATTCGTTCACGTATTGTTCTAGCCATACGAGCTAAACCAACACCAAACTGAGATGACAACTGTTCTCCAACTGTTCTTACACGACGGTTAGATAGGTGGTCAATATCATCAATTTCCGCTTTTGAGTTAATTAACTCAATAAGGTATTTAATAATAGTAATGATGTCTTCTTTAGTCAAGACTTGTTTGTCCATTCCAATATCAAGACCCAATTTCTTATTCATTCTGTAACGACCTACTTCTCCTAAGTTGTAACGTTGATCAGAGAAAAATAACTTATCTATAATACCTCTTGCAGTTTCCTCATCTGGCGGCTCTGCATTACGTAATTGACGATAAATGTGCTCTACAGCTTCTTTTTCAGAGTTTGTAGGGTCTTTTTGTAGTGTATTATGAATAATCGCATAATCTGATTGCGTATTATTCTCTTTATGTAATAAGATAGTTTTCACGTCAGCGTCAACAATCTCATCAATATGTTCTTTTTCAAGAACGGTATCACGATCTAAGACAATTTCATTTCTTTCAATAGAAACAACTTCACCTGTATCTTCATCCACAAAATCTTCATGCCAAGTATTTAATACTCTTGCAGCTAATTTTCGACCTAATACTTTTTTTAATCCAGCTTTAGAAACTTTCACTTCCTCAGAAAGGTCAAAAATTTCTAAAATGTCCTTATCCCTTTCAAATCCAATTGCGCGGAATAAAGTTGTTACTGGCAATTTTTTCTTTCTATCAATATATGCGTACATAACGCTATTGATATCTGTTGCAAATTCTATCCAAGACCCCTTGAATGGGATTACTCTTGCAGAATATAATTTAGTGCCATTTGCATGAAATGATTGACCAAAGAATACACCAGGAGATCTATGTAATTGTGATACAACCACACGTTCAGCACCATTGATAACAAAAGTACCACTTGGTGTCATGTAAGGAATAGTACCTAAATACACATCTTGAACGATAGTTTCAAAATCTTCGTGCTCTGGATCAGTACAATATAGTTTTAGTCGTGCCTTTAGGGGTACACTATATGTAAGTCCACGCTCTATACATTCTTGTATAGAATATCTAGGAGGATCTATAAAATAATCTAAAAACTCAAGTACAAACTGGTTTCTAGTATCTGTGATTGGAAAGTTTTCCATGAAGGTATTATACAAACCTTCGTTGCCTCTTTCGTCAGATTTCGTTTCAAGTTGAAAAAAGTCTTGAAATGATTTGATCTGAATGTCCAAGAAATCCGGGTATTCCGGTATGTTCTTAGCGGATGCAAAATTTACTCTTTCAGTCTGATTTGTGAACATCTATGGACAAATTTTGATAGTGAATTCTCTTTTGGGATGCATGTGCCATCACATGCTGCTATAAAAACAGGCTAAGGTCTGACCGTTTTTACGGAAAGACCTTAACCATATTATCCTATTTGGAAGCTACTATTTAAGCTCAACTTCTGCTCCTGCTTCTTCCAAAGATTTTTTGATACCTTCTGCTTCATCTTTAGAAACAGCTTCCTTAACAGCTTTTGGTGCGCTATCAACAATATCCTTAGCATCTTTTAAACCAAGACCTGTTAATTCTTTCACCAATTTAACTACTGCTAATTTAGAACCACCAGCTGCTTTAAGAATAACATCAAATTCTGATTTTTCTTCAGCGGCTTCACCACCACCAGCGGCAGCACCACCAGCAGCTACTGCTACAGCTGCAGCAGCAGGCTCAATACCATACTCTTCTTTTAATATATCAGCCAATTCGTTTACCTCTTTTACGGTAAGGTTGACCAATTGTTCTGCAAAATCTTTTAAATCTGCCATTTTTCTATCGTTTAATAAATTTTTAAAATATAATTGTTTTAGTGCGTGCTATTTATCGTTCAGATAAAGTTTTAATGATACCAGCTAATTTACCACCACCTGATTTAAGGCCAGAAATAACATTTTTGGCAGGTGATTGTAATAATCCGATAATATCTCCGATAACTTCTTCTTTGGATTTTATTGTTACCAAAGAGTCTAAGTTTTCATCACCGATATAGATTGCTTCTTCAATAAAGGCCCCCTTCAATAAAGGTTTATCTGACTTTTTTCTAAAATTTTTGATAAGTTTAGCTGGAGCATTTCCTGTTTCAGAAAACATTAAAGAGGTATTACCCTTTAATACTTCTGGAAGTTCTCCAAACTCCTTATCTGATGCTTCCATTGCTTTTGCAAGCAAGGTATTCTTAACAACTGCAAGCTTAACATTAGCCTTAAAACATGCTCTTCTTAAATTAGAAGTAGTCACGGCATCTAACCCAGAAATATCTGCAAGATATATATTAGGGTTATCGGCTAACTGTGCAGTCAAATCTTCAATTACGGTTGCTTTTTCTTCTCTTGTCATTGTTATAATTTTAGACTACCCAGTATTAAACTACTTTAGGATCAAGTTGAACACTTGGACTCATTGTACTAGACATATATACGCTCTTCATGTATATACCTTTAGACGAAGCAGGTTTTAATTTCATCAACATATCCAACAATTCTTTTGCATTACCTGCAATTTTATCTGCCGAAAATGATGATTTACCTATTGCTGCGTGTACGATTCCAGTTTTATCAACTTTAAAATCAATCTTACCAGCCTTTACATCAGATACTGCTTTTGCAACATCCATAGTAACCGTACCGGTTTTTGGATTTGGCATTAAACCTCTTGGCCCTAAAACGCGTCCTAAAGGACCTAGTTTACCCATAACGCTTGGCATTGTGACGATAACATCAACATCTGTCCAACCTCCTTTAATTTTATCCAAATACTCATCTAACCCAACAAAATCTGCGCCAGCTTCTTTAGCTTCTGCTTCTTTATCTGGGGTCACCAATGCTAAAACTTTTACATCTTTACCTGTTCCGTGTGGTAGTGTTACTACACCACGAACCATCTGATTTGCTTTTCTTGGGTCTACACCCAAACGAACCGCTAAATCTATAGATGCATCAAATTTTACAGTGGTTATCTCTTTAATTAAAGCAGAAGCTTCATCTACAGAATACAATTTGTTTCCGTCTATTTTAGCTTGTGCTTCTTTTTGCTTTTTAGTCAATCTTGCCATTAGAAATTGCTTTTAGATTTTTAAAAAGGTCTTTTTCCAGCAACCTTTAATCCCATTGATCTAGCAGTACCTGCAACCATACTCATTGCTGATTCTACTGTAAAAGCATTCAAATCGACCATTTTGTCTTCAGCGATTTGCTTTACTTGATCCCAAGATACCGATCCTGATTTCACTCTGTTAGGTTCACCTGATCCTTTTTTAATCTTTGCTGCTTCCAACAATTGAACTGCCGCTGGTGGTGTTTTTACAACAAACTCGAAAGATTTGTCTTTGTATACCGAGATAACAACTGGCAATACTTTGCCTGGCTTATCCTGTGTACGCGCATTAAATTGCTTACAGAATTCCATGATGTTAACACCGGCAGCACCTAAGGCGGGTCCAACCGGTGGCGACGGATTCGCAGCACCTCCCCTAACTTGTAATTTAACTACCTTATCTAATTCTTTTGCCATTGTTTTTAATTAAAATGAAAATGTGTTATTGGAAGCAACACAATTTCGATATATGTAACAGCTCTTATTTAAACTTTTTCAACTTGCATATAACTTAGCTCTAATGGTGTTTTTCTACCAAAAATCTTAACCATTACCTCTAGCTTACGCTTTTCTTCATTGATTTTTTCAACAGTTCCATTGAATCCATTGAAAGGTCCATCAATAACCTTTACAGTTTCACCAAGTACAAATGGTATAACAACACTATCTGTGTTTACAGCTAACTCATCAACCTTACCTAACATTCTATTAACCTCAGCCTTACGTAACGGTACTGGGTCACCACCTTTAGTTTCCCCTAAAAACCCAATTACATTGGTTATGGAACGAATAATATGTATCATTTCACCACCTAAATTGGCCTTTATCATTATATAACCAGGGAAGTATGTTCTCTCCTTATTGATTTTTTTTCCATTTCGGATTTGAACAACTTTTTCTGTAGGCACCAAAATATCTTCTAAATAATCCGCAAAGCCATGTCTTTCTACCTCGCTTTCAATGTACCCTTTGATTTTATTCTCTTGGCCACTTACAGCTCTAACTACATACCATTTTTTTTCTAATACTTCTGACATGAGCTTATCCTATTAATTTATCAAAATACAACTGAATCAACTCACTAAAAACACTGTCAACTCCCCATGTTGCTAACGCAAAAATTATTGAGAAAACAGCTACTACTACCATGTAACTAGAAGCTTGCTCCCTGTTTAACCAGGTAACATTATTTTTTAATTCTTCCCAAGACTCTTTAACGTATGTCAACATAAAAATAAATTTATTCTTGCACGGGCGGAGAGACTCGAACTCCCGACACCTGGTTTTGGAGACCAGTGCTCTACCAACTGAGCTACGCCCGTATTTTGGTATTTACACTCCAAAATCCCTGAAGCGAACTACACCCACTTATATTACACTGAAAGGTATCCGTCAAATGACGGACACCCTTTTGTGTAAACTATGATTATAATATGATTTAATCTAAAATTTCAGTAACCTGACCAGCTCCTACAGTTCTACCACCTTCACGGATAGCAAAACGAAGACCCACACTTAGTGCAATTGGCTGAATCAAATCAACTTCAATAGTTAAGTTATCACCAGGCATTACCATTTCAACACCACTTGGCAAACCAATGTTACCAGTAACATCTGTAGTTCTTACATAGAACTGTGGACGGTAGTTGTTATGGAATGGTGTGTGACGACCACCTTCTTCTTTTTTCAAAATATAAACCTCAGCTTTAAATTTAGCATGTGGTTTAACAGAACCTGGCTTACAGATTACCATTCCACGGCTTATATCAGCTTTTTCAATACCTCTTAATAAGATACCAACGTTATCACCAGCCTCTCCTCTATCTAATATCTTACGGAACATCTCAACACCAGTAACTGTAGAAGCCAACTTCTCAGCACCCATACCAATAATATCAACAGCGTCACCAGTATTAGCAACACCAGTTTCTATACGACCAGTTGCAACAGTACCACGACCAGTAATCGTAAATACATCTTCAACAGGCATTAAGAAATCTTTATCAATATCTCTCTTAGGAAGCTCGATCCAATCATCTACAGCTGCCATTAATTCCATTACAGTGTCAACCCATTTTTGCTCACCATTTAAAGCACCAAGTGCAGAACCAGCAACTACAGGTCCGTTATCACCATCGTACTCATAGAAAGAAAGCAATTCTCTGATTTCCATCTCTACAAGCTCTAAAAGCTCCTCATCGTCAACCATGTCAACTTTATTCATGAAAACAACAATTCTAGGAATACCAACTTGGCGACCTAAAAGGATGTGCTCACGAGTTTGTGGCATAGGACCATCAGTTGCAGCAACAACCAGAATAGCACCGTCCATTTGAGCAGCACCTGTTACCATGTTCTTAACGTAATCCGCGTGACCAGGACAGTCAACGTGAGCATAGTGACGGTTAGCCGTAGCATACTCAACGTGTGATGTATTAATAGTAATACCTCTTTCTTTTTCTTCAGGAGCGTTATCGATAGAATCGAAACTTCTCAATTCAGATAGTCCTGCGTTTGCCAATACTGTTGTAATAGCAGCAGTTAATGTAGTTTTACCGTGATCTACGTGTCCAATGGTACCAATATTTAAGTGCGGTTTGGAACGATCAAAAGTTTCCTTTGCCATTTTAAATGATTTTAATCTTAGTTTATATTAGTGTACAAATCTTTTCTGAGCCAATGACGAGATTTGAACTCGTGACCTCTTCCTTACCAAGGAAACGCTCTACCCCTGAGCTACACCGGCGTAAAGTGTTGAATCAACTACTTTAAATAGTTCCTACTAAAAGGAAGAAATTCTTGCATTCACAAGAATGACTTTAGAGCGGGAGACCGGGTTCGAACCGGCGACATTCAGCTTGGAAGGCTGACGCTCTACCAACTGAGCTACTCCCGCATTTTTATTAAATCAATATTTCAGTTTTTAAAAATTTCAGAATCACTTCTAAAATTTGAACGTAACTTTCATTGTGTGGGGAGAGCAGGATTCGAACCTGCGAAGACGTAGTCAGCAGATTTACAGTCTGCCCTCGTTGGCCGCTTGAGTATCTCCCCTTCCTATGTTTTTAGCAACTTAAGAGCCGATGGAGGGACTCGAACCCACGACCTGCTGATTACAAATCAGCTGCTC
>CAYTRI010000116.1:0-2691 GCA_964440105.1 uncultured Flavobacteriaceae bacterium
ATAGAGTTTACCTGGTTTCACTACAGCCTAACTGTACTTGCTTTCTGTTGCACTTGTCCGCCCCGCCAACTGGCGGGTGACGGGTGTTACCCGCTATACTGCACTATGGTGTCCGGACTTTCCTCGTTTCAAAATAAATTGAACCGCGATAAGGTGACCTGCTAAGCGCAAAGGTAACTTATACCAATTCCATATTGAAATAGATTTGGTATGGATTGTTAATAAAAAGATGGCTTAAATAAGCCATTCCAACGGTTATAGTAAGTGCTATTTTTATATTTGTAAAGCATCCTAATTTTGTTGTATTGGAACCTTTTGTAGTATCAGCTAGAAAATATAGACCCCAAACGTTTAAAGACGTGGTTGGGCAGCAGTCTATTACCAATACGCTTACAAATGCTATCGAGAATAATCATCTTGCACAAGCTTTACTTTTTTGCGGCCCTAGAGGTGTAGGTAAAACAACCTGTGCGCGTATTCTAGCAAAAAAAATTAATTCTGATGGTACCGAAAGTCCAGACGAAGATTTTGCATTCAATATTTTCGAATTAGATGCAGCTTCTAACAATTCTGTTGATGATATTAGAAGTCTGATAGACCAAGTCCGTATACCTCCACAGGTTGGTAAATACAAGGTTTATATTATTGATGAAGTACACATGCTCTCTACCAATGCCTTCAATGCATTTTTAAAAACATTAGAAGAGCCTCCTAAACATGCAATTTTCATTCTTGCAACTACGGAGAAGCATAAAATAATACCAACAATTCTGTCTAGGTGTCAGATTTTCGATTTTAAACGAATAACAGTTAAAGATGCTGCGGAGTATTTAAAATATATTGCTGCAGAACAAGGTATTACTGCAGAGGATGATGCTTTGCATATAATTGCTCAAAAAGCCGATGGTGCTATGCGAGATGCATTATCCATTTTTGATAGAGTAGTTAGTTTTTCTGGCAAAGAATTAACCAGAAAAGCGGTTACCGAAAACCTAAACGTTCTTGATTACGATACCTTTTTTGAAAGCACAGATTTAATTCTTGAAAACAAAATTCCTGAGCTTTTAATTCTTTTTAATAAAACCTTATCACTTGGTTTTGATGGTCATCATTTTATAAACGGATTAGCTTCCCACTTTAGAGATTTGTTAGTTTGCCAACATCAAGAAACGATTGCATTACTCGAGGTAGGTGAAACTACTAAAGAGCAATACAAAACCCAAGCACAGAAAGCATCTCAACAGTTTTTAATTAAGGCTTTAGATTTAGCCAATAATTGTGATTTAAGTTATAGAACCAGCAAAAATCAACGTTTGTTAGTAGAATTAACTTTAATGAAACTAGCATCTTTAACTTTTGATGCTGAAAAAAAAAAGTCTGATTTTATAGTTCCTGCAACTTATTTTAGAACACAAGATTATACTAAAGCACCATCTTATTCTATTTCTGAGGAAGTTACCGTTACTCCTATTTCTATAAAGCAAGAACAGGAAGTTTCTAAACCGCAAGCAGAGATTGTAGAACAGGTAAAAGTTAAAAAAACACCTGCTCCAAAAATTGAATTAAAAAACTTACCAAATAGAGTCTCTGGACTTTCTATATCAAGCTTAAAAGCAAAGAAAGAGCATGAGAATACTAAAAAAGATTCCTTAAAGGAAGAGGAAAAACCCACAACGTCTTTTTCTGAGGTTGAAATGCAAAAGCATTGGGCTAATTTTGTAAAAAAATTGGATGATAAAGGAAAAAAAATCTTAGCATCTAATCTTAATGCCGATATTCCAAAGCTTAAAGATGATACTACTATCTATATTGAGCTACCAAATTCAACCATGAAGAAAGAAGTAGAGCGTGAGCAAAGTTTGATGCTTAACTATCTTAAAGAGCAGTTGAATAATTATGCTATTTCACTAAAGATTTCGGTAAATGAAGAAACTGCCAAGAAATTTGCTTTTACACCAGAAGAGAAATACGAGAAATTAAGAGAGAAAAACCCAGCGATAGATTTGCTCAGACAAGAGTTTGATTTAGACCTTTAATGTTTTTCTTATGGCAACAGCATAAAAAAAGAACGCCAAAGAAATAATTAAAAGACCAAACGCTTCTCTACCCAATTCTACAGTTTTAATATCACCTTCATTCAAATCAAATCCCTGAAAGTCTGAAGGGTATAAATATATAAATCCAACAAAACAAGCGATACCAAGTATCAATGGAAATATCTTTTTGAGTTTTCCTATGGTAAATAGCAATGAAATGATACCTGCTAATGTATAAATGATAATCCAAATTAAAGAATCTGGATCATTATATTGGACTATTGCTCCTAGCGTAAACAAAACAAAAAAGATTACTCCAACCCCTTTAAAAACTCTTTTCATCTTATCCCATAGTTTAAATCAAAAGTAACTACTTTATTCCTTAGTTAAATACCCTTAAAACTCAATATCTTTGTAACAGAAATTACTATGATATGCTGGGATTAAAGCTTACAACAGACCCGAGATGGGTGAACATTGTTGAAAAAAATATAGAAGAAATCTTAACTGATCATGCATATTGTGAGCAGAAAGCAGCTAGCACAGCTATTTCACTCATAGTTTCCTTCCCAGAATATACAGAGCTTATAAAAGAGATGATTGCGCTATCTAGAGAAGAAATGGGACATTTTAAAATGGTTCATGATTTACTTCT
>CAYTRI010000116.1:2791-7540 GCA_964440105.1 uncultured Flavobacteriaceae bacterium
CGTAAATATGGAGAACTAGAAGAGGTAAACCAAAAATGGCAAGATTTATTAGCTTTTGAAGCTGAAATCATGAAAAACCTAGGCAATAAAGAAACCATTCACGGTTAATTTATTGGCACCGCCAAAGGGTTAAATACTAAACTGGGCTTACTTAAAAATTAAAATTCAGCTACCTATAAATGTTTACTGAGCTTGCCCTAAGGTAGTTTACTCATCTAATTTTTTCTGATAATAGTCATACAAGGCAAATTGCGAACGTATTTTAGGTTTATCATCATCCTTATAAGCATTATCCTGCTTAGCCGAAAATACTCTAGCTTTGGTATTATCATTCCAAGAAATGTCAAACGTATCCAACAACTCTTGTTTTATATCTTCATCATAAATAGGGCAACCAACCTCAACGCGGTAATCTAAATTTCGAGTCATCCAATCCGCAGAAGATATATAAACTCTTGGATTTCCATCATTTCCGAAGATGAATAATCTTGGGTGTTCTAAAAACTTATCTACTACACTAATAGCCTCAATATTCTCACTCATGCCTTCTACCCCAGGAATTATACAACAAACTCCTCTGATAATTAATTGAATTTTAACTCCTGCCCTACTAGCCTCATATAACTTATCTACCATTTTATAGGAAGTAAAGCTGTTCATTTTAATCTTTATAAAAGCATCTTTACCAACTATAGCATTTGCAATTTCATTGTCTATAAGTTTGCTGAATACATTTTTAGTGTAATGCGGAGAAACAATAAGATGTTTGTACTTAGTAATCTTGTATGTAGTTTCAAAAAAGTTAAATACTTTCTGCAGCTCTTTTAATATAGCCTCATGAGCTGTAAATAAAGTATAATCAGTATAGATTTTAGCCGTAGACTCATTAAAATTACCCGTACTTATAAACCCATATCGCTTAGTACTTCCACCTTCTTCTCTATCTATTAAACAAATTTTGCTATGTACTTTAAGCCCCGGAATTCCAAATTTTAAATTAATTCCTTCCTCTTGTAATTGATTGGCATATTCTATATTTGCTTGCTCATCAAAACGTGCTTGCAGTTCAATCTGTACAGTAACTTGTTTGCCATTTTTTGCAGCATTTATTAGTGCAGCTGCGACTTGAGAATTACTAGCTAATCTATAAACTGTTATCTGAATTGATTTTACAAAAGGGTCTAAAGCAGCCTCTTTCAAAAACTTAATAACGTAAGAATACGTATGGTAAGGGGTGTAAATCATGTAGTCTTTTTTGGCAATCTTCTCCAAAATACTACCTTCTAAACTTAGCCCTTTTACAGGTAGTGCAGTAATTTTATCATATAACAAATCCCCACGCCCTAAACTAGGAAACCCCATATAATCCCTGCGATTATGGTAACGTCCTCCAGGGATAACGCTATCCGTTTCCTCAATATTCATTTTTTCTTTAAGGTATCGAAGCGTATCAATTCGTATTTTTTTATCGTACACAAAACGAACAGGGTCACCAATCTTTCTATGCTCTACACTTGAAGAAATTTTTTCAATAAAACTCTTACTTAAATCATTGTCAATATCAAGTTCTGCGTCTCTAGTAATCTTAATCATGTGTGCAGAAATCTCTTCATAATCGAACATGGTAAATATATCGTCGAGACAAAATCGAATAAGGTCATCTAAAATGATGATATAACTTTTACCATCCTCCTCTGGCAACACAACAAAACGGTCTATCCCTTTAGGGATTTCAATTAATGCGTATTGCATCTCTGTTTTACGCTTTAAAAAACCAGCCTGCTCTTTCTTAAGTACCATTTTAACCGCTAAGTATGCTGCAGTATCCTTAAGTATTGGGAATTGAGTAAGATTATTTAAAATAATGGTTATAAGCTCTGGATTAACTTTTCTTTGAAAGTAGTCCTTAATAAACTTAGCTTGTTTTTCAGAAACTTCAGTTTCATCAATAATATGAATATTCTCTGCTGCTAATTCGGTCTCAATCTTTCTTAATATTACTAAACTCTTAGATTGTTGTTTAATAACTATTTGCGTAATTTCTTCTAGTAGGTCTTTCGCTTTTTCTCCACCTAAAACACTTTTACCGCTTTTTCCAGCTTCAACAATACGTTTTACTGTGGCGTAGCGCACTTTAAAAAACTCATCAAGATTATTACTAAATATTCCTAAAAAACGTAGCCGCTCAATTAGAGGCACATTTTTATCAGCACTTTCTTGTAGTACTCTATCATTAAAATGCAACCAGCTAATCTCTCTGTTTACATATTCATTCTGTGGTTTGGTCATACTATCGTAGCTCTTTTGGAAAAATAACCTCAGTAGTTTTTCCTTTAGTAATTGTGGACCAGTTTTCTATTGAAAACTCAATCTTTGTTAGTCCAGATGTTGGAACATTTTCAATATACCTATCTCCTAGCGTATTTACAAGTGTGGTTAAGGCATAATTATGCCCAAATATTAAAATAGTATTGTGTTTGTTATCTACTTCTTTCAAAAAATGAAGTAAGCTCTCTCCAGAGAAATCATATAACTCTTTGCTAATCAAAAACCTACTTAAACTAAAGTTTAGATTTCTTAAAAAAATCATACAGGTATGGAAGGCTCTATTTGCAGGACTAGAAAAAGCATAATCTATTTTAAAATCTAGTGATTTTAATTTATTAGAAACTAAATGAGCATCATTAATTCCTCTTTCTTTAAGAGGTCTATCTTGGTCATTTACATCATATTCCCAAGAAGATTTGGCATGCCTTACAAAAATTACAGTTTTCATAATTTTATAATCTTAACCCTTCGACTCCGCTCAGGGTGACAGTTATTAATTTTTAAGGTTGTAAACGTTCTATCTTCCAATTAAAATCTTCTTGTAAAGTATATCGTATTCTATCATGTAATCTATTAGGTCTTCCTTGCCAGAACTCAATTGAAATAGGCTTTACTATGTATCCTCCCCAATGCTCAGGTCTAGTAATTTCTTTGCCATCATAGTCCTTCTCAAGCTGTACTAAGCGACTCTCCAAAACCTCTCTAGATTGAACCACCTCACTTTGTTCAGACAATACTGCCCCAAGTTGACTTCCTTTAGGCCGAGATTCAAAATAACCATCTGAAAGATTATCTGCTATTCTCTCTGCATTGCCTTTAATAATTATCTGTCTTTCTAAATTTGGCCAGAAGAAAGACAAACAAGTTGATGGATTATTTTCTAGTGCCTTACCTTTTTCACTTAGGTAATTCGTGTAAAAAATAAAACCTTCATGAGTATATTTTTTCATTAATACCACCCTATTCTTAGGAAAACCATCCAAACCAATCGTAGAAATAGTCATCGCATTAGGTTCATCAACACCATCAGATTTCTCTACTTCATAAAACCATTTTTGAAACTGTTCTAGTGGATTTTTGTGTATTGAAGATTCATCCAATTCACTTTTCTCATAGGATTTCCTGTAATTACTTAAGTCTTTCTGCATGATATCACAAAGTTCAACAAAAGAAGGGAGAAGATAAAATTTTAAAGCTAGTGTTCCGCTAGCTATATTTGAATGACTTTACCATCTTCCGCTATCTCTACATTGTTAAAAATAGCTTTTGCTTCTTCTTTAAAAAGTTCTAAAGATTTGTAACGTGTAGAATAATGTCCTAGGAGTAACTGTTTTACTTTAGCCATTTTAGCTATGGTTGCAGCTTCTGCTGCCGTAGAATGCTTTGTTTTGGCACATAAACGCTGTTCTGTTTCTAGGAATGTAGATTCATGATAAAGTAAATCCGTATTTTCTATGATAGGAACAATGTCTTCTTTGTATGCAGTATCACTGCAGAATGCATAACGCTTTGGTTTTGGAGGATCTAAGGTAAGTTCTGAATTTGGAATCGATTCTCCTTCTCTGGAAGTTCCATCTTTACCATTCTTAATGTTTCTAAACTCACTTTTATCTATTCCATATTTGGCTACAGCTTTAACATCCAAAACTCTAGGAGCTATTTTTTCTTGAAATAAAAAGCCATTAGTATATATTCTATGATCTAAAGGAATGGTTCTAACCAAGACTTTATCGTCTTCAAAAATAAGTTCAGATTCTTTTGACTCCAATTCATGAAACAATAAGGGATAGTTGGTCCAAGAATCTCCTAATTTTAAAAACAATGTTATGGCTTCTTTGATTCCTTTTGGTCCATAGATATGAAGTTCCGATTCTCTACCCAACAAGCGAAAAGTTGAAATCAACCCTGGTAAACCAAAAAAATGATCTCCATGTAAATGCGAAATAAAAATGCGTTTTATACGAGAGAACTTTAATTTATGCTTTCGTAATTGTACCTGTGTTCCTTCTCCACAATCAATTAAAAACATATGGTTTCGTATCTCTAATAACTGAGAAGTTGGGTTAGTAAGCGTACGAGGAGTTGCAGCGTAACAACCGAGGATGGTGAGTTTCATTTAAATGGAAAATGGATAATTATTAAATCAGATATCTTTTGGTAACTCTCTTTCAAAAATCAACTCAAAATAACTTGCTGAACCATAACCTCTTGTTGCTGGAGCAAATATTTGAACAAACCGCCATCCTTCTTTAGCTTGCTCTGTTATTATCCCTTTATATTCAACCTTCGGTTTATATGTTAATACACCACCTAAACTTATCTTAACAAATTTATATTCGTACATATTCCCATTTTTAATTATAAGCCTAAATCACGTTCTATTTCTTCCATTTCAATGATATCCTTTGCTTCTTGAATTGT
>CAYTRI010000117.1:0-1571 GCA_964440105.1 uncultured Flavobacteriaceae bacterium
CTAATTTTTGTTGATTCCCCAGAAATTGCAGATGATGAGGTTAATTATTCTTTTGTAAAGAATTAGAAGAACTATAAAGCCATCAAATTACAACCTCTAATATCAGAATGGTCGAATCTTCCTAGAATTTCAAAATTGCCATCATCATAAGTTTTGCCTAAATCTTGAGTTGCTATAAACGAACAGGAGTTAATATTGGCTAAATCAATAACATTAATACCCCCTGTTTTTTTTGTAGTATGAATCTCTAATGGATTTTCTGTATCTCTAGTTAGAACTTTCATCCAAGGGGGGCACTTAAAAATACCATTCCCTTTAGAGTAAGCTTGTGATAATAATTCTGTCATACCATATTCAGAATCTACCTTAGAAACACCAAAACCTTTTTTTAAGATTTTGTGCAGTTCATTTCTAATCATTTCCTTTCGCCTTCCTTTCATACCTCCAGTTTCCATAACAAGGGTATGTTTTAAAGAAAAGTTAAATTGTTCTACTAAATCTAATAAAGCAAAGGACACACCTATAAGAAGCGTTTTTACCTTTGCTTTCTCCAATTTTTCTAGCTTATTTTTTAGCTCATCAAAATCATTAAGATAAAAACCGCTATCTGGGTGTTTTGATTTTTTAATAAGGTCTTCAACCATATAAATAAGGGATGAGCCTTGCCGCTCAAGATAAGAGGGTAGTAATGCTAAGACACAATACTCCTCTATTGGGCCATAAAAATCTTGGAACCCTTTTAAGTAACTTTTTTTATAAATATTGGTGTCTGATACATAATGTTTGCTTGTTGAATCTCCTGTTGTACCACTACTTTCAAAAATAATTTCAGGACTTGCTTTAGTAGCAATGATTTGCTTAGACTTAAAAAACTGAATAGGTAAAAAAGGAATCTGTTTAACTCCTTTTACGTTTTTTGGATTTCGTTTTAAGTGACGGCAAAAAGTTTGGTATACCGGATTATTTTGATATTGGAATTCAAATACTTTAAGCGAAAGAGATTTAAACTCATTTTGGCTTTGAATATTAAAAATGCTATCAACTTCAAATTTTGCCATACGTTGGCAAAAATAGCCAAATAAAAAGCCCCTAACAATCATGTTAGAGGCTTTAGAATTGATTAGTTAGGGTTATTATTTTACAACAAGCTTTCTTGTCATGGTCTTTTTATCTTCTATTACTTGCAACACATATACACCTGGTACAAGCCTAGATATATCTAAAGTATTGGTGCTTATTTTATCCGTTAAAACAATTTCACCAAAAACATCATAAACTTTAATGTTCTTTTTACCATTAGATGAGGTTGTAATATAGATTTCTTCCCCGTAAGCTGGGTTAGGGTACATTTTAAAACCTTTTGCTTCTATTTTTTTAGCGTCATACACAGTAACTAATTCTTGACCAAATGATAGTAGTGGTAAAATTAAAAGTGCTATTAAGTAGATTTTTTTCATGTTCAAGATTTGGGATATCTGAAGTAAAATTATTGAAAGGTGGGGGGTTGTACTATTTTATGTTGTGAAAGAGAACTGTTTGGTTGTCTGAACGATTAAAGGTAAAAATCATCG
>CAYTRI010000117.1:1671-7484 GCA_964440105.1 uncultured Flavobacteriaceae bacterium
CGAAGAATATATACACCTTTATCAAGATTAGAAAGGTTTAATTCTTTACCAAGGATAGTAGTTTCTAGAACTTTAGTTCCTAAAACATCAAACACATGAATTTTTTTAGGAGCGTTTTGTTTAGTGCTAATAAATATTTTACCGTTGGTAACAGGATTAGGATAAAGTTTAAAACCTTCAATATCACCCTTGGTCTGATTTTGAGCAAAACCAAACGAGCAAACCATAAAGAAGAATACTAAGTAGAGTTGCTTCATACAAAGAATGGGTAACAAAGGGTATGCCACAAATATAAAAATTTGTCTAACTATCTGGTAATTAGACGAAGGTAAATCCCACACTTTTCGATGAAATGCACAAAAAAGACTCGCTAAACTAGACTTTTCTATTAAAATAGATATTTTCTTGGTTTATTAGAACTGCCCAACCTGCTCCCAGTGTTGTAAGGTTTGCACCCGTTCCATTACCTACACCACTTATAATATCGGCTTTATGCAAAGTGAAACCGGCATCATTTTTAATGTGGTGGTTACATAAACAATACTACCTGTTTGCAGAGAAAAAATAATTATTGAATAAAATAAAGCTAGAAGAGCGAATATGTATTTCATTTGAGTTTTAAAAGCTACGTAAGGCCTAGGTTAAGAATTTACTTTAAAATCATTACCAAAGTTTTACCATATTAAATCAACGTTAAGTAGCAAAAGTGTAATTGTATTATCTTTACATTTGATAGGTTAACTAACGAAAATCATCCGATGAAAACCAGTGATATTAGAATACTTTTAGTGGACGATGAGCCAGATATTCTTGAAATAGTGAGCTATAATCTCTCTTCAGAAGGATATGAAGTTTATACTGCTAAAAATGGTGTCGAAGGTGTTGCCAAAGCCAAAAAAAAACATCCTCATCTTATTATTTTAGACGTAATGATGCCCGAAATGGATGGTATTGAGGCTTGTGAGATAATGAGAAGCACGCCAGGTTTAGAAAACTCAATTATTACTTTTTTAACTGCTCGAGGCGAGGACTATTCTCAAGTAGCAGGTTTTGATGCAGGCGCAGATGATTATATTACCAAACCTATAAAGCCTAAAGTGCTTGTTAGTAAGGTAAAAGCATTATTAAGACGATTAAAAGAAACTAAAGAAGATGTAGAAGATATTGTAAAAGTAGGTAATATCGTTATTAATCGAGAAGAGTATAAAATTGTAAATAATGGTAAAGAACTAATTTTACCGCGTAAGGAATTTGAATTACTATCATTACTTACTTCCAAACCTAATAAAGTGTTTAAAAGAGAGGTTATTTTAGATAAAGTTTGGGGAAACGAAGTGGTTGTAGGTGGGAGAACTATTGATGTACACATCCGTAAACTAAGAGAAAAGATAGGTGACCATCATTTTAAGACTGTAAAAGGAGTAGGTTATAAGTTTGTTTTATAATGGCAAATAAGCTTAAAAAATCATACAGATTCGCTCTACGTTTATCACTATACATTTCAATATTACTTACAGCTACACTGGCTATCATTTTTTGGTTTACAAATAACTTTAATTGGATAGTATTACTCATATTTTTACCATGCTCTTTTTTAATCTCTTTTATTATTACTCAGGCTAGAGTAGAACGTTTTATATACCGTAGAGTAAAGAAAATATATGATGATGTTTCCTTACTTGAATCTTCTTCATTTTCTACAAAACCAGTAACGACAGATATGAAAACATTAACGGAGGAGATTGGAAAATTTGCTCAGGATAAGAAGATCGAAATTGATACACTTAAAATTAGAGAGGAATATAGAAAAGACTTTTTAGGTAATGTTTCGCATGAATTAAAGACTCCTTTATTTACAGTGCAAGGTTATATTTTAACCTTGTTAGATGGTGCGTTAAAAGATGAAAAAGTCAACGAAAAGTATTTAAAAAGAGCAAGTAAAGGCGTTGAGCGTTTAATTTACATTGTTAAAGATTTAGACTTAATTACTAAGCTAGAAGTTGGAGAATTAAATTTAGAAAAAGAAGATTTTAATATTATTGAGCTTATCGAAAACATTTTTGAACTTTTAGAAATGCGGGCGACAAAAAAGCATATTGCCTTAACTTTCGATATGGAATATACTCATCCAATTTATGTAAAAGGTGATGCCGAAAAAATACAACAAGTATTAACAAATCTATTGGTTAACTCAATTAAGTATGGTCAAGAGAACGGTACAACAGAGGTAAGTGTAGAGAACTTAATTATGAACAAGGTAATTGTTCGTGTAACAGATAATGGTGAAGGTATATCTCAAGAACATATACCAAGACTTTTTGAACGTTTTTATCGTGTAGATAAAACTGGTAATAGAGCTGTAGGTGGTTCTGGTCTAGGTCTCTCAATTGTAAAACACATTATTGAAGCGCATGAAGAAAAAATTTATGTTGAGAGTGAAGTCAATATAGGCTCAGAATTTTCTTTTACCTTGGAAAAAGCTTCAAACAAGGGTTAAATCTTTTATTCACTTCATATTTCCTTAGTTTTGCCAAAACATTAAACTTTTGTCTTGGGAAGCAAGAATAAACTAAAGCGTTTTGCTGAAAATGAAACATTTTTCAATGTAATTCAACCTACTAGAGAAGAAATACTAGCTGGTTTTAAATTTAAAGGAAAGTGGAGTTTATTTTTTAAAAACGACAATCCAATAGTTCTAGAATTGGGTTGTGGAAAAGGAGAATATACAGTTGGTTTAGCAAAACTAAATCCGGATAAAAATTATATTGGAATTGATATTAAAGGGGCACGCTTCTGGCGTGGAGCTAAGACTGCAACAGAAGAGAATTTAAGTAATGTTGCCTTTATAAGAACTCAAATAGAATTGGTAGACGAATTGTTTGCACATGGCGAAGTTTCAGAAATATGGATAACTTTTCCAGACCCGCAGATTAAATATAAGCGAACTAAACATAGAATGACTAATGGAATTTTTCTAAAAAGATATCAAAATATAGTAAAGCCAGATGGGCTAATGCACCTTAAAACAGATAGTGAGTTTATGCATGGATATACGCTTGGTTTACTACACGGATTAGGATATGAGGTTATTTATGCTAATCATGATGTGTATAAAAATGAAGGGAGTCCAGCTGAAGTACTAAAAATTCAGACATTCTATGAAAATCAGTATCTTGAGAAAGGAAAACCAATCACTTACATTCAGTTTAGAATGACCAACTAAATATGCAACTACTTTTCTTATTTTTTGCTACTTTTTTAGCGGCTGTACTGGCTTCTGCTCCGCCAGGCTTGCTAAATGTAAATGCGGCCAAAACAAGTGTAGAAAAGGGTAAAACCAACGGTATTATTTTTGGCTTAGGTGTGGCAATAATGGTTATGTTGCAAACTTATATAGCAGTCAGGATTGCTAAGTACCTTTATAGAAATCCAGATGTTATTGGGATGCTTCTGCAAATTGCAATGGTAGTTTTTGGAGTATTATCTATTTATTTCTTCTTTAAAGCTAAAAATACAAATAGTGAACCTATACAATTTGTAGAAGGGAAGAAAAGAAACAGTTTCACAAAAGGAATGTTTTTAGCTGCTATTAATCTTTTAACCGTTCCCTTTTATAGTGGATTAAACACCTTATTTAATGCTCAAGGTTTTATGGATTATGAGGTGTTGGATGAGGTTATTTTTATTTTAGGAGCTGGCTCAGGCACTTTTTTGGTAATGTATTTGTATGCATTTTTTTTTAATAAGAAGGAACGTAAGACAAATCGTTTTTCCAAAAACTCCAATTACATTTTAAGCGTTCTCATGTTAGTATTATTAGTAATTACTTTGGTTCGAGTTTATTATAACTAAATGGAAGAAAAGAATTTTTTTGATAAGGTTTACGAGGTTGCACAGCAAATACCTTATGGTCGTGTTACTTCCTATGGAGCAATTGCTAGATATTTAGGAGCTGCTCGTAGCGCCAGAATGGTGGGTTGGGCAATGAATAATTCTTTAGCCAAAGATGTTCCAGCGCATAGAGTGGTAAATCGTGTTGGTTTGCTTACTGGAAAACAGCATTTTGATGGTACTAATCTTATGCAACAATTACTAGAAAATGAGGGTATTGAGGTAGTAGATAATCAAATTGTGGATTTCCAGAAACACTTATGGGATCCAGGTAAGGAACTAGAACCTTATTATTAATAGGGCTTACCTATTTTGCCATCTTCATTTTCAATATAGTCGCTTCAATATCTAATGCCTACATCGTATCTTTGTTGTTTAGAATGAATTTACATAATGAAGCTAGATAAGAAAGAAGTTTTAAAAGCATTAGAATATATTACGGTACCTGGCGAAGGTCAGAATATGGTAGAAAGTGGTGCGGTAACCAATGTTCAAGTTTTTGGAGATGAAGTAGAAGTAGATTTAACGATTAAAAACCCTAGTCTTCAGGCACGTAAGAAAACTGAAGTGGAGATTTTAAAAATCATCCATGAAAAAGTATATGCAAAGGCAAAGATTAAGATTAATCTAAAAGTTGAAGCAGCTACAAAACCAAAGGTTAATGAGATAAAAGGAAAACCAATACCAGGTATTCAAAGTATTATTGCCGTTGCCTCAGGTAAAGGAGGGGTAGGTAAATCTACGGTAACCGCTAATTTGGCAGTTACATTAGCCAAAATGGGATTTAATGTTGGTGTTTTAGATACAGATATTTATGGCCCATCTATGCCTATAATGTTTGATGTTGCACTAGAAAAACCACTTTCCATTAATGTGGATGGTAAAAACAAGATGAAGCCTGTTGAGAGTTATGGCGTTAAATTGTTATCTATTGGATTTTTTACCCAACCAAACCAAGCAGTAATTTGGAGAGGCCCAATGGCTTCTAAAGCCTTAAATCAAATGATTTTTGATGCACATTGGGGAGAATTAGACTTCTTATTATTGGATTTACCTCCTGGGACAGGAGATATTCATTTAAGTATTATGCAATCTCTTCCAGTAACTGGTGCTGTTGTAGTAAGCACACCACAAGAAATTGCTTTAGCAGATGCTCGCAAGGGTGTTGCAATGTTTCAGCAAGAAGCTATTAACGTACCTGTTTTAGGTATCATAGAAAATATGGCCTATTTCACACCAGAGGAATTGCCTGAGAACAAATATCATATCTTTGGTAAAGACGGTGCTAAACATTTAGCAGAGGATTTAAAAGTTCCATTTTTGGGCGAAGTTCCATTAGTACAAAGTATAAGAGAAGCAGGTGATGTTGGAAGACCTGCAGCTTTACAAACTGGAACTCCAACGGAAGAAGCTTTTGAGGTACTAACAAAAAATGTGGTACAAGAATTGGTAAGTAGAAATACAGCTTTACCACCTACAGAAGCTATAAAAATTACAACAATGGCAGGATGTTCTGCCGTTAAAAAATAAGGAATATGACATCAGAAGAAGTCAGATTAAATGTAGAGAAAGCATTAGAAGAGATTCGACCTTTTTTACAAAGTGATGGTGGGGATATCTCATTAGTTTCTATTGATAATGACACATCGGTAAAAGTAAGGTTAGAAGGCAACTGCATTGGCTGTAGTGTTAACCAGATGACATTAAAAAGTGGTGTTGAAATGACTATTAAAAAGTATGCTCCTCAAATAGAAGAGGTTGTTAATTTAAGCTGATATAAGTCATAGATTTATTCCTCATACAGAACTTAGTTTTGTCCAATTCTAAGATACTTTCATGATTAAAACAGATATACTAATAATTGGAGCAGGCCCTACAGGTCTTTTTACTGTTTTTGAAGCAGGTCTTCTAAAATTAAAATG
>CAYTRI010000118.1:0-7443 GCA_964440105.1 uncultured Flavobacteriaceae bacterium
TGCTATTAAGATTGGGTAGTTCCCCCGAAACCCTCACCTAGAACTTAAGCTTTAAATGACCTAAACTATTTCTTCACACATACCGTTGGCATGTTTGGTTGGCCGTACGCTGGTTGATATTATATTTATAGTTAGCACTAGTCTTTTATTTAACTGATGCTATCTCATTTGTGTTTTCATTAATTTTGTTTTCACTAATCGCAGCAAATGCAAGTGCTATTAATAAAACCACAAATAGTATTAGACTCTTTTTCATTATTGATTGGTTGAATAAACTCTTTCAAAATCTTTGCTCGAAGATATAACGCCAAATACATGCATATTTGGGCAAATGTATAAATGGTTCAAAATCTTGTATAAATGGATTTTTAGAAAAATCTTCGCTATTTGTTGATTATCATTGAGTTACATCTATTCTATTAAAGCTATTTGTTTTTTCATGCCAACTATAATACATATCATCCCATTAATACATATTTTTAAAAGTATTATTCCTTTTTGCCATAAGTTTATGTCTTAGTTTGATTTTATGTTAGAAGCAGTACTAGTTGATGACGAAATAAAAGCATTAGAAAGCCTGAGTTGGGAGCTTGCCAATTTAAGTGATGAAGTAAAAGTTATTGCTTCATTTACAGATGTACACAAGGCATTAGCTTATTTAGAAAAAAATACTCCCGATTGTCTGTTCTTAGATATTGAAATGCCTGTAATGGATGGGTTTCAATTTATTAAAAACCTTAAGAACAAGAAATTCCCCGTAGTAATTACCACAGCATACAATCAATATGCTTTAAAGGCATTAAAAAATGAAGCTATTGACTACCTACTAAAACCTATTGATACAGATGATTTGACTGATACAGTTGATAAAATCAAAAAATACAACTCAAAAAATTATACCGCCGAAAAGTTTGAAAAAATGTTATTGAACTTTAATTCCAATTCATTGGATAGAAAGATTACCGTTAATACAGATGGAAAACTTTTATTTCTTGAAGCAGACGAAATCTTATACGCAGAATCTGATGGAAATTACAGTACAATGTTTTTAGCAGACGGACAGAAAATCGTTTTAACCAAAAAATTAAAAGAGGTTAATGCCTTATTGCCAAAAGATTCATTTTTTAGGATACACAATTCTTTCATTGTAAATCTTGGACAGATTAAAGAATTTTTAAAAACAGACGGCTATGTAATCCTAAAATCTAACCATAAAATTCCTGTTTCAAGACAAAAAAAGTCTGATTTTTTAGATTTGTTATAACCCCTCTAAATGACAAACCACTACATACCTCAATTAAAAAAAACCTGCAGTCATGTCACTAAGCTTATGTTTATGGTCATTCTTTTGTTTTTCTTTAATACACTGCAATCTCAAGAAATTTCAGAAGATTTTAAAGAGAAGGTCAAAGTCCTAATAAATAAAGCACCAAAATCATATCAAGAATTAGATACCGAACTACGGCGTTCCAAAAGAGACACTTCTCTTCTAAACTACTTTGCAAAAGAAGCTTTAAAAAGTGATTTTCTAGAAGGTCAATCTTATGCATTTAATCAAATTGGGACAACTTACAGAAACTTATCCAAATTAGACAAGGCAATAGTATTACATGAGAAAGGACTCGCTGCTGCGGAGAAAAGTGAGAGCACCGATTTTAAAATTCTCAGTTTAAATATGCTTGGCGTTGCGTACAGGCGTAAAGATGCTATAAAAACTGCTTTAGATTACAATCAACAGGCTTTAGAAATAGCGGAAGGAGTAGCTATTAAAACAAAACATGTAAAACGGAGTATTAATGTTGCATTAAATAGTATTGGTAATTTATACCAAACTTTAGGGCAATATGATTTAGCAATTGATCAATTTAGAAGAGCATTAGAATTAGAAAAAGAACTAAATAATAAATTAGGGCTTGCTATAAACAATCAAAATATTGGAGATTGTTATGAACAAAAAGAAGAACTTGATGTAGCATTAGAATATTATAGAAAATCCTTGGCCTATAATGAGGATATTAATTCTAGCTATGGCCGTGTAATATGCAAAAATAGTATCGCGCGTATTTACACTAAACAGGGTATGCCTAATGCTGCATTAGTAATTTTTGAACCATTACATGAACAGGCACTGAAAATTGGAGATAATTTTATTACCTCTTCAGTCTTTATTAATACAGGGTATGCTCAAACAGCAATTGGCGAATATGCTTTGGCAAAGAAAAATATAAGAGAAGGTCTTAAACTAGCTCAAGAAAGCAACATGCCTGCACTAATTATTGCTGCTAAAAGATTTTTAGCTGATTTAGCTGCAAATACCGGAGATTATAAAGAAGCATTAAAGCAACACCAAGAAGCTGAAAGCTATGAGAATACTATTGTAAATCAACGTAATCTTAGCTACATGAATGACATGATATTACGCTATGACTCGGAAAAAAAGAATAGCCAAATTGTATCTCTGGCTCAAGATGCTGAGCTTTCTAAAATAAGACTTCGAAAAAACCAAACAACTATTCTAGTAGCAGCTTTAACCTTAGGACTAATTGGTACGATGCTCTTTATCATGTATAGAAAGTATCATTCAGATAATGAAAAAAAGGTGTTAAGTCTTGAGCAAAATATGTTGCGGAGCCAAATGAACCCTCATTTTCTGTTCAATTCTCTAAATTCCATTAAGCTATATATTATTAATAATGATAAAAAAAATGCCGTTCATTATCTTAATAAGTTTTCTAAGCTAGTTAGACGAATTTTAGAAGGTTCTTCATTAAAAGAAATCTCTCTTGCTGAAGAATTAGAAACCGCAGAACTTTATTTAAATATTGAAAATATCCGATTCTCAGATGAAATTAATTTTGAAGTCGATATTGCTAAAAATATTGACACTGAGCAAGTAAAAATACCCTCTCTCGTGCTACAGCCATTTCTTGAAAATGCTATTTGGCATGGATTATCATCTAAAGAAGGAGAAAAAAGAATTTGGTTAAATGCCTATAATTATGATAAATACCATATTGGAATTGATATTATTGATAATGGTGTAGGTAGAAATGCTTCTAAAAAAATTAAAGAAAATCGTGTATTAAAACGTAAATCTGTAGGTATTGATATCACTACTGAACGTTTAGCCAATTTCTCTAAAGATTACCAAAACGATTTTGAAGTTGCTATTGAAGATTTGTCTGACGATTCTGGAGCAGCATCGGGAACAAAAATTACTTTAAAAATACCTACTCTTTAGAATGCTCATTTGCCACTTCCTCTAGCTCAGCATACCATTCTTCTCCAAACTTTCTAATAAGTGCTTCCTTAACAAATTTATAGATTGGCACTTGTAACTCATTACCCAAACTGCATGCAGGGTCACAAATTTCCCATTTATGATAATTAACAGCAGTAAATTCAGAATACTCTCTTATGCGAACTGGGTACATATGGCATGAAATAGGTTTTTTCCATTTGGTAGCCCCATTATTATATGCTTCTTCCAACCCACATTTAGTAATGCCATTATCAGAAAAAATTACATAAGCACATTCACTATTGTTTACTAAAGGCGTCTCCCATTCGCCATCATCTCCTTTTACAAAAGTTCCTTGTTCTTCAATTGCTTTAATGCCCTCAGGTCTTAAAAAAGAACGTGCCTCATTAAAAATTGATTCTAAAATAGTTGTTTCCTCATTTTCTAAAGGAGCTCCAGATGCTCCAGCAACACAACAAGCTCCTTTGCAGGCATTTAAATTACATACAAAATCATTCTCAATAATTTCTTCAGAAATGAGGGTTTTATCTATTTGAAACATTATGTAAAACGAAAAAAATTAATTGTTAAAAGAAGTAAATTTAAAGCTTTCATTTTATACAAAACCTTATAATCCAAATCCCTCTTTTTAAACGTAAATTTGCACGGATTTTTAAGTAATTAATAAAATGAATTTTGATTTAAAGGAGATTATTACAGCAACAATGATTCTTTTTGCGGTAATTGATATACTAGGAAGTATTCCTATTATTATTGGGTTACGTAAAAAAATAGGGCATATTCAATCTGAAAAAGCTTCTATTGTAGGAGCGTCAATTATGGTTGCATTTCTTTTTGTTGGTGAAAGTATCTTAACCTTAATAGGGATTGATGTTAACTCTTTTGCTGTAGCTGGTGCTTTTATTATTTTCTTTCTTGCAATTGAAATGGTCTTAGGCATTACACTATACAAAGACGATGAGCCAGAAAGTGCATCTATAGTACCTATTGCTTTTCCATTAATAGCAGGAGCAGGTACTATGACTTCTATACTTTCATTACGTGCAGAATATTATGTAGAAAATATAGTTGTTGCTATTGTAATAAATATCATATTCGTTTACATTGTACTAAAATCTTCTGTCAAAATTGAAAAGATTCTTGGTAAGAACGGATTAAATATTATTAGAAAAGTTTTTGGAGTAATTTTATTGGCAATTGCAGTAAAACTCTTTGCAACAAATATTAATGCATTATTAAACTAAAGTCACATGAACAAAACAGTAACTC
Organism: uncultured Flavobacteriaceae bacterium; assembly: GCA_964440105.1. GTDB lineage: Bacteria > Bacteroidota > Bacteroidia > Flavobacteriales > Flavobacteriaceae > Croceitalea. The sequence goes on from CAYTRI010000118.1 coordinate 4,532, forward strand.
TTATACTAATTTTTATTGCTTTAGGATTAATAGCTTACAATGTAACCCTATTAAATTTTGATGCAATTTTTGAAGGCGACAGCCTAATAGCGGCTATTGGAATTGTAGCCTCCTTGTGCGCAATTGTATTATTATTAATATTTATGACTGCTAAAAAGATTGAGCAAAAAGTAAAGAAAAACTAATTTTTAGACTCGATTAAATCTGCCTCATTTAATTCAATTTCTTGACTATTTAGGTCTAAAATTTTGTTAAGCATTTTATCTTCTACACTTTTAATTTCTGCGGCAAGGTTAGGAGAATACATTTGCTCAGCTATATTGGCTTTTAAGTAACGTTTTATCTTGTCATCTTGACCGTAGAAATCCATTTTAATATTTCTTACAGGGGCTAAACAATAATCTACAAAGCGTTCAAAAATTATGTCATCTACTTTATAGTCATTCATAAATTCATTTTTAGGATAATTGGCAAATCTGCTTCTATCTTGTTCCAGAAAGCGGAAAATAAAATCTGAGAAATACCCTCGGCTGTCTAAACTTTCAACTCGTTCTTCTTCCATAGTACCAATAGGAACAAAAACATCGGGAATAATTCCTCCACCTCCATAAACAACCTTTCCTTTTGGGGTTTTAAATTTTAAGGAATCAGCTACTTTAATACTATCTACAGATATGAGTTCTCCACTATTATAGCGTTCCATAAATCTTTGATAATAATCTTTATGTCCTTTATCATACGATTTTTGAATGGAACGTCCTGTGGGTGTGTAATAACGTGAAACTGTTAAGCGAACGGCAGAACCATCACCTAAATCCATCTCACGCTGCACTAAACCTTTACCAAAAGAACGCCTGCCTACTATTGTTCCAATATCATTATCCTGTAATGCCCCGGCAATTATTTCACTTGCAGAAGCAGAACGTTCATTAATTAAAACATAGACTGGCTTATCTTCAAAACTTCCTTTTTCTGTTGCAAATGCTTTATCTATTCTTCCTTTTTTGTTTTTGGTAAATAATATGAGTTTGCCATCCTTTAAAAACTCATCAGCTAATTTTTCAGCAATTCCTAAATAACCGCCAGGATTATCACGAAGGTCTAAAACTAACTTTTCTGCCCCCTGTTTTTGCAGTCTATTTAATGCTTTTTTAAATTCATCGAAAGTAGATTCTGCAAACCTGTTAATTTTAATATATCCTAAATCTCCAGGTAACATAAAGTTTGCCTCAACACTCCGTATTGGGACCACATCTCGTTTTAAATTGACATAAAAAACCTTGTCTTCAGGCTTTTTTAAAACCTTTAATCGCACTTTAGTACCACTCTCCCCTTTTAACTTTGAAATTAACTCGCTATTTAAAATTTGTTTCCCAAATAAGGTATCATTATCCGCCATCAAGATTTTGTCACCAGCTTTAATTCCCTTTAAATCACTAGGTCCATTTTTGATAGCTCTTACGACAGTAATAGTATCTCTTATTCTTTTAAACTGAATACCAATACCAACAAAATCGCCTTTCATACTTTCAGCGACAGCTTCCATTTCACTTTTTGGGATATAAACAGAATGAGGGTCCAATTTGCCCAAAATATTGTTTACCGTAACATCTACAATACTATCCGTATCAATATCATCTACATATTCGTAATCGATGTAATCTATTAAACGGTTTAATTTGTCTTTCTTAGAATTAGTAGAAAAGAGCTTTTCGGGAGAATCATTAAAATGCAACTTACCACCAATGAAAATTCCAATGGCAACGGCTAAACCAAGTAATGCGGGTAATATATAATTGTATTTCTTTTTCATAAATACCTTACTAAACCATTTCTTCTAAAATGGGCATATGCATAGTTTCAACCCCTGCTCGCTCTAAAAAACGTAATCCAGAATCATCTTTATATCCTTTTTGGTATACCACTCGTTTTATCCCTGATTGATGAATTAATTTACTGCAATCTCTGCATGGAGATAACGTGATGTATAAGGTAGCTCCTTCGCATGATTGTGTTGAGGCAGCAACTTTTAAAATTGCATTAGCTTCAGCATGTAAAACATACCATTTTGTATCACCTTCATCATCTTCGCATACATTCTCAAAACCTGTAGGTGTGCCATTATAACCATCAGAAATAATCATTCTATCTTTCACAATAATCGCACCAACTTGTTTTCGTTCGCAATAAGAAAGTTTACCCCACTCTTTTGCCATTCGCAAATAAGCCTTGTCATATTTTTGCTGCTTACTTTCCTTCATATAAATAAATATACCTGCTTTGAAAATCCCTTACAACCTTATTCGCTTAAAATTAACTATTGGTCTATTTAGGGAACGTATTGATTAACATGGGTATTGTGGCAATTAGAATTAAAATCGATGTAACACCAATAAAAATTGATTGTTTCACTTTTAAAATCGATTGCATTACATAAGCTAAAGCCAAAACAAAAAGAATAATGATAATTTGAGAAAACTCAATTCCAGCAGCAAAACCCAATAATGGAGAAACTTTGTTTTCTTCTTCTGCCATTAACATATTAAAGTAATTTGAAAACCCGAAACCGTGTATCAATCCAAAAAAGGCAGTTGCTAAACTCTGAAAATATATGCCCGTTACATTTTCTTTTTTAAAAATTCTAGAGAAATTAAATAGTGCTGTTAATGCAATAGTAACAGGAATCAAAAACTCAATCAAAGAAACATTTATAGAGAAGATTCCATATACAGAAAACGCTAATGAAGTACAATGTGCAACTGTAAAGATGGTTGCTAAAATTAAGATTTGTTTCCAACTTTTAAATGTAAATGGGATTGCTAGGGCTGATAAGAATAGAATATGGTCATATGCGCTTAAATCTAAAACGTGCTCTAAACCTAGTTTTATATAAAACCAAAAGTCTTGCATTT
>CAYTRI010000119.1:0-7349 GCA_964440105.1 uncultured Flavobacteriaceae bacterium
AACCACAGACTCTTGTATAAAAGTCTTTGAGACGCTCGACATTTGAAACATTAAAAAGAACTTCTTGAAAACCTTTTGCATCAAGATGCAGCTGAAAATAGCAGGTTATGTTTCATAGTATTTATTACTAAATATGCTTTAAAAGTCTAAACGAATGCTTATTTTTTAAGTCGAATTATCTAATTTAATTAAAATGGCTACTTAATTTTTAAGTAAAATGATGCAATTATAAAATACAGTTTATGGCTGACGAAATGACCAATTATAAGATTAATGTTGATGAGGAAGAGTTTACATTTTCTAGCCAAGATGTAAATACTTTAGACATTCTAGAATTACATGAAAGTAAATTTCATTTACTTGAAAATAATCTAGCTTATGATGTAGGGATTTTACATTCTAATTTCATGGACAAAACGCTTTCTGTTTCTGTTAATGGAAACACTTATGAAGTGAATATAGAAGATGAATATGATCAAATGGTTAATAAAATGGGGCTTTTAACAAACACTTCTCAAAAGCTAAATGAAATAAAAGCGCCTATGCCAGGATTAATTTTAGATGTTATGGTAGAGGTAGGTCAAGAAATTGTCGAGGGGACACCATTAATTGTACTTTCTGCTATGAAAATGGAGAATATTATTTTATCTCAAGGGGATGGTATTATAAAATCTATTGAGATTAAAAAGGATGATGCAGTCGAAAAAGGGCAACTAATTATTGAAATGGAGTAAATATGATTCCCGTTTTCATGGTAATGAAAAAATGAATTTTTAATGAAAAAAATATTAGTAGCTAACAGAGGGGAAATAGCATTACGTATAATGAAAACGGCCCGTAAGATGGGTATTAAAACTGTTGCAGTTTATTCTGATGTTGATAGACATGCTCCACACGTTAAGTTTGCAGATGAGGCCATTTTACTTGGCCCAGCACCATCTTCTGAGTCTTATTTGGTTATGGATAAGGTTATTGCTGCTGCAAAAAATACAGATGCTGACGGAATTCATCCGGGCTATGGTTTCTTAAGCGAAAACGCAACTTTTGCCCAAATGGTTGAAGATAATGGTATCACTTTTATTGGACCTAAACCGCATGCGATAAAAGTAATGGGGGATAAGTTGGCCGCTAAAGAAGCGGTAAGGGATTATGATATTCCTATGGTTCCAGGAATTGAAGAAGCAATTACCGATGTAGAGTTGGCAAAAAAAATTGCTTCGGAAGTTGGTTTTCCTATTCTTATAAAGGCTTCTGCTGGTGGTGGAGGTAAGGGAATGCGAATTGTAAATGCTTTAGAAGAATTGCCTGAACAAATGGAACGCGCTATTAGTGAAGCTGTTGCTGCTTTTGGAGATGGATCAGTTTTTATTGAAAAATATGTAGGTTCTCCTCGCCATATAGAAATTCAAGTATTAGCCGACATGCATGGCAATATTGTTCACCTTTTTGAGCGTGAATGTAGTGTGCAGCGTAGGCATCAAAAAGTTGTAGAAGAAGCTCCATCTGCTGTTCTTACTCCAAAGATTAGGAAAGCAATGGGAGAAGCGGCTGTAAAGGTTGCTAAAGCTTGTGATTATGTTGGTGCAGGAACTGTTGAGTTTTTATTGGATGAAAACAAGAATTTCTATTTTTTAGAAATGAATACACGGTTACAAGTGGAACACCCAGTCACAGAATTGATTTCCGGAGTGGATTTGGTAGAGCAACAAATAAAAGTGGCTAGGGGAGAAAAACTTCAATTTAAACAGGAAGACTTAAAGATTACTGGTCATGCATTGGAAATTAGAGTATATGCTGAAGATTCATTAGATAATTTTATGCCGAGTATAGGAACACTTTCAACATACAAAAAACCGAGTGGAGCTGGTATAAGGCTTGATGATGGTTTCGAAGAAGGAATGGAAGTGCCAATCCATTATGACCCTATGATATCTAAGTTAATTACCTACGGAAACAATAGAGAGGAAGCAATACAACGTATGATTAAGGCAATAGGTGACTACAAAATTGAAGGCATCTCAACAACGCTTCCTTTTGGGAAATTCGTATGCGAGCATGAAGCATTTACATCGGGAAATTTCGATACACATTTTGTGAAAAATTACTATTCTCCGGAGCAACTTAAAACTCAGTATAAAAAAGAAAAGGAGATTGCTGCAATGGTGGGTTTAAAATTGTATTTAGGCGATAAAGAAAAATTGAAGACACCTAGTTTTTCGGAATCTGAATGGCAAAAAAATAGAGCTTAGTTAGAATGAAAGATAATAAGCAAATACTTGAAGAAAAATTGATGCAGTCTCGTTTAGGAGGCGGTCAAGTCCGTATTGATAAGCAACATAATAAAGGGAAACTAACAGCTAGAGAACGAGTACATTTTTTACTAGATGAAGGCTCGTTTGAAGAAATGGGAGCTTTAGTTACCCATCGTACCAAAGATTTTGGTATGGAAAAGCAGGTTTTTTATGGTGATGGTGTTGTAACTGGTTATGGGACCATAAATGGAAGACAAGTTTGTGTTTTTGCACAGGATTTTACTGTTTTTGGAGGCGCCTTGTCAGAAACTCACGCAGAGAAAATCTGTAAGGTTATGGATATGGCGATGAAAATAGGAGTTCCAGTGATTGGGCTTAATGATAGTGGAGGAGCTAGAATCCAAGAAGGGGTTCGTTCTTTAGGTGGTTATGCGGATATTTTCCACAGAAATGTAATGGCATCGGGAGTTATTCCACAGATATCGGCAATTATGGGGCCATGTGCAGGTGGCGCGGTGTATTCGCCTGCGATGACGGATTTTACTTTAATGGTAGAGAATTCGAGTTATATGTTTGTCACTGGACCTAATGTGGTTAAAACAGTAACCAATGAGGAAGTAACATCAGAAGAATTAGGAGGAGCTTCTACACATGCAACAAAATCTGGAGTAACCCATATGACCGCAGCTAATGATATGGAGTGTATTGCTCAGATAAAGCAAATGATAAGTTATATGCCTCAGAACTGCGAGGATATGCCAATGACGCTACCTTTTAATATTGATGAAGAAACTCGAGATGTATTAGATAGTATCGTGCCAGAGAATGCAAGTCAGCCTTATGATATGCGTCATGTAATCAACGGAATTGTCGACGAGTCTTCTTTCTTTGAAATTCATAAGGATTATGCAGAGAATATTGTGGTAGGTTTTGCACGTTTGGCAGGCAAAAGTGTTGGTATTGTTGCGAATCAACCGATTAGTTTAGCAGGTGTATTGGATGTAGAAAGCTCTAGAAAAGCAGCTCGATTTACACGTTTTTGCGATTGTTTCAATATTTCTCTATTGGTATTGGTAGATGTGCCAGGTTTTTTACCTGGAACAGATCAGGAATGGAATGGAATAATTACTAATGGCGCAAAATTGTTATATGCCTTGAGTGAGGCAACAGTACCAAAAGTTACCGTAATAACAAGAAAAGCCTATGGAGGTGCTTATGATGTAATGAATTCGAAACATATTGGCGCAGATATGAATTATGCTTGGCCAGGTGCTGAAATCGCAGTTATGGGAGCAAAAGGGGCTAGTGAAATTATCTTCAGAAAAGAGATTGCTGCTGCAAAAGATTCTGATGCAAAATTAGCAGAGAAAGAAGCTGAGTATGCAGAGAAGTTTGCCAACCCTTATAGTGCGGCTGAAAGAGGATTTATAGATGAGGTTATCCTTCCAAAAAATACACGAAGAAAATTGATAAAAGCATATGCAATGCTTCAAAATAAAGTAGCTACATTACCAAAGAAAAAACACGGGAATATTCCTTTGTAATTTATTGATTTACAGTTGTTTTTTGATTTGAAAAATATTTATAATGAGTAATGCCAACTTATTTAATGACTTCAATCCAGTTTCCGCAAAAGAATGGAAGCAAAAAATTCAGTTCGATTTAAAAGGAGCGGATTACAATGAAACACTAGTTTGGGAATCACCTGAAGGGATTAAAGTTAAACCTTTCTATCATTCAGATGATGAAACTAAGAATTACAAGGTCAGTCCTACTTCTGGTTGGGCAATTGGGCAATCAATTTATGTTAGCAATGTAAAATTGGCAAATGATAAAGCCAAAACTGTTTTAAATAAAGGAGCAGATAGCATTCAATTTACTATTCCATCTGAGGATATAAAAATATCGGAATTGCTAGAAGAAATTGCGATAAAAGAAACCAAAATCTACCTTAATTTTCAGTTCTTAAGTAAAGACTATGTAAAATCTATTGTTGCTTTAGTTGGTGATGAAAAAGATAATATTTATCTAAATATTGATTTGGTTGGAAATTTAGGTAAAAGTGGAAATTGGTATGAAAATCTGGAAAAAGACCATGCTCAATTTGATGCAATACTAAAGTTAGGGTTTCATAATACTATTAGCGTAAACACTACCCATTATCAAAATGCTGGAGCAAATATGGTACAGCAATTAGCATATGGTTTAGCACATGCTAATGAATATTTGAATCATATTTCCGTCAATACGAATCAAGATGTGAGGTTTACATTTAAAGTTTCGGTGGGCACTAACTATTTTTTTGAAATCGCTAAGCTTAGAGCTTTAAGAATGCTTTGGAGTGTATTGGCGAATGAATATGGAGTTTCTAAAGAATGCCATATCATAGCTATCCCAACTAAACGGAATAAGACTTTATACGATTACAATACCAATATGCTCCGCACCGCAACAGAGTGCATGTCAGCCATTTTAGGAGGCGCTGACATGATTTGTAATATGCCTTATGATGCCATTTATCATAAAGACAATGATTTTGGAAACCGTATTGCTTTAAATCAGTTGTTATTACTTAAAAATGAAAGCTATTTTAATAAAGTTAATAATGCATCGGATGGCGCATATTATATAGAACAGTTAACAACGCAGTTAGCTGAAAAAGCGCTAGAACTTTTTAAACAAATAGAGAATGGCGGTGGCTTTTTAAAACAAATGCGAGATGGAACAATTCAAAAGAAAATAAAAGAAAGTACAGCTAAAGAACAGAAAGCTTTTGATGCTGGAGATGAAGTTTTGGTGGGAACAAACAAATACCAAAACGAAAATGATAAGATGAAAGATACGATTGAATTGTATCCATTCTTGAAGACAAATGCTCGCAAAACCCTTATTCAACCTATTTTGGAAAAAAGATTGGCGGAGAAAGTAGAACAAAAAAGATTGGGTAATGAGTAGGAAAGATTTACAACACCTGGTTCTAAACCAGGATGCCACTTCGAGTCCTTCGGAAAAGCTTAGGACAAGTTCTGTGGACACCTTCGAAACAGCCGAAAAAATTCAGTTAAAACAAGAATACTCAAAAGAAGATATTCAAACTACCGAACACTTAGATTTTGCTGCTGGAATACCTCCATACTTGCGTGGACCCTATTCCACGATGTATGTGCGCAGGCCTTGGACGATTCGTCAATACGCAGGATTTTCAACTGCTGAGGAAAGCAATGCCTTTTACAGAAGAAATTTAAAAGGAGGGCAAAAAGGATTATCTGTGGCTTTTGATTTACCAACGCATAGAGGTTATGACAGTAATCATGAGCGTGTAATAGGTGATGTGGGTAAGGCAGGAGTAGCAATTGACTCGGTAGAAGATATGAAGATTTTGTTTGATGGAATTCCATTGGATAAGATGTCTGTTTCTATGACGATGAATGGAGCAGTACTTCCCATCATGGCTTTTTACATTGTTGCAGCTGAGGAGCAAGGAGTTGATAAAGCGTTTTTGGCAGGAACAATTCAAAATGATATACTAAAGGAGTTTATGGTGCGTAATACCTATATCTATCCTCCAAAACCTTCAATGCAATTGGTGGCCGATATTTTTGAGTATACAAGTCAGTTTATGCCCAAATTTAACAGCATCAGTATTTCTGGTTATCATATGCATGAAGCTGGAGCAACAGCAGATATTGAGTTGGCATATACTTTAGCAGATGGATTAGAATACATTAAAACTGGACTTAAAGCTGGTTTGGAGATTGATAATTTCGCACCAAGACTTTCCTTTTTTTGGGGAATAGGAATGAACCATTTTATGGAAATCGCTAAAATGCGTGCTGCTAGAATGTTATGGGCTAAATTGGTAAAGCAGTTCAATCCTAAGAATCAAAAATCTTTGGCATTGCGAACACATTGTCAAACTAGTGGATGGAGTTTAACCGAACAAGACCCTTTTAATAATGTTGGAAGAACAGTAATTGAGGCCACCGCAGCAATTTTTGGAGGTACTCAAAGTTTACATACTAATGCTTTAGACGAAGCAATCGCCTTGCCAACAGATTTTTCTGCTCGTATTGCTAGAGAAACACAAATCTTACTACAAGAAGAAACAAAGATTACCAAAACGGTAGATCCCTGGGCAGGTAGTTATTATGTGGAGTACTTAACAGATCAACTCGTTAATAAGGCATGGGCCTTAATAGAAGAGGTTGAAGAATTGGGTGGAATGACAAAGGCTATTGAAGCTGGAATTCCAAAAATGAGAATCGAACAGGCTGCAGCTAGAAAACAGGCTCGGATTGATAGTGGGAAGGATGTCATTGTTGGAGTAAATAAATACAGGCTAGACGAGGAAGATGATTTGCAAATTTTAGAAGTTGATAATCAAGAGGTTCGTAGACAACAATTAGAACGTCTGGAAACCATCAAGAAAAGTAGAGATGAGAAAACTGTTAAGGTAGCCTTAGAAAAACTTACCCAAGCTGCTCAACTGAAAATGAAATCTGAAGGGGATAATTTGCCTCAGGACAAAAATTTACTAGCTTTAGCTGTAGATGCTGCAAGAGTTAGAGCTACCCTAGGAGAAATAAGCTTAGCATTAGAGAATGTCTTTGGTAGACATAAAGCAGTTATAAAATCATTTTCAGGAGTGTATTCTAAAGAGATAAAACAGGACGAAAGCTTTAAAAAAGCTAGAGAACTAGCAGACAAGTTTGCGAAGCAGGATGGACGTAGACCAAGAATCATGATTGCAAAAATGGGACAAGATGGCCATGATCGTGGAGCTAAAGTAGTTGCTACAGGATATGCAGATATCGGTTTTGATGTTGATATAGGTCCTTTGTTTCAAACCCCTGAAGAAGCTGCAAAGCAAGCAGTAGAAAATGATGTACATATTTTAGGTGTATCTTCATTAGCTGCAGGCCATAAAACACTTGTACCCAAAGTTATTGCAGAACTTAAAAAGTATGGTAGAGAAGATATAATGGTTATTGTTGGCGGGGTTATACCTAAGCAAGATTATGATTTTCTTTATGATACTGGAGCTGTAGCAGTTTTTGGTCCAGGAACAAAGATTGGAGAAGCGGCAATTGAATTGCT
>CAYTRI010000120.1:0-7346 GCA_964440105.1 uncultured Flavobacteriaceae bacterium
CAGGCTTACCATAGGTGGTAAATCCTTCTAAGACTATTTCATAATCCCCAGCAATGTCTGATGTGAAAAATTCTACTGGAAAATTATTATCAGCTATAGAAATATTTGGTTCCCATAATAATATTTCTCTGTAGTCAGGAATTCTTTTTTGAACTGAGCTTTCTGTATACTGCTGTTTAAAATATTTTTTTTGAATTTTGGGTAATTGTAAATCAACAATATTTGTATTCTTATTGATATAGTTTTCAAAGTAATCACCATCTTCCGTTTCAATAGCCACTAACCCTTGGTATTGTTTTGAACCTAGAACTAGTTGATCCTGTAGTACTTTTATTGTTTTGATTAGCCTTGCATCGAAATCTCTAATTTTTGAGTGATTAGGAATAAAAACACCATCTATCAATACAATAGCATGATAATCATTGTATTCTACAGTTACTTTCTCAAATTCTTGAGCTACTCTTATGTAGTCTCCGCCACTTCTATATCCCACATTGTTTAATATCTCAACAAGTGTTTCTTGTAATGTTGGAAAACGTGTGTAATCATCTAAATGAAAAACTTCTGGAATTCCCCCATCAAAGACATCTATAATATCTTTGGGTAAAATAGAGTCTGGTTTAATAGTGAAAAAATTATTCTCTATTTGATTGTAAACACTCCTTTTTTCAATGTCGTCTTTATAATCTTTACTAAGTCTAAATTTCGAAAAATTAATATTAGAAAAATCAAGAGGTTGTTGCTTTTTTATATTAATTTCAAAATCACCTGCATCTAATACTTGAACAATAGCTTTAGAGTTCTTATAATCCTTTCGTATGTAGGTGTAGAAATAACCATTATCACCAGTTAGTGCACTTTTTAATAAATGTTCCTTGCCTGGTATTGAAATAGTTACACTCTTATCTGACACAGGCAATCTCGTTTTTTTGTCTAAGACTTGACCATAAAAAAGCTCCCCTCGTTGTTCAGGTAAAAAAATACTATCACCAATACCTCTTACTAATGCTTCATCTGTGTTTAGATATTGAGTGCCATATACTTCTGCAGTTAAATATGATATACTCTTAAAGTTGTTCTTTTTCTGAACTAACAATGAATAATTACCATGCGCTAATTTGCCTTTATAATTCCTTAATTCTAAAAGAACCTTTTCTCGCTTAGAGAAATTTATAGTTGATGTATTAATTTCAAGTAATTCAGCAGTATTTGATGTTACTATTTGCAAATTATTATCAGCCGTTGTATCACTTTCTTCATCTGCTATAATTTCAGACGAATCTAAAAGACCTGTCTGGTCTACTAAATATGGATTTATGATAACCACATCTCCCTTATATAATTGGTCCAATCCACTATTTTTCATCCATTGGGTGTAAGCAATCAATTTGTAGTTACCAGAAGGCAAAGAAGTATTAACAAAGAAGTCACCTATAGCCATTCCATTTTCAAGCTTTATTTTATGTTCAAAAATGATATCCCCAGATTTATTAATTAAGCTTACATAAGCAACTGAACTAATAGAACTTAGTCTATTATTTTGAGCATTTTGGCAGTATACTTTATAATAAATGTATTCGCCAGAAAAAACTAAAGATGCTGTATGATGAACATATATTTTCTCTTGAGGTAGTTTTTGAAGGTTTAAAAGTTCTGATCCATCTTTAATTACATATTGAGATGTAACAATTTGTACAAAGAGAAATGAAATTAAAAAGATTAACAATTTTTTCATAGTATTATTTTATTCTTCCCAAAATTCTGGGACAGCATTACTACCTAAGTTTGTACAATCACCACATATTCTAGAAACATATACATAAGGGCCAGGACATGCACCTATGCTTGCCTCGTTATTACCAACATAAGTAATAAGACCAAGATTTACTTGCTCTATAACAGATTGTGGACAAGGATTACCTAAACTTGGTCCACTGGAACAATAAGAGACATGAGATTCTGGTGATGAAAGAAGAGTGCAATTAAATGGAAAAGGTGGTAAATCTTCATTTGGGTAAAAATCTGTGTAATTAAAAAACAAACGTTCTCTTGATATGGAAACAACATCAAAAAAACCGATTACTGCCGCAGTGCTACCATCATCTGCAGACAAATTTCCTTCTAAAAAACCTGGCTGAACCTGAGAAAAAATATTCCCATTCTGACTGAAATTATTTAAATTTTCATAGAATCCATATGATTCTGAGCTGGATACCATTTGAGAGACTTCTATACTATATCTATGAGAAATGGCAAAATTATCGCTACCTAAAAATCTAACTAAAAACTTTTTAACACCTCCACCATTAGAATTAGGAAGTTGCCCTTGTATAATTGTATTCGAAGGCACTGTTGCATAACAAACCTTAGTTTCTTCTTCTTGATCTACAATTTCTAAATCATAAGTGGGTACTGGTAGTGCACAAGGGTCATAATTTGTTAGCTTAAACCTTCTAGGCGACCAATTAGGGGCTATTATTTTATAGGTTTCGTCATAAGAATACCTAAAATTTTGAGAATCGCCATTTACTCCATTGTTATCAATAAAAATACCTATTCCTTCTACGCCTAAATCGCTAGTCATTCTTTCGGCATAGATATTTTCAATTGCAGAAACCCCAGAAATACCAACTTCTTTAGAAGAAAACCCTTTTCCGCTAGCAGTTTGAATATTTAGCTCATAAGTTTCGTTGGCTTGTGCAGCAAAAGCCATTTGAGATTCATAAATCCCAGGGCTAATCTCTAGAAAAGTAAATTGATTACCCGAACCGCTAGAAATAGTAACTTGAGCGTTCTCTTCATAATTCACCAAATTTCTATCAATATTTCTATTGGGTGTAAAAGGATTGAAGGTTGAATCTATCTCTAAATCTAGTATCGTATCTATTTTACTTAAAGTTACTTGATGTCTCTTTAGCTCATCTGTTAGGGTAGCTTCAACAATTAAAATATCCTCAATAGTACCATTAGATGTTATCGACAAGTCTACCTCGTCTACACAACCAATAGCAAAAATGCTAAAAAGCGCTATTAAAATTTTTTTAATCATATTATTCTATCCAAAATTCTGGAACAATATTACTACCTAGTTTTGTACAATCCCCACATGGACTTGGTAAAGTGAAATATGGACTTATAAAATCATCTTCTTTTTCTCCCGCAAATGTGATTAATCCAGCCAATATTTGTTCTATTAAGGGAGATTCACAATTTCCATCGCAAACTCCAGTACTAGCACAATGGTAAGCTCGAGGAATTAACCTAGGGCTTCCAAGAGTTTCACAATTAATCGCATATGGTGGTAATGATTCTCCGGGAAAAATATCTTCATAATTAAAATACAACCGCTCTGAAGTTACAGATGCTACTTCAAAATAGCCCAATACTTTTTCTTCCCTATTGTTTGATGCCGAAAACATATTTCCTTGAAAAAAACCTGGCTGTATTTGAGAAAAAACGTTGTCTGATGATGAAAAATCAGAAAGACGCTCATAAAATAAAAAAGCTTCCTGCGTTTGTGAATATTGTTTCACGTTAATACTATAACGATGCGAAATTATATAATTGTCACTATCTATAAAATGGATTTGAAAATTATCAATTGCGCTGTTTTCTAAATCAATTGATGATGTTTGAATAATTCTTTGAGAATTATTTGAGCTATAACAAACGCGCCTTTCATCTGACCAAGGAATAATTTCAACTACAAATGGGTCAACAAAGCAAGGTTCATAACGAACTACATTCAATTTAAAAGGGTCCCATTTAGGAGCTATAATCTTATACGTTTCTTGATATTCATATCTAAAATAAGTTGATTCTAAAGTAGTTGATGTATTATCTAAAAAAATACCTACTCCATCTTCACCATTATCATTAATAACTCTATCTGCACGAAGATTGTTTATTGCAATTTTTTCTGGCATAGTTACTTTTTCAGAATAATAGTTGTCACCACCCTGAGTATCAATGTTTAAAATATATTCTTCTCCTTCTTGTGCTGAGAATTCCTCTTGAGAGAAATAAATTCCTGGTTCAGATTCTTCAAATATCTGCTCAGCACCCATTGATGAAACAATTTTTACTAACGCTCCAGATTCCTGTGCAGGATTCTCCTCTTCAAAACTAAAAACTCTTGTCAAGATTATTTTATGTCTTTTAAACTCATCTGTCAATAAACCATCGACTACAAGTGCACTAGCAAGTTGTTCCGTATCTTCTTTAATCTCAGATTTTGGTTCAAATTCCTCAACGCAACTCAACTGTAATAAAAGAAGTAACGCAATCAACTTAATAGTATGTCTTTTAAAGCAACGCATTAAAATTTAAAATTATAGGTTATGGAAGGTATTGGTATTGCAAAAATTGAGCTCTGCAAGGCTTTTACTTCTCCACCTTCCGTTACAAAAAAGACTGAATACGGGTTGTTCCTTCCTAAAACATTGTATACTGAAAACGTCCAAAAACTATGAGCAAGCTTGTTCTTTTTATGATTTCCTTCCATATTAAAGCCTAAGTCTAAACGATAATAATCTGGTATTCGAAACTCATTTCTATTACTAAAAGCAACAAAATCTGCATTATTAAATCTAAATGTTCCTATTGGATAAGTAACAGGCCTACCAGTTTGATAGACAAAATTTCCAGAGAAACTAAATCGTCTAGTCAACTTATAGTTAACAATAGCGCTTACATCATGTGGCTTATCAAAATTAGATGGAAAGAATTCGCCGTTGTTAATTCGTTCTTCACTAAACTCACTATCAAAACGGTATAAAGACCTTGAATACGTATATCCTAGCCAGCCGTTTAGTTTTCCTCTGTTTTTCTTAACTAAGAGTTCAACCCCATATGCTTTTCCATCTCCTTGCAATATTTCTGTTTCTACATTCTCATTTAAAAATAAATCTGCCCCAGTTTTAAAATCTAAAACATTATCCATTTTACGATAATACCCCTCAAGACTTAACTCATATTCATTTTCCTTTAAGTTTTTGTAAATACCCAAAGATGCTTGATAGCCTTGTTGAGATTCAATATTTAAATCACTTAATTTCCAGGTATCAATAGGAGAAACTGTAGTATTATTAGATAGTGTATGCAAAAATTGATAGGAGTTATTTACACTTGCTTTTATAGATAAATCTGGTCGTAATAAATAACGTGCAGATAGTCTTAATTCTGGTCCACCATAGGTTTCTATAAATTCTCCATTGTCATAACTTATTGTATCATTTGCCGTAGATTCGTTTCTAGGCTGCCCTTCGTTATAAGTTCGCTGTGTGGCTTCGCCTAATGCTGCAAAAAAGGCATAACGCAAACCAACATTAACCAATAGCTTATCATTTACTTTTATTTCATCTCCAACAAATAAAGCTCCTTCAAGTGCTTGCTCTTTTGCAATTTGTCTCTGGGCTACATCTGAATCATTACCAGAGGGCTCTATACTACCAGGGTTAACTGAATAATACTTAGAAGATATACCATAGTTTAGTGCATGGTTATCATTTGCTATGGTTTGCATTTTAAACTTTAAGGCAGTCTCATTTATGCTATAATCTAATTCAAAATCATTGTTTGATTCTCCATCGAAATCAATTCCGAAACGATAGTCACTGTTCCCAATAAAAAGCGCACTATTCGTTTTATCATTTACTTTTTTATCCCATCTTAATGAAAAAAGACGATTACTATAATTATACAATGAATCTGATGTTATGCTAAAATTATCTCTGCTGTAGTAGCCAGTTGCACGAATCTCATTATCCTCATTTATTTTATCATAATATTTTATAATTCCATCGAAAAAAGAAGCTTGACTGTTATTTAAGGACTCTTCATCTAAAGATCTTAAAATCCAATCTGCATATGCCCCTCTTGCTCCAACTATTAATGAAGATTTATCTTTTTCTAAAGGAACTTCTAAAGCTAGGTTTCCAGTTACCGGGCCAATAGAACCTTCTCCTGCAATCTCTTGAATATTACCGTTCTTAGTTCTTATATCAAATAAAGAAGATAAACGTCCACCAAATTCAACTGGCATGCTTCCTTTATAAATGTCAACACCTTCTGTAGTAAATGGGTTTAATGCTTGAAATATTCCAAAGAAATGTTGTGGGTTATAGATAACCGCATCATCTAACAAAACCAAGTTCTGGTCAGTTTTACCACCTCGGACATTTAGTCCTGTTGCTCCTTCCCCAGCAGAAGAAATTCCAGGTAAGGCTTTTGCAATTTGTAAAATGTCTCGTTCTCCTAATACTAATGGGATATTTTTTGATTCTTCAGAATCAATCTGTTCACTCCCAGTTACAGCATCTTCTACATTGCTTGCAGCGTCTGCCTCTACAACAACCTCATCTAAACGTTCCAAACCTTCTTCAAGTTCCAAATTCAATTCACCGTCAGCATACATAATCACTTCTCTACTAGAATCTTCAATACCCATGGCACTGGTAGATATAACATTATAACCTGCAGGTAATTCAATAGTATAATTTCCATTTGCGTCTGTAGCAGTAATCAAGTTTGTGCCTGTAACACGTATCGCCATATCTGAGATTGGCTCCGAAGTAGATGTATTAATAGCTTTACCCGAGAGTGTATAACTACTCTTAGAATTATTTTCATTTGCCTTACCTATTCTAACAACTCTAAAGGATTTACCCTTCTGCCTAATTTCATCATCAAAAAATATAGGGTTTGGTGGTGTTGCCGACCTTTGTCCAGTAACTATTTGGGTTGAATCATTTTCTTTTCCAAAAAAATCTCTGGGTAGTTCATCATAAATTAAAGTGTTCTCTAAAAGAAATACTCTTTTATCATTTTCTAATACATAATAGTTAAGTAAAGTTTTAGAAAGAAGTTTGTCTAAAACGTTTTCAAAATTTTCATCACTAAAAAAAATTGTAACACTATCCTTTGGTAGCCAATCATCAACAAAAAAGAACTGATACCCACTTTTTGATTCAATGTCTGTAATAATATAAGACAAAGGCACATTATCATAATTGCCAGAGATAAGGGTATCATCTTGAGCGTTGCTATTTAAAATTCCTAAAACAGAGAAAATAATTAAAAAAAAAGCGTTTCGCCTTTTTAAGAAAGGAAAATATTTAGGCATAAAGTCAGTTGAATTAGCCTAGGTAAGATACAAAAGAAAGTAAGCCCTAAAAAGAAATTAATCAAGATTCATTGATTTGGCACAAAATCTAACCGTGAACTTGTGTTTTCAATAATTTCTTCTTTGTTCATCATCATTTTTCTAAACTCCCCTCTCACATACATTTCTGCTTGGTCTTTATAATATTTACTAAAAGGATTTCCAGATTGCCCAGTGGGCAATA
>CAYTRI010000121.1:0-4305 GCA_964440105.1 uncultured Flavobacteriaceae bacterium
GATATTTGGGGTTGGACAGATAGCACAACTGGTAAAGAATACGCTTTAGTTGGTTTGGATAATGGTGTTGCTTTTATAGATATTTCTGAAGATGATGCAATTTATTTAGGAAAGCTACCAACAGCAACTAATTCTAGCCCGTGGCGTGATGTAAAAGTATATGAAGACTATGCTTTTATTGTGGCCGAAGCTTCTGGGCATGGAATGCAAATTTTTGATTTAACAAAGTTGCGAGATGTTTCTAGTCCGCCGGAAACTTTTACCGCAGATCAACGATATACAGGCATTGGTAATGCACATAATGTGGTGATAAATGAGGAAATGGGATTTGCTTACCCTGTTGGCACTGCGCGTAATGATGCTTTTAATGGAGGTGTTCATTTTGTAAATATTCAAGACCCTATGAATCCAACCGCAGCTGGCGGGTACGGTGTTAATGGATATAGTCATGATGCACAAGTAATAAGTTACTCTGGTCCAGATACAGATTATGTTGGGAGTGAAATTTTTATTGGAGCAAATGAAGACCAAATTGCAATTGTAGATATTACAGATAAAGCTAATCCAACAGAAATTGCAACCATAAGTTATAGTCAGCTTAGTTATACTCATCAAGGATGGTTTACGGAAGATCAACGTTATTTTCTTTTAGGAGATGAATTGGATGAACGCGATTTTGGTTTTCGTTCCAGAACCTTCGTATTTGATTTACAAGATTTAGATAGCCCGGTTTTGCATACAACATATACAGGGCCAACACCAGCAATAGATCATAATGGGTATGTACTTGGAGATGAGTTTTTCTTAGCTAATTATACCGCAGGAATTAGAGTTTTAGACATCTCTCAGATTGACAGTGAAATTATCACCGAAACTGGTTTTTTTGATACTTTCCCTTCGAGCGATGCTACAAGTTTCGACGGCGTTTGGAGTGTTTACCCTTACTTTGAAAGTGGAAAAATCTTGATTAATGATATTAATTCAGGATTGTTCATTGTAAAAAAATCAAACTAACAATACTCTTTTTAGCTATGAAAAGAATAATTTATTGTTTAGCGATACTCTTTTTATTTTCATGTACCAAAGACAAATATAGGCTTGAAGACTTAGAAAGTGTAAAGCAACTAGCTTGGGTTAAAAATTTTGGTGGCTCTGGTGATGAATCTCCGAGAGCGATAATTCAAACTTCAGATGGCGGCTTTGCTGTGCTTGGTTTTACCAATAGTACCGACGGCGATTTAGCAAATAAAAACCTCAATGTAAATGATTATTGGCTACTTAAATTAGATGCTGAAGGTATTATAGAATGGCAAAAAACCTACGGAGGCAGTAAAGATGACCAAGGACAAAAAGTGATTCAAACTTCAGATGGCGGATATGCCATCACGGGTTACGCCATGAGTGATGATGGGGATGGCAGTAATAATGAAGGGTTCCATGATAATTGGATATTAAGACTAGATGCTGCTGGAACTATCTTATGGGAAAAAAGCTTTGGGTTTTCTGGGCATGACCATTCTTATGATATTATAGAAACTCCAGATGGCGGATTGTTCTTTTCAGGTTTTTTAGATGTTACTTCTTCTAATGGTGAAGGTAGTACTAGTAAATCATCTGGATTAACCAGACATGGTGTAGGAGAATTTTGGGGAACCAAATTAGATGCTAATGGAAATATTGAATGGCGCAAGTTTTTTGGCGGTACAAATAATGACCGTTCCTTTGGAGTCATAAATGCATATGATGGAGGTTACATTTTATCTGGAGCGTCAGAAAGTGATGACTTTGATATTTCTAATCCAAAAGGCAGTTATGATTTTTGGGTAGTAAAAGTGGATAAAAATGGCAATTTTGAATGGGAGAAATCTTTTGGAGGAACAGGAATAGAACAATCAAGAGATATTACAAAAACAGCAGATGGTAATTATGTGCTAGTTGGCAATACGTTTAGCTCAGATACTCAGGTTACAAAAAACAATGGAGAATCAGACATCTGGTTGATAAAAATCAGTGATGCTGGAGAACTTATTTGGCAACATAGTTATGGAGGAAGTAGTTTTGATTCTGCTCATTCTGTAAACTTAACTTCTAGTGGAGGTTTTGTTATTTCTGGCAATTCTAGAAGCTCCGATAAAGACGCAACAGTAAACCAAGGAGAGAACGATTTTTGGATGCTTACTACAGATGCTAATGGAACTATTTTAAATGAATTTTCTCTTGGCGGAACAGGCTTAGACCTTGCATTTGATGCTATTGAAACTAATGATGGAAGTCTAATTTTGGTAGGGGAAACCGCAAGCAGTAATTTTCCAAAAATTGACCATAAAGGAGGAGTTGATTTAGTTGTTTTAAAGGTTAACTAGTTTACATTTCTATTCCATAGAAAACCCTTATCAAATTATTCGTTATTATAATGTTAGGAAATAGGTAAAAACCCTACTTATAGCATATATTTGTATGCTATTTAGATTAAATCTAGTTAATTATGATTCAAGTATCAGAAACAGCAAAACAGAAAGTCATTAACCTAATGACTGAGGGAGGTTTTGATGCTACTACAGATTATGTGCGAGTAGGAGTTAAAAGTGGCGGTTGTAGTGGTCTTTCTTATGAATTGGATTTTGATAATAAAATGAAAGAAACCGATAAGGTTTTTGAAGATAATGATGTTCGAATTATTGTAGACAAAAAAAGCTTTTTATATCTGGTAGGAACTACCTTAGAATATTCGGGAGGACTTAACGGCAAAGGATTTGTATTTAATAATCCTAATGCCCAAAGAACATGTGGTTGTGGCGAAAGTTTTTCACTTTAATGTCACTGCAATATTAAAATAAAACAAAATTGAATTCCCCCTTTGGGGGATTAAAGGGGGCTTATGGCGTATACAGAAGATGATTTAAAAAAAGAACTAGAAACTCAGGAATATGAGTATGGTTTTTATACGGATATAGAGTCTGATACTTTTCCAAAAGGTTTAAATGAAGAAATTGTAATTGCAATTTCTAAAAAGAAAAATGAACCGAAATGGATGACGGAGTGGCGTTTAGACGCATTCCGTATCTGGGAAAAGATGGAAGAACCAGAATGGGCAAATGTTCATTATGAGAAACCAGATTTTCAGGCTATAAGTTATTACTCAGCTCCTAAAAAGGCAGACCCTAATAAAACTTTGGATGATGTTGATCCAGAGTTATTAGAGATGTACAAGAAATTAGGAATTTCCGTAGATGAACAGAAGAAATTGCAAAACGTAGCGGTAGACATTGTTGTAGATTCTGTTTCGGTAGCAACAACATTCCAAAAAACTTTGGCCGAAAAGGGAATCATTTTTATGCCTATTTCTGAGGCAATCCAAGAGCATCCTGAGTTGGTTAAAAAATATATGGGGACTGTTGTTCCTAAGACTGATAATTTTTATGCAGCTTTAAATTCTGCTGTATTTACAGATGGTTCTTTCTGTTATATTCCAAAAGGGGTAAAATGTCCTATGGAATTATCAACCTATTTTAGAATTAATGAAGGAGGCACTGGTCAGTTTGAGCGTACTTTGGTAATTGCAGACGAGAGTAGTTATGTGAGTTATTTAGAAGGTTGTACAGCGCCATCGCGTGATGAAAATCAGTTGCATGCCGCGGTTGTAGAATTAATTGCAATGGATGATGCTGAAATAAAGTATTCTACTGTACAAAACTGGTTTCCTGGAAATAAAGAAGGTAAAGGCGGAGTATACAACTTTGTAACCAAAAGAGGAATTTGTGAGACAAACTCAAAAATTTCATGGACACAAGTAGAAACAGGCTCTGCGGTTACTTGGAAATATCCTTCCTGTATTTTAAAAGGGAATAATTCTGTTGGGGAGTTTTACTCAATTGCGGTAACGAACAACTTTCAACAAGCGGATACAGGCACCAAAATGATTCATTTGGGTAAGAATACCAAGAGTACAATTATCTCTAAAGGTATCTCTGCAGGTAAGTCTCAGAATAGTTATAGAGGATTGGTGCAAATAGGTTCAAGAGCAGAAAATGCTCGTAACTTTTCGCAATGTGATTCTTTGTTAATGGGGAACGAATGTGGTGCACATACTTTCCCTTATATCGAAGCAAAAAATAAAACAGCTCAAATAGAACATGAGGCTACAACCAGTAAAATTGGTGAAGACCAAATTTTCTATTGTAACCAAAGAGGAATCGATACCGAAAAAGCTATTGCATTAATTGTAAATGGTTTTAGCAAAGAAGTATTAAACAAGCTTCCTATGGAATTTGCTGTTGAAGCTCAAAAATTGCTAGAAATAAGTCT
>CAYTRI010000121.1:4405-7335 GCA_964440105.1 uncultured Flavobacteriaceae bacterium
GAAAAACCAGAAGTAAAACTTTATACGTTTAGTGGTGGTACCGTTATGGTGAACAATTTAGAATTGTTTTCTCAAGACACAACCTATCAAGGGCAATCTAAAGAATTTGCAGATGCATTTTATGTAATTAGTCACCCTAAAGGAAATCTTATGTGGGATGCTGGCTTGCCAGAAGCACTTATTGCTTCCCCAGAACCCGTAACACCACCAGGAGGGGCTTTCACAATTTCAAGAAAAGACTCGGTTATTAATCAATTGAAAAGTATTGGGATGACGACTGCTGATATTGACTATATCGCACTATCGCATTCACATTTTGACCATAGTGGTCATGCAAATGTTTTGAAGGATTCCAAATGGCTGGTTCAAGAAACAGAGTATACTATGATTACCAGTGATGAAATTAAGAATGGCGAAAATGCAGGTTTGTATGAAGCTATTGCAGCGCTTACAAATGTTCAAAAACTAAGTGGTGATTATGATGTTTTTGGAGACGGAAGTGTCGTTATAAAATCTATGCCAGGTCATACACCGGGGCATCAAGTGTTGTATTTAGACTTGGTAGAAAATGGACCAACGCTTTTAACAGGAGATTTATATCATACTTATGAAAATAGAGAGCACAAACGAGTTCCTATTTTTAATACGGATGTGGCGCAAACATTAAAAAGCATGGATGCTTTTGAAGCATTTGCTAAAGAAAAGAGTGCAAAAGTGTACTTGCAACACCAAAAAGAAGATTTTAATAAAATGCCTAAGGCACCTAAATATTTAAATTAAGAGACGATGTTGAAAATTAATAATCTACACGCTCAAGTAGAAGATAAAGAAATTTTAAGAGGAATAAACTTAGAAGTTAAGGCTGGAGAAGTGCATGCTATCATGGGTCCTAATGGTTCAGGTAAAAGTACTTTAGCTTCAGTCATTGCTGGTAAAGAAGAGTTTGAAGTGACTGAAGGTTCTGTTGAACTAGAAGGGGAGGATTTAGAAGAAGTGGCTCCAGAAGAAAGAGCACATAAAGGGGTGTTTTTATCATTTCAATATCCTGTAGAAATTCCTGGAGTTTCGGTGACTAACTTTATGAAAACTGCTATTAACGAATCTCGTAAAGCAAGAGGGTTAGAAGATATGCCTGCTAAGGATATGTTAAAACTAATTCGTGAAAAATCCGAGCTTTTGGAGATTGATAGAAAGTTTTTGTCACGTTCTTTAAACGAAGGTTTTTCTGGAGGTGAAAAAAAGCGTAACGAAATTTTTCAAATGGCAATGCTAGAACCTAAGGTTGCTATTTTAGATGAAACAGATTCTGGTTTGGATATTGATGCCTTGCGAATTGTAGCAAATGGTGTTAACAAACTAAAGAGTAAGGATAACGCGGTAATTGTAATTACACACTACCAAAGATTGTTAGACTATATAGTTCCTGATTTTGTGCATGTTTTGCATAATGGTAAGATTGTAAAGTCTGGTGGAAAAGAACTAGCCATGGAGCTAGAAGAAAAAGGATACGATTGGATTAAGCAGGAGGCTGCAGTTTAATAAGTGCAAAGTAAAAAGTAGTAAGTATATAGTGCTTATTACTCAATACTGATTACTTAATACTTAAAAAAAATGGATTTAAAAGAGAAATTAATTTCTTCCTTTATGGCCTTTGAGGATAATGTGGATGTAGAACATTCCGTTCATGATATTCGCACAGAAGCTATAAAGAATTTTGAAGCAAAAGGCTTTCCTAATAAAAAGCAAGAGGCGTGGAAGTATACCTCTTTAAATAATCTTCAGAAGATTGATTTTAGTATTTTTCCAAAACAAGAAAACACAATAGAGTATAAAGATGTTAAGCGCTATTTTTTACACGAAATAGACACTTATAAAATTGTGTTTATAGATGGTATCTATAGCTCTTTTCTTTCAGAGACTACACATGACGGTGTAGATATTTGTTTAATGAGCTCTGCTCTAACCAAGCCAATGTATAAGCAGGTTATTGATGTATACTTTAATAAAGTAGCGTCAAAAGACGAATCATTAACTACTTTAAATACAGCATTTAGTAGAGAAGGAGCATACATCTATATTCCTAAGAATAAAATGCCTAAAAAGCCTGTAGAAATTTTACATTTTGCGACAGGAAATGAAGCTTCTATACTTTTACAACCAAGAAATTTGGTCATTGTTGAAGAGAATGCTGAGGTGCAAATTATAGAACGACATCAGAGTCTTACCTCTAATGAGGTTCTAACTAATGCCGTGACTGAAATATTCGCAGCTGAAAATGCAATTGTAGATTATTACAAAATACAAAATGATGCAGGTACAGCATCATTAATTGATAATACCTATATCAATCAAAAAAGTAAGAGTAATGTAAATGTGCATACCTTCTCTTTTGGTGGAAAACTAACTCGTAATAACCTAAACTTCTATCAAAATGGTGAGTATATGGACTCTACGATGAAAGGGGTTACTATTTTAGGAGAAAAACAGCATGTAGATCATCACACTTTAGTACATCATATTGAGCCAAATTGTGAAAGCCATCAAGACTATAAAGGGATTTATGGGGAAAATTCTACAGGTGTTTTCAATGGTAAAATTATAGTTGATAAAATTGCGCAAAAAACAAACGCTTTTCAGCAGAATAACAATATTCTAATTAGTGATAAGGCTACCATTAATACAAAACCGCAATTAGAGATTTTTGCTGATGATGTTAAATGTTCACATGGTTGTACTATTGGCCAACTAGATGAGGATGCACTATTCTACTTGCAATCTCGTGGAATACCTAAAAAAGAGGCTAGAGCATTATTAATGTATGCTTTTGCAAATAACGTTTTAGAAAGTGTTCGTATTCCAGAATTGAAAGGACGAATCAACAAATTAATTGCTAAAAAGCTTGGTGTTAATTTAGGGTTCGATTTGTAATT
>CAYTRI010000122.1:0-7299 GCA_964440105.1 uncultured Flavobacteriaceae bacterium
TCTTTCAAGGTCATTGCTAAATGCAATCTATTTCGTTCACCCCCGGAAAGCATATTTACTTTTTTATTCTGCTCGCTACCAGAAAAATTAAATCGACTTAGATATGCACGAGAATTAACTTGCTTCCCTCCCATCATTACCAATTCTTGGCCATCACTAAAATTTTCCCAAATAGATTTTTCTGGGTCAATATTTGAATGACTTTGGTCTACATAAGCTAATTGTGCAGTATCACCAACAGAAAATTCTCCTTTATCTGGGTTTTCCTCTCCCATTATCATTCTAAAAATGGTTGTTTTACCAGCACCATTTGGACCAATAATACCTACAATACCTGCTTGCGGAAGATTAAAATTTAAATCTTCATAAAGCAATTTATCATCATATGCCTTGCTAACTCCTTTTGCTTCAATAACATTAGTTCCTAACCTTGGTCCATTAGGGATATATATTTCTAACTTTTCATCAAGCTGCTTTTGATCCTGACTCATTAGTTTGTCATAATTCTTCAGCCTTGCTTTTTGCTTAGTTTGTCTTCCTTTAGCACCTTGGCGAACCCATTCTAATTCTCGTTCTAGGGTTTTCTGTCTTTTAGAAGCTTGTTTACTCTCTTGCGCTAAACGTTTAGATTTTTGGTCTAACCAAGAAGAATAGTTCCCTTTCCAAGGAATACCTTCACCTCTATCCAATTCTAAAATCCAACCTGCAACGTTATCTAAAAAATACCTATCGTGAGTTACAGCTATAACAGTTCCTTTATACTGGGCTAAATGATGTTCTAACCAGTGAACAGATTCAGCATCCAAATGGTTGGTAGGTTCATCTAATAGTAATATTTCTGGTTCTTGTAATAACAACCTGCATAAAGCTACACGACGTTTTTCCCCTCCAGAAAGCACTCCTATTTTTTTGTCAGCGTCTGGAGTTCGCAGTGCATCCATTGCAATCTCTAACTTGGTGTCTAACTCCCAAGCATTACTAGCATCTATTTTATTTTGGAGTTCAGCTTGTTTATCCATAAGTTTCTGCATTTTATCTGCATCTTCATAGACTTCAGGTAAGCCAAACATATCATTAATCTTGTTATACTCGTCAAGAATTGCAACCGTCTCGGCAGCACCTTCTTTTACAATCTCAAGAACCGTTTTATCTTCATCCAGTTGCGGCTCTTGTTCTAAATAACCAACTTTAAAACCTGGAGAAAAGACTACATCACCTTGAAAATTCTTATCAACTCCTGCGATAATTTTTAATAGTGTTGATTTACCAGAACCATTAAGTCCTAAAATTCCAATTTTAGCACCATAGAAAAAACTGAGGTAAATATTCTTTAATACTGGAGTATTCGCATTCTTATACGTCTTGGTTACCCCAGACATGGAAAAAATGACTTTTTTATCCTCTGACATTAGCTATTAAATTAATATTGAAAAGAAAATTAAACGCGCCCTTTAAGAGCATTAAAAACCCATGCTATTGCAAAAAAACCTACACCAACTGATGCAAAACCATATCCTGCTACCTCATTGTACTTAAAAGCTCCTAGTGCAATCAATCCAAAACCCACAAAAATCATTATGAAAGTTGCCCATCCTAAAACTGTATTTTTATCCTTCACTTGATAGTAATTTTATGTGTAAAGTCAAATATCGTAAAAATTGGACAACTGTTAACTATATTTTATGTTTCAAAAGGAAAACGGACGCCACTTTTTTGACGTATACTATCCAACAAGGTTATCAGATTTAAACTATCTGAATGTGACCACAGCGAACTTTCAAGTTTATTTTCTTTAAGGCATTTGTTCACTTCTAAAATTTCATGTGTATATCCTCGTCCTAAAGTCGCTATTTTTTCACTATTACTTTTGTTGGCTGTGTTTATAGTATATCCTTGCGTTTCATGAAACCTTGGTTCCAAAGTTATATTCCCAAGAGTTCCACTAATTTCTGCGCTCATTCTAGAGTTATTAGAAAAACTGCTGTTTAAAATAGCCTGAGCATCAGAATATTGAAATATAATCGAAGTTTGAATTTCTGTGCCATTCTCATTGAAACTTGAAATTGCTTCTATTCTTTCTGGTATTCCTAAGAAAAGATAAGCCAAAAAAACTGGGTATATACCAATATCAAGAATAGTCCCTCCAGCTAAATCTAAATTAAACAGCCTGGATTCTAAAGGCCTATCTAAAGCGTAAAAAGCAAAATCAGCATTAATATATTTTAATGTACCAATCTCGCCATTGTCCGTAATATCTTTTACTTTTTTAATTGTGGGATTAAAACGAGACCAAAGTGCTTCCATCAAAAAAACTTTGCACTCTTTTGCTGTAGCTATCATTTTCTTTACTTCAACAGCGTTAACACCCATAGGCTTTTCGCAGAGTACATGCTTACCAGCTTTCATTGCTCTAATTGCTAAATCTTTATGAAAACTATGTGGCGTAGCTATGTAGATAACATCAACCGTATCGCAAGCAAACAATTGATCATAATCATCAAATACATTTGGTATTCCATAGGTATTAGCAAATTCCTTTGCTCTGTCCATGTTTCTCGAAGCAACGGCATTTAATTCAGCATCAGAAACTTGTACTAAATCATTTGCAAACTCTATTGCAATCTTCCCTGGTCCAATAATTCCCCATCTTATTTTACTTTTCATAGTGCAACAAACAAATCAGTATTAGTGCTTATCTTTAAGCCATAAACGCATTAAGCATCTAAAATTTATGGACTTAAAGTTCAATAAAAACGAAGACCAAAATAAACTAAAACTATCAGAACTCCGTAAAAGACTTGTTCAAGTAAAACTTGGTGGTGGAAAAGCTCGAATAGAGAAGCATCATGCTAAGGGTAAAATGACAGCGCGCGAACGTATTGACTATCTGTTAGATGATACAAAAGAAGCCATTGAAATAGCTGCATTTGCTGGAGAAGGCATGTATGAAGAGCATGGCGGATGCCCTTCTGGAGGTGTCGTAATAAAAATTGGTCATGTTCAAGGAAAACAATGTATCGTGGTTGCTAATGATGCTACTGTAAAAGCTGGGGCATGGTTTCCTATAACTGGAAAAAAGAACTTAAGAGCACAGGAAATTGCCATAGAAAATAGATTGCCGATTGTCTATTTGGTAGATAGTGCAGGTGTTTATTTACCAATGCAAGATGAGATTTTTCCAGACAAAGAGCATTTTGGTCGCATCTTTAGAAATAATGCAATTATGAGTAGTATGGGGATTACTCAAATATCTGCTGTCATGGGCAGTTGCGTAGCTGGTGGCGCCTATTTACCTATAATGAGCGACGAAGCTTTAATTGTTGATAAAACAGGGAGTATTTTCTTAGCGGGAAGCTATTTGGTAAAAGCAGCAATAGGTGAAAGCATAGATAATGAAACTTTGGGAGGTGCTACAACACACTCAGAAATAAGTGGTGTTATTGATTACAAAACAAAAGACGATGCTGAAGCTTTATCCACTATTAAAAATATAATGGGTAAGATAGGTGATTTTGAAAAGGCTGGATATAACCGCATAAAAGCAAAAAATCCAATTAAGAACCAAGAAGATATTTATGGTATTTTACCCGCAGCACGTTCTGACCAATATGATATGATAGAAATTATCGAACGCTTGGTTGATGATTCTAAATTTGAACAGTACAAAGCAGATTATGGGAAAACTATTTTAACTGGATACGCACGTATTGACGGATGGGCTGTTGGCATAGTTGCCAACCAGCGTAAAGTGGTTAAAAATGGTAAGGGTGAAATGCAATTTGGAGGAGTAATTTATTCAGATTCTGCAGATAAAGCAACTCGTTTTATTGCTAATTGTAATCAAAAGAAGATTCCACTAGTCTTTTTGCAGGATGTAACCGGATTTATGGTAGGTAGTAAAAGTGAACACGGTGGTATTATTAAAGATGGTGCAAAAATGGTTAATGCGGTAAGTAATTCTGTAGTACCAAAGTTTACCATAGTTATTGGAAACAGCTATGGAGCAGGTAATTATGCCATGTGTGGCAAAGCTTATGACCCAAGATTAATTGTAGCATGGCCTAGTGCAGAATTAGCTGTTATGAGCGGTAATTCTGCTGCAAAAGTTTTATTACAAATTGAAAAAGCTTCATTGCAGAAAAAGGGCGATAAAATTACTCCAGAAAAAGAAGCTGAGCTTTTTAAAACCATAAAAGACCGTTATGATAATCAGGTTTCTCCGTACTATGCAGCTGCTAGACTATGGACTGATGCCATAATAGACCCATTAGATACTAGAAAATGGGTTTCCACAGGAATAGAGGCTGCAAACCATGCGCCTATTGAAAAGCAGTTTAGTTTGGGGGTATTACAGGTTTAGTTTAAACTAAAGAAAAAGTGTGTTTTTAGTTAGAAGTAATCAATGATTGACCTGAAGCTATCTTAAAGAGTTCTTGGTTTACATTTTTTAGTGTTAGCTTGAATAATTTAACCTCTTTTCTCTGGTTTTTTGTGCCATAGTTGTAGTAAATAGTAGTCTTAAGATAGGTAGGAGTTAGGCTTTTATTTCCAAAATAATTTACATTGACAGCCCAAGTGTCTAGGGATGAATCATCTAAAAGAAATTCAGCTACGCTATAACCATACTCTTTTTCTGCTTTTATTTTCTCGGGATTATCCGCCAAACTATGCTTCCAAGTATAAAACAGGTTATCTTGATTAACAAATTGTACATTGAACTCCGCTTCGCTATCGTTCCATTCAAAAACTAATCGCCTACCCTTGTAACCATTGTTGGTTACCTTTAAAGCGTTTAATTGACTTTTCGAAAAAATTGATTGTTTATTTGTGACCAGTAAGTTATAAAACTCTCGTTCCATGATACTTTTAAATACAGTAGTATCAGTTTTTATGAAACCATCCCGATACAAATTATCATACCTAGCATAAATTGCGGCAGCAAATTTAGGCTGCTTTAAATCCTGAAAGCTATTAGCCATATCCATATAACTTTGCCCATAATTTGGTCTAAGTAAGAAAATATCTTTAAAGACATTATGCGCTTGTTCAAAATTTCCATTTTCTTGAAACTTGTAGGCAAGTCCTTTTAGTAAAACAGGATTAGATTTAAAGAGTTCATAATTCTCGCTTACTATAGAATACGCATAAGATTGACTATCCCATTTGTTAACAAAATAAGAATACGCATCTAAAAAGAAGTAGGGAGAACTTGAATAATTATCTTGATATTTCTCATAAACCGCCTTTGCATTTTCAAATGAACTACTGCTTTTTAATTCTTTCAAATAGTTAGGATTACTACTCGCAGTTTTAGAAATATTTAAAGGTCTTTCCTGTAGAAAATTACTATTAAGAGAAATATAGTCCTTATGATTTGTTGATTTCGAATACTCTGGGATTGTGTTAATGACTACCACGCCTGCACGACCAACAAAACCATATCGAGTTGTACTTGCTGCACCTACTAATACAGCAACTCTTTTAACAGCTTGAAGGTTTATCCAAACAGGTGCGTCTCTAAAAATTGCACCATCAACATCAAAAATGAATCTTCTTGATGCAGTAGTGGAAGTAGACCTTGTGGCAACTACGGAACCTCCATTGCTGCAATTTCCATATACTCTTACGCCAGGTGCTCTTCCTCTTAACAAATCTAAAATACAATTACTTGTGTTATTAAAATTTTCTGCTCTCATTGTCCAAACCTGACCTGTAAATGTTTCGGTATCCATATAACCCCAGGTTGTTTTTATAATTTTGTCATTGAATTTATAGTCTATTGCCAGTTGTTTTTGGGTGATTCTTTTTCTCGCTGTTACTTCTACTTCATTCAACTCGGTAATTTCCGGAATCATAATTATATTGAGTACCCGCGTTACATCTTCAATTTTTAAGGTCATAGTGCGTAAAGCTGTATAGGAGAATTCTAATTCATCTCCAGTATTTACTGCAATTTGATACCTGCCATTTTCATCTGATTTTGCAAAAGTTGAGGTTGAAACATTTAAAATAGTAGCTTGCTTTATTGGCTCCTCTCCATCTGAGATTACTCCAAAAACCATTCTAGAATTTTGACCAAAAGAAATAAAACAAAAAAACAAAAACGTAAGGAAAAATATATTTTTCATAAGAACAATGGCTTTACCTCTAATTTACTAAAAAAGATATAAATTTTTGTGGTTTTTTTAAGTATTTAAGATAATCAATAACTTAGATTCAAGACACGACAATTGCTAGGTTTATAAATTTGAGGACTTTAAAGAATAATAAAATTTACTCTACCCTCATTGCAGCATTTTGAGTAGGCTTATCCGTAATCTTAACATTAAAATTTTCAAGCCCATCTTTTGAAAAGGTAAGAATATCTCCTTTTTTTGCAGGAATCAGGTAACGGCCACCATCTCCCGAGATTACAGATTCTTTAGTTCTATTATTAAAAACTGAAACACCCGGAATCATTTTTCCTCTCATAATTACAAAACCAGAAACAGTACGTTTTTTTTGAATTTTTTTCTGTTGCCTTTTTTCGAAACGGTCTGCAAATTTATTGGAAACCATTAATTGTGATTCAACGTAATAAGCCATATTCAAATCTGACAACCACTCCCATTTATCTTGACTGGCATATTTTCTGTAAGAACCATAGCCATTTAAGGTTGCCGATAAAATTAACCCCAAATCTTCTTTGCCATATACTTTTAGTAACTCAAGACTAATAATAAAATCGCTTTTGGTATAAATATCATAAGGGCTTAAATCTACTTTAACTATTCTATCATCTTTTTTAACCGTAGTAAGAATATTTTTGCCCGATGTGTTCAAATTAGTACCTGGCTTTCCGATAGCACCATCATCTTCATAAATATTTACTCTTAGCAAAAGACTATCAGATGGGTTGTACCAAACTTCAAACTCAAATTGGTTTAGTTTTCTTAAACCATTCTTTGCCACAATTCTAGTAGCAAGCTCACCACCAAGCGCGATATTGTCTTTCCAATATCCATAATTCTTTACACCATAATTTCTGTAACCAATATTATCGGAAATAAAACGCTCTCCTTTATTGGAAACAACTACTTCATTTAATTCTAATAGAGAGGGTTTTAGAATAACATCCGGATATTCGTTATAAACAAACTTTATATTAGAAATTGGTATGTAAAGGGTTTCATAGCCGAGCGCTGAAAATAAAATTTTAGTGTTAGTTTCAAATTTATTGGGCTCTAAATATAAATGAAACAGTCCTTCTTCATCACTTACAGTACCTACTCCAGAATCAATAATACCAATATTCACAAA
>CAYTRI010000123.1:0-3071 GCA_964440105.1 uncultured Flavobacteriaceae bacterium
CTAGGAGTTATGGGAGCTGCAGTAGCAACCAATATCGGTCGCGGTTCTGCGGTTTTATTTCAATTAGGAATTTTGTTCTTCGGATGGAGTAAAATTAAACTCATCTGGAAAGATATTGTTCTAAATGTTACGGTGATGTTGAACCTAGTAAAGGTTTCTCTAGGTGGTATAGCTCAATTCTTAATAGGCACGTCAAGTTGGGTATTTTTAATGCGAATAATGTCAGAATTTGGGAGTGAGGTTTTAGCTGGTTATACTATTGCTATAAGAGTAATCATGTTTACATTAATGCCTGCATGGGGTATGAGTAATGCGGCAGCAACTTTAGTAGGGCAGAACTTAGGGGCAAATAAACCAGAGCGTGCAGAAATTTCAGTTTGGAAAACTGGGAAGTATAATGCAATCTTTATGGGAACAGTTTCATTGGCATACCTAATTTTTGCCAAGCAGATAATAAGCTGGTTTAATACTACCCCACAGGTGGTTGAAAATGGAGCACTTTGCCTACAAATTATTGCATTGGGTTATGTTTTTTACGGTTATGGAATGGTTGTAACACAAGCATTTAATGGTTCAGGAGATACGAGAACCCCAACTAGACTTAATTTGATAGCCTTTTGGTTGTTTCAATTGCCAATGGCATACCTTCTAGCATTAACATTCGATTTAGGTGCAATTGGTGTATTTATAGCAATAACTGCAGCACAAGTGTTTTTAGCAATTCTTTCAATAATTTGGTTTAAAAAAGGAAGATGGAAGACTATTCAAGTTTAATTATTACAACAAAGCCTTCTTTTTTTGAAGGGATTGTTACAAATGATTTCGTTAAATTTAAAGACTTAAAATACCATCCTCTATGAATAGAAGTCCTAAAGGAATAAACACTATTTGCACTCATGTTGGAGAAGTAAAAGATGAACAGTTTAAAGGTGCAATTTCGCCAATATATATGTCATCTTCTTACGCTTTTGAAGATGTTGATGTAAAGCGATATCCTAGATATTTTAATACTCCTAACCAAGAGGCTCTAGGTAAAAAAATTGCCGCATTAGAGCATGCGGAAAATGCTTTAATCTTTGGAAGTGGAATGGCAGCAATAAGCCATGCTTTAATGGCATTTTTAAAAGCTGGAGACCACATAGTTTTGCAACAAACCTTATATGGTGGCACCTATAATTTTGCGGTTACTCAGTTTGAAAAATATGGAATCAGTTATTCTTTTACTGAAGGATGGACAGTTGGAGATTTTGAAAATGAAATACGTTCTAATACCAAAGTCATTTATATTGAGACTCCGTCAAACCCACTATTGACAATTACTGACATGGAAGCGGTAGCTGAACTAACAAGAAAACACAATCTAATTTCTATGATTGATAATACCTTTGCTAGTCCAGTAAATCAAAATCCAATTGATTTTGGAATAGATATTATTCTGCATAGTGCTACTAAATATATGGGTGGGCATTCTGATATTTGTGCTGGTGCAGTTGCAGCATCTGCGGAACATATTCAAATAATATGGCAGTCTTCAATTTGTTTTGGAGGGAGCTTGAGTGACCAAACAGTATGGTTACTTGAGCGAAGCTTAAAGACAATGGGATTAAGAGTGAAGGCTCAAAATGAAAATGCGCAAAGCATGGCTGAATTTTTACATAGTCATGATGATATTAATGCTGTCTATTATCCAGGGCTTAAATCGCATCCTGACCACGAGTTAGCGAAAAAGCAAATGCAAGGATTTGGTGGTATGTTATCTTTTGAATTAAAAGAAAGTATTAATCCATCAGAATTTATGAAAGGTTTGCAATTAATAAAGCCCTCTATGAGTTTAGCAGGTGTTGAAAGTACAATGCTTTTACCTGTAGAAACATCTCATTCATTAATGTCTCCTGAGGATAGAGAAAAACAAGGGATCAAAGATGGTCTAATTCGTTTTTCAATTGGAATAGAAGAAATTGAAGATTTAATAACAGATTTTACACAAGCGCTAAACAAAGTAAAATCAAACTCAGTTTTAGTATAATGAAGTTAGATATTTTGGTTTTTGGGGCACATCCAGATGATGCTGAGTTAGGTGCTGGAGCAACTATTGCAAAAGAGGTTGCTAATGGGAAGAAAGTTGGAATTGTAGATTTAACAAGAGGAGAATTGGGAACTCGAGGTACCGCAGAAATTAGAGATAAAGAAGCTGCTGAAGCTGCCAAAATTTTGGGGATTTCTGTACGAGAGAACCTTGGCTTTGCAGATGGATTTTTAAGTAATGATAAAAAGCACCAGTTAGAAGTAATTAAAAGGATTCGCAAATACCAGCCAGAGATTGTGTTATGCAATGCCATAAATGACCGCCATATTGATCATGGAAAGGGTAGCAAATTAGTCAGTGATTCCTGTTTTTTAAGCGGATTAAAAAAAATAGTCACTCAAATTGATGGTGACAAAGTAGCTCAAGAATCTTGGCGACCTAAGGTGGTTTACCATTATATTCAATGGAAGAATTTAGAACCAGATTTTGTTGTTAATGTTACTGGCTATATCCATAAGAAAACAGATGCTGTTTTGGCATACAGTTCTCAGTTTTATGACCCTAAAACTGGAGAGCCAGAAACTCCTATAAGCAGCAAAAACTTTATTGATAGTGTTAATTACCGTGCTCGCGACTTAGGAAGATTAATAGGTGTTGAACACGCTGAAGGTTTTACGGTTGAACGTTATCCAGCGATAGAACGTTTAAGCGACTTAATTTAACCTGTTTTTTTATAATTAGATTTTTCTTTGGGTACTGTAAAATAAAAAATTGAACCTGAATTAATTTTACTATCAACCCATATTTTACCGTTATTTTTTTCAACCATTTCTTTACATAGAGATAAACCTAAACCGGTACCTTTTTCATTATTAGTTCCGTATGTTGTAATGTTTGAATAATCTGAGAATATTTTGGATTGCATATCTTGTGTCATACCCACACCGGAATCTTTTATTTGAATTTCCCATGAATCATTATTTTCTATCGCTGAAATAGATATTAAGCCATTTTCTGATGTAAATTTTAATGCATTACTCAATAG
>CAYTRI010000123.1:3171-7283 GCA_964440105.1 uncultured Flavobacteriaceae bacterium
CTGAAATAGATATTAAGCCATTTTCTGATGTAAATTTTAATGCATTACTCAATAGATTTCTTATAACGATATCTATCTGATTTAAATCTGCCCATGCTATAGGAGCATCTTTAACATGGTTAACCATTTTAATAGACTTATTATATGCCATTTCTGAAAGCAAATCTATATTTCTATTAACAAGTTTAGTAATTGTAAAATTCTTTGGCTTCGTAGATGAACCATTTATTTGGGATTGCCCCCATGATAATAAATTGTTTAAAGTAAAGAACACATTATCTACATCTGCTTTTAGTTTTGGAATAAATGAATTTAGCTCGTTCTTTTTAATGTCTCCGTTTGAAAATAAGCGCAATAGTTCTTGTAAAGCTCCAATAGGTCCCCTTAAATCATGACCTATAATAGAAAAAAGTTTGTTCTTGGTTTTGTTGATTTCGTTAAGCTCAATTTCTCTTTTTTGAATAAGAATAGTTTTATGGCGTAACTTCTTATTTAAACGTTTTTGTACCTTTTGACTGCGAACTACTATAAATATAATTACACCAAGTATTAATAATATGGCTAATGAAGAATATATAATTACCCGCTGTCTTGCGAGAGCTTTATCATTTTTTTCAATTAATAATTCTTTTTGCTTTTCGTAATTTAATTTAGCTTTTAGTAATGATAAACTCTTTTTATTATCATCTCTAGTCAGCGAGTCTGAAAGTTTTTTATGTAGCTCATGATAGAAAAGTGCATTATTAAAATCTTCTTTTCTTTTGCAGATTTTGTAAAGCGTATTTGAACATTCTTTTTGGCCTTCGAGCGAACTAATGGTTTTGGCTACCATAAAACCTTTATTAGCGTAAACCATTGCAAGACTATCTTTTTTTAAGCCTAAATAGGTTTTTGATATACCGTTTAACATATCAATTTTCCCTCTTTCATCATCTATCTTATTATGAATTAAACTACTCTGTTCGAACCAATAGAGTGCCCATTTGTACTTTTTCTGCTCCAGATAAATACCGCCTTTAACTTCATATGCGTAGGCTAACCAATCTAGGATTTGATGTTTTTCAAAAATTGAAATGCTTTTATTCACATTAAACATAGCGTAATCAAACTTTCTCATCTCAGAATATGTAGAAGCTATATTGCTGAAAGTTTCTGCAGCAAAAATTTCATTTCCTATTTCTTTATTAATTGCGACTACTTTTTCATAAAATTCTAAGGCTTGTTTATAATCTTTCTGAGAAGTATATAGGTTAGCAATATTCTCATTCATTATAGAAAGAAGTGATTTGTTATTGACTTCAGTTGCTAAATCTATACCTTCTAAATATCCGCTTAAGGCTTTAGAATAGTCACCTAAGTAGCCATATTCACCAGCCAAACTATTTAGTACATCTAGTTTTTGATTTTTATTTTGTTCAATCTCAACTACATTTAGAGCTCTTTTATAGTTATCAATTGCATTTCCACTCTTACCCTTATCCGAATAATAATCACCATACAGTGAATAAGATTCAATTATTCCGTAATTAAATGAAGAAGATTTACTTAATTCTAAGGCTTTTTTAGCAATGGGTTTTAAACTATCTGATTCTACAAAGCGATATGATTTACCTAATCTTAGTAAAGATTTAATGTAAGTTGAATCTAACTCTGTAA
This sequence comes from uncultured Flavobacteriaceae bacterium, assembly GCA_964440105.1. Classification (GTDB taxonomy): domain Bacteria; phylum Bacteroidota; class Bacteroidia; order Flavobacteriales; family Flavobacteriaceae; genus Croceitalea. Next base: position 4,828 of record CAYTRI010000123.1, read on the forward strand.
AATATTGTTTTAATTGAGTTTTTTGAATTTCCTTTGAAAGACTATCTATTTTATTTTGTTGGGATTGAATAGAAGGAATGGTAACGGCATAGATGATACAACCAAGTATCATCTTAATAACTAAATTCCAAGTTTTTTTTGAAAAACAAAGGTTCATAATGCCTAAAGTAGGTTGCTATGGTAAATTTACTTTAGTAGTTGTACGCTTACTAACTATTGTTGTGAACTATCAATATTTGTGTGTTTTAGCTATGAAATTATGCATTTCATCGATATTTCGTAGAAAACCAGGATAACTACTTACAGTCTTACAGGAATTAATATGGTAAAACAACTGCCAGAAGGAGTATTAGGTTCTATTCGTAGTGTACTATTATTTTTGCTAAGAAGTTCTTTGCAAATTGATAATCCAAGACCTGTTCCTTTTTCATTATTCGTCCCCTTAATAGATTCTACAGGTTTACCGATGATTAAATGATCATAACTAATAGATTTATAACCTATTCCAGTATCACTAACACTTAGTTTAATTTGATTATTTTCTATTTTGGAACTAATACGAATATTACCATTATTTGGTGTAAACTTTATAGCGTTGCACAAAATATTTCTAAAGATTATCCTTAAATGTTCGTCATCAAATTTGATTATGATTTCTTCCTCTATGGTATTTACAATAGCGATATTTTTCTTAGCTGCTTTTATCTCAAAAACAGATATAGCTTCATTTATGATTTGATTCACATCAAATTTTATAGGATTGGTAGTGATTCCATCCATTTCACTTTGCGCCCAACATAATAAATTATTTAAAGAGAAAGTACTATAATCAACATTTGTCTGAATTTTTGGAGTTAATTCTATCATCTCTTTTGGAGAAATATTTTTCTCTTTAACAAGTTCTAATAACTCATTTAAAGTGTTTAATGGAGTTTTTAAATCATGCCCTATTATAGAAAATATTTTGTCTTTAGTATTATTAATTTCTTTGAGCCTTTGATTGGTCTTTTTCTGAGTTATATAGTTTTTTCGAATTAAAAAGCCAATGAATAAAGAAATTAAAAGTGCAAAAATTATAATTCTATTAAATACCTTCTGTTTCGCTAATTTATCATCAATTTCAATCTTAATTTTTTCTTGTTCTCTTTCATAATCCGTTTTTGCGGCGAGCATAAGAAATTGGGTTTTGTTCTCTTCTATTCTTAAAGAGTTTGAAATATCTTGGGAAAGCTCTAGATATTTTATAGCTTTTTTATAATCGCCTTTTGCCTGATTAATCCTATAAAGTAAATGGTAGCTTAATGACAAACCATCTTTATAATCTATTTCCATGGCAATCGTTATGGCATCAAGCGTAAATTTTTCTGCATTTTGTATATCTGTATTTAGCAAGTAAGCTTCTGCAAAACCTAAGAAGGCATCGGTCTCACGCTTTTTATCATTCATATTTTTTAGTAGCTCCCTTGCCAAGGAATACTGTTTTAATGCTTCACTTATATTTTTTTCTTTAATAGCTATTCCTCCAAGTGAAATTCTACAGAAAGACTCCCATGCAGCATTTTTATTCGCTGAAAATACAGCTATCGCTTTCTGGCTATAGCTTTTACCTTTTATATAATTATTATTTTTCCAATGTAAAAAACCAATATTAGCTTCTAGCTGTGCTTTTTGTCTAGCACTGTGTATATTACCATCTAAAAGATTATAATTTTTCATGTAATAATCTAATGCGGTATCATAATCCTTTAGTAAGGAAAAGCAAGTAGCTAAATTTAAGCGTATAGTAAACAACTTACTTTTTGAATTTAATTTTTCTCCTATGGCTTCCCCTTGTTTAAAAGCTATATATCCTTTTGGATAGTCTCCAATTGAGGACCAACCTACACCTTGGATATTTAGAGCCTTAAGTTTTAATGTGTCACACCCAACTTCTTCTGTACTTTTTTGAAGTATAGCAGCAGTTTCTGCGCCTTTCTTATGGTCGCCATTATAAGCTTCATATTTGGCGTTTATCAATTCAGATAGTATAACACCTTTTTCATATCCTGCCTTCTTACTTAGTCGCTTTAACTCGCTAGTGTATTTATGAAGACTGTCTTTATTTTGATATAGATAGCTTTCTGCTAATGGAGCCAATAGTTTTAAGTAGTCAATATTAGTAGTGTTGAAATCTTTTTCTTTTTCCTTTTTTTTAATAATGGTATGAATACTATCTGACAGTTTTTGTTGGCCAAACGTAGTTGTTGAATAGAGTGTACCCAATATAAAAACAAGAAGGATTTTTTTATAAAAAAAATGATGTATTAACTTCACGGTGTATAAATCCTATGACTCTTTGAGTATCCTAAGATAATCATCTTTAGAATAGAAAATAATATTAATTTTTATTTTGATGAATAGCACAAAAAAAATTACATTTGCACCGCTAAAATGGTGGTTGTAGCTCAGCTGGTTAG
>CAYTRI010000124.1:0-7230 GCA_964440105.1 uncultured Flavobacteriaceae bacterium
TACTAATAGATATAACACTATCAGAAAACGATGGTTGCTGTGGTGGTATAGAACAACTAAGGAGTTTTTCCAGTAATGGTAGGGTTACAGAAATAAATAATGGATACTATACGGTTAGTGTAAGATAGGTTTCTGGTGTAACACCATATGCTTTATCTAGTTGATGCTTGTTTTGTTTTCATAAGGTAAGTTCGCCTAAGATTTTGAGTTTGAAAGATTCCGAATACCGTCTAATTACTTTATCATTTTTGTACATAGTTGTAAGAATTAAGTATCCTTTATTCACTACAGGTCACGCATCATAATAACGTTATGAGATGTTGAAACAAGTTCAACATGACCAAAAAAAATTGTCAAAAATATACAGCGATATATTCACAAACTTTTCTTAACACACAGTTAATCTATAAACTCCTCTCGTAATTAAAGAAAGTCAAAAAACTCAAATACCCCATTTTCAGTGAACAGCTTGCCTTCTTTTTAGGTTATCTTGCAATGGCAAAACGTGCAGTTTAATTTATAATCAACGCATAGTGTATTTTGAATTAAAAATAATTAGAGGTCAGTTCGAGTGATTTTGAGGTACGCAAAAATCGTATCGAGAACAGTTTTAGCAGCTAAAATTCTTATTCTCGATACAAATTTTACTTCTTTCATCAGTAAAATTAACTCGAATTGACAGAATTTAACCAAAAACGCAATGGGCATAATCACTACAATAATGGGTCGTTTTCTAAAAGTTTTTTTAATATCCTTTCTACTAATAGCTAGTTCTTGTAAAAAAAAGAATGAAGCAAGTACCACGGACAATCTTTTTAAGTTTAAAGACTATATAAGTTACCACACCAATGGGCAGCAAAGTATTGCAGCACCCATAAAAATTGTTTTAGCAAAACAGCTAGAGCAATTTGAGCTTACACAAGAACTACCAACAGAATACATAAAAGTATCACCTAAAGTTGAAGGTAAGTTGGCCATTGAAAATGGTAGAGAGCTTACTTTTCAACCTGCTGAATATTTAGATTCAGACACCGAATACTCGGTTACTTTAGCCTTAGGAAAGTTGTTTGAAGGTTTAGATAGTGATTACAAAAAATACACCTTTAGCTTTAAAACTATCACTCCCAATTTTAAAATAAACTTAGGTGATTTACAATCGTATAGTAAAGATTTACAATACTTAACAGGAACTTTAGAAGCTTCGGACATTCTGAATGCTGAAAAAATAAATGAAGTCTTATCTGCAAAGCAAGAAGGCAAAGCTGTTCCTGTAAAATGGGAAAATACAACTGAAAACGCGCGCTACTTTAGCTTTAAAATAGATAGTATTCAACGTAAAACTGATGATGCTCAACTAGAGATTAGCTGGAATGGGAATGCGCTTGGCGCTGAAAACCAAGGAACTGAAAGTTATACGATTCCGGGTCTAAATAAATTTGTGGTTGTTGATGCTAAAACATCCGCTTCACCTAATGCAGCATTAACTTTAAACTTTTCCGAACCATTAAAAGAAAATCAGAATTTAAATGGTTTGGTAACCATAGAAAATGCTGAAAATTTACGTTTTGAAACAGATGGTAATATTTTAAAAATCTATCCCTCAAATCGTATCACTGGACAAGTACGCGTAAACGTTTTTGAAGGGATAAAAAGCACTTATGGTTTTACCTTAAAAAATACTTTTTCTGAATGGGTATCCTTTGAACAATTAAAACCTAATGTCCGTTTAATTTCAAAAGGTACAATTCTACCTAATGCGGCATCAACACCAATTTATTTTGAAACCGTAAATCTAAAAGCAGTTGAAGTTAGAGTAATTCAGGTTTTTGAAGATAATATGTTACAATACCTTCAGAACAATAATCTTACACAAAACTATAATTCTGACTTAAGAACTGTTGGCCGCCGTGTAGCTTATAAAGTAATCTCATTGGCTGAAAACGATAATGAGAATAACAGCTATTGGAAAGCACATGCACTAGACCTTTCTGAATTGATAAAAGTAAACCCTGGTTCTTTATATAGAATTGAATTCAGCTTTAAAAAAGAACATACAAGCTATACTTGCGAAACCGATACTACAGACGAAGAAGAAATCTATGCTTCTAATGAAGAAGCTCAAGATTTAACAGAGCAACTAAAAGAAGAACGTTACTGGGATAATGAAATATACTACTGGAGAAACTATAATTATAACTGGGAGGAACAGGATAATCCATGTAGTCACGCCTATTACAATCCAGATAGAGTAGTTACCACTAATCTTTTGGGTAGTGATTTAGGGTTAATCGTTAAAAAAGGAAAAAACCGTTCCTATCATTTTACCGCTACAAACTTGATAACTGCAAAACCAGAAGCGAGTACCAAAATCAAACTATATAACTATCAGCAACAACTAATTACTGAAGTTGCTACAGATCGCGCTGGCTTTGCCATTTATGATGGTAACAAGAATATAGCTTTTGCCGTCGCAGAAAAGAATAGAAATTACGCCTATGCTAAACTAGCAGACGGCCATGCACTCTCATTAAGCAAGTTTGATGTTTCTGGCCAAGAAGTGCAAAGTGGACTTCAAGGTTTTATATACACCGAAAGAGGCGTTCATCGCCCAGGAGATACTGCACATTTAACTTTTGTGTTAGATGATAAGGGAAATCCATTACCTAATAATCATCCTGTTACTCTTGAGGTAACTGATGCCAGAGGAAAACTAGTGCAACGTAACGTACTTAAAAGTGAAAGCATAAAAGTTTCCGAACAGCTTTATGCAAAAAAAGAAGGAAGCTTTTATTACTTCCCTATTCCAACAAAGGCAACCGCACCAACTGGTACATGGAACGCAAAAGTGATTGTAGGTGGTGCTCAATTTACCAAAAGTTTAAAGATTGCTACTGTAAAACCAAATCGATTAAAAGTAAATTTTGCTTTTGATGAAGAAGTTTTAAAGGCCAATGAAAACAACAAAGGGCAAGTTGAAGTACAGTGGTTACACGGTGCTCCAGCACGAAATCTAAAAATTGATATTAATACAAAATTACAGCCAACTACTGCTGCCTTTGAAGGTTATAACGGTTATGTATTCCAAGACCCAGTACGTAAGTTTAATGAAACTGAGCTTCAGTTTTTAAATACCACATTAGATGAAAACGGATTTGCAACTATTAACAAAAAGATAAGTACAAATAAAAATGCGCCTGGCATGCTACAGGCAACATTCACCACCAAAGTATTTGAAGGTGGAGGCGATTTTTCTATTGATGTGTTTTCTAAAAAATTAGCTCCATTTTCCCATTTTGTAGGGTTACGTTCGCCAGAGACAAAACGTTACGGCTCGTTTTTAACCGATGTAAACACCACTTTTGATGTAGCATCGGTTACTGCAAATGGGAAACCAGCAGCAAATAGAAAACTAAAAGTAAAAGTATTTAAGATTGAATGGCGTTGGTGGTGGAACAGAGGATATGACAATCTATCTAGATATGAAAATGCAACAGTTCACAGACCATTTAAAGAAATGACTGTTACTACAGGAGCAGACGGGAAAGGTAAATTCAATATTAATATTCCAGATGATGATGGTGGCCGTTACTTAATTAGAGTATTTGATGAAGTTTCTGGTCATGCCACAGGTAGAACAGCGTATTTCTACAGAAATTGGTGGAAAAGACCATCATCAGGTGATACAGAAAGTTCTAAGATTCTCATCTTCGCTTCGGACAAGGAAAAATACAAACTAGGTGAAAATGCGGTTGTTACTTTCCCTTCAGATAAAGGAGGGCGTGCATTATTAAGTATAGAAAATGGTTCGGAAGTATTATCAACCCAATGGATAGAAACCAGCACTAAAGAGACAAAGGCTACCATTCCTATTACAGCAGAGATGGCACCTAATGCCTATATCAATATTTCACTATTACAACCACATGGTCAAGTTGCCAATGACTTGCCTATTAGACTGTATGGTGTTGTACCCATTCTAGTTGAAAATCCTGATACGTTCTTAGAGCCAAAACTGCAAATGCCTGATGTTTTAGAACCAGAAAAGTCTTTCAAAGTTTCGGTCTCAGAAGCAAATAAAAAACCGATGACCTATTCCATTGCTGTGGTGGATGATGGGTTGTTAGATTTAACCCGATTTAGAACTCCTGATATTCATTCTTCATTCTATGCAAGACAAGCTTTAGGGGTAAAAACCTTTGATATTTTTGATGATGTTATGGGCGCCTATTCCATTAGCGTAGATAATATTTATGCAATTGGCGGTGGTGGTATTGCTGAAGGGAGTAAAAACCGAAAAGCGCAACGTTTTAAGCCTGTGGTTTCTTATTTGGGTCCTTTTACTTTAAAGGCTGGTGATAAGGCAACTCACGAAATAGAAATGCCAAATTATGTAGGTTCAGTACGTACCATGCTTATCGCTGGTAATGCAAAAAGTGCTTATGGGAATGCTCAAAAAACTACTCCGGTTCGTAAACCATTAATGGTTTTGACATCTATCCCTAGAAAACTATCCCCAGGAGAGACCGTAACTATTCCTGTTACTATTTTTGCCATGGAGAAAAAAGTGAAAAATGTAAAGGTTACTATAGATGCTGGTAAAGCATTAGAACCGATTGGAAGTTCTACTAAGAACATTACTTTTAATGCCATTGGTGAGCAAATTGTAAATTTTGACTTTAAAGTTAATCCAACAAAAGCGTTCCAAACTATTAAAGTCACTGCTTCTGGAGCAGGTGAAAATGCAAGTAGCGAAACAGAGATTGATGTTGAAAATCCAAATCCGATAACTACTAAAAGCTCATTATATACTATAAGTGAAAATCAATCTCAAACTATTGATTTTACAACTTTTGGAACATCGGGAACGAATACCGCTTTTATTGAATTTTCGACCTTACCTCCAATGGATTTCTCTAAACGAATGGAGTACCTAGTTCGTTATCCACACGGTTGTGTGGAACAAACTACGTCGGCAGCTTTCCCTCAGTTATTTTTGGCAGATGTAATGGATATTACTTTTGATAAGAAAAAAGAAATTGAAAAAAATATTAAAAGTGCCATTAAAAAACTAAGTGATTTTCAAGCACCTAATGGTGGTTTAAGCTACTGGCCTGGTTATGGCTATGCAGATGATTGGGGAAGTTCTTATGCAGGGCACTTTTTACTAGAGGCAAAGCAAAAAGGATATCAATTACCCTTGACCTTCTTAAGTAATTGGTTGCGGTATCAAAAGAATGCCTCCAAGCAATGGAGTAATCAAACAACGCGATATAATGATGATATTTCTCAGGCATATCGACTATACACGCTTGCTCTAGCACAACAACCAGAGCTAGCAGCAATGAATAGATTGCGGGAAACAAAGAACTTAAGTAATGAAGCAAAATGGCGTTTGGCAGCCGCTTATGCCTTAGTAGGCAAAAAAGACATTGCAAAAGATTTAGCAAAGATTGCCAACATCAATTTTAAATCAAATTCTTATGATTATAGAACCTATGGTTCTGTGTTTAGAAATCGTGCTATGGCATTAGAAACTATGGTGATACTGGGAGATAGTCAACAGCGTGATTTGGCGCTTTCTTTAGCAAAAAATCTTTCATCACAAAGATGGTATAGTACGCAAGAGACTTCTTATGCATTGTTAGCCATGGCAAAAATGGTAAGTAAGAATGGAGGTAAATCAATCAATTTAACGTTTACTACCAATGGAAAAGAAACAACTGTAAAAACGGATAGAGCAATAGCGCAACGATCTGTTATCATTTCATCTGTTCAAGGTCAACTTGTAGTAAAAAATAATCAGAATAATGTTATCTATACAACGCTTACACAAAGTGGAAAATTACCTGTAGGTCAAGAATTGGCACAACAAGCTAAACTCAATCTGACGGTAAAATATTTAGATGCGCTAGGTAAATCTATTAATGTAAGTGAGTTGAGACAAGGAACTGAACTACAAGCACAAGTCACTGTTTTCAATGCTACAAATGATGGCTATGAAAACCTAGCCTTAACACAAATTGTACCTAGCGGATGGGAAATTGTAAATACTTCGTATTTAGATGGAGCTAGTAGTAACAGTAGTACAGCAGATTATATTGATACACGTGATGACCGCACCAATTTCTATTTTGGTTTAGGTGCGAAAAAAAGTAAAACTTTTACCGTAAAATTAAACGCTTCCTTCTTAGGAGATTATTATTTACCAGGAGCGCAAGTTGAAGCTATGTATGACAATACGAGTTATGCCAGAAACAAAGGACAATGGATTAAGGTGGTTAGATAATCTTTAAGCTGTCAGATTGAGCGCAGTCGAAAAACTAAAACTGATGAATATTTAGATGATAACTAATTAAAAAGGTGCTCTTACTCATTAGAGTTAGCTCCTCTTTGTATTTACAACTAGATTTATACGAAATAAAATAATCATGAAATATTACATAACACTATTTTTCTGTATTGCCCTGCTTTCTTCCTGCATGACTGAAAAGAAGCCTAAAATTGTACACTCTAAAGAAGAAACTTCATCTATATTAAAAGATAGTAGCTTTATGAAAATGGCTGATTTGCCTGTGCATATTGATAGCACTGAATACTTGCTACACCCTGTCGGAGAATTTAAAATAAAAGATAATCGAGGGAAGCTGATTTTTAGCTCTCCTAATTATGGAAGCAGTTCTTTTTCTATTTCAAGTTCCAACAATTATCATATTACTGGAAACCTAAGCAACGTTTTATTCCAAAACCTAACATCAGCTGAACTTAAACCATTAACGGAAAATAATATTAGAATAAAGTCAGTAATTTTTTTAAGGGAAGTTTATAAAAATACAAAGCAAGAATTTTTACTTTATGAAGTCATTGACCAAGACACTAATAAAGATAAAAAATTAGATGGTGATGATATAAAAAGTTTGTATCTAAGCAAAATTGATGGCTCCAATTTTAAGAAACTAACAACCCCTATGAGCGAACTTTTAGAATGGAAAATTATTCCAGTTGTAAATAGACTTTATTTTAAAACCGTTGAAGACACTAACAAGGATGGTGATTTTGATGAAAACGATAAGGTATTCTATAAATATGTTGACTTAAATTTACCCATTACAACAGTTGTTGAATATAATCCACTTTAAATTTGATTAAGAAGCTGAAGAAAAAGTATAAAATTCTATTTTCAGTTTTAGGTATTCTATTTCTGATTTGGCTCTTTTGTTTGCCTAAAGAACT
>CAYTRI010000125.1:0-7196 GCA_964440105.1 uncultured Flavobacteriaceae bacterium
AATATGCCTACGGAAAAGATGCTTTCTTATTTTACTGCAGAAAAAGTTATTTCTAATGTAAATGCTATGGTCTTTGAGGCTTCCTATAACAAGGCAACAGCATTGTTTTCATCTTATCATTAAAAACTTTTTAGTGTTTAAAATTACTTCTTAATGTTAAATTTTTTTTATTTAAAATAAGTCTAAATAAATTTTGCGGGTATTTTTCAATGAAATATATTTGTTTTGATAAATTATTTAAAACAAGTCTAAATAAAAATAAACAATCAAATGAAGAACTTAACCTTTACCCTTTTAATTATTTCTGGATTAGTTTTTACCTCATGTAATTCAGATGATGATACTTCACCAGAAGAAATGGTTACCTGTACGGATGGCGTACAAAATGGTAATGAAACTGGTGTAGATTGTGGTGGTAGTGCATGTTCGCCATGTGCAACTGCTGTTCAAATTCCAGCAACTTATGTGTTTACAAGAGAAGGGTCCTCTACCGTTAGTTTTAGTGGCCAAACCACTCGTTTATTTATGGCCAACGAAATACTTAGCACTTTTAAAGACCCTACAGCTACAGATATGCAAATACAGTCTATGTTTGCTCATGCAGAAGGTGCAGATGATTTTTCTGATGTGGATTTAAATGATTCAGATAAAAATGTAAAAGGTAAAACAGCAGCTTCTTTTGATTATTTTGCTAACGACCCCATAACTCAAGCAGAAGTTAGAGGAGATTTTGATGGGTATATCACAGAACAAGTGACCGATGTTTTCCCTAACTGGAATGTGATTGCCACCGAAGGTAATGCTGGCCAACTAGCAGACGGCTCTTCAACAAGATATGTAAATGGAAGCGGTTTAGAATTGGACCAGGCATTTAATAAAGGGTTAATAGGCGCTTTTGTTGGAGATCAAATCTTAAATAATTATACTAGTCCTGCTCAATTGGCACGTTTTGAAGACGATAATGATAATGGTGTTATCGTGGATGGTAAAACATATACCGATATGGAACACGATTGGGACGAGGCTTATGGTTATGCGTTTGGTGTGGTGGCAGATACGGAAAACCCAGTAGCAGATATAAACGCTTTAGATGCTACAGATAAATTTTTGGCCAAGTATATTAAAAGAGTAGAAAACGACCCAACATTCACTGGTATTGCACAAGATATTTTTGATGCTTATAAGGCAGGAAGAACGGCAATCATAAACAAGGATTATGATGAACGTGATGCCCAAGCCGATATTTTAAGAGAAGAAATTGCAAAAGTTATAGCAATTAGAGCGGTATTTTACCTTCAGTCAGGTAAAACTAAAATAGAAGCTTCTGGAGAAGCTGGCGATATTTTCCATGACCTATCAGAAGGTTTTGGTTTTATATATAGTTTGCAATTTACCAGAAGGCCTGGAGCAGAAGATGCTTACTTTACAAGAACAGAGACCTTAGATTTCTTAGATCAGATTTATACGAACCCTACTAATGGATTTTGGAATGTTACTCCAGCTTCCTTAGACGCCGTTGCTGAAGCAATCGCAGCAAAGTTTGATTTTACTGTAGCAGATGCTGCGGACAATACTAATTAACACTGTTGATAATTTTTAAATAGAAAAGAGTAGATTTTTTGAAATAAACATCAACTCTTTAAGTATCTTTGAAGCCTTTATTAAGAATAAATAAAAATAACTGCAAATGAAAAAGTTTTGGTTTTTATCTATCATTGCCATTATAGTAATATGGTCATGCTCTTCGGATAATGAAGAAGAGACCGTTATAGATGATGACGTTGCACTAACTTTTGATAGAGGAGCAATGTTGGCGAATTGGGCAGATAATATTATTTTACCTTCTTACCAATCTTTTGAAACAGATTTAGCTACTTTAAAAACTGCTTTTGATGCCTTCTCTACTACCAAGGATGCTCAGAATTTAGCAGATTTAAGAGAAGCTTGGTTAGATGCTTATCTAGGTTGGCAAAAAGTTTCTATGTTTGAGGTTGGACCAGCAGAGTCAGTAGGTTTACGATTAAACATGAATATTTACCCAACAGATATCAGCTTATTAGAATCCAATATAGATAGTGGGAATTATAATTTGTCTTTACCTTCTAATAGAGACGCTAAAGGATTTCCTGCTATAGATTATTTGTTAAACGGATTAGAAGTAGACGATACAAGTCTTGTAAATAGATTTTCTACTAGTGCAGATGCAGATAAGTTGGTAGCGTATATGGGTGACCTAATTGATGATATGATTCAATTAACAAGCCCTGTTGTAGACGCTTGGGAAGGCGAGTATAGAGGCACTTTTGTAACTAATGATGGTTCATCTGCCACGGCATCCGTAGACCGTTTTGTAAATGATTTTATTTTCTATTATGAAAAATTTTTACGTGCAGGTAAAATGGGTATTCCATTAGGTGTTTTTAGTGGTACACCAGCACCAAATACTATTGAAGCTTTTTATAAAGTAGATATTAGTAACCAATTATTCTTAACGGGATTACAAGCAGTGCAAGATTTTTTTAATGGTAAACATTTTAATTCAACCACTACTGGGGAAAGCCTAGCATCCTATTTGGTAGATTTAAACACCTTAAAAGATGGTGCTGCACTTAATGAATTAATAAATAATCAATTTAACGAGGCGAGAAGTCGTGTAAGCGCTTTAGGAACTTTTAGAAATGAAGTAGAAAATAATAATCCACCAACAAATATGTTATCTGCTTACAACGAAGTGCAAAAAGCTGTTCCTTTATTAAAAGTAGATATGGTTTCTGCATTGAGTATTAGTATAGATTTTGTAGATGCAGACGGCGATTAAATGTCAAGTTTAATAAGTTATTTTAATAAATACGAAGAGGCCGCTCCATTAGCGGTCTTTCGTATTTTTTTTGGTGTTATGATGTTATGGAGTATCATTCGGTTTTGGTCTTACGGCTGGATAGAAAAATTGTACATAGCCCCAAAATTTAATTTTTCTTATTACGGTTTTGAATGGATAAAACCACTTGGCGATTGGACTTATGTATTGTTTATCATCTGTGGACTTTCTGCCTTACTTATTGCTATTGGTTATAAGTATAGAATTGCAATATTGGTTTTTTTCTTATCCTTTACGTATATAGAATTAATGGATAAAACAACCTATTTAAACCATTACTACTTTGTAAGCATTCTTTCTTTTCTACTCTTGTTTTTACCAGCCAATGCTACCTTTTCTTTAGATGCAAAATATCATAAAAACATTCGTTTTCAATACATTCCAAAATGGAATATAGACGCACTTAAACTACTCTTGTGTATCGTTTATTTTTATGCTGGGTTAGCAAAATTAAATTCTGATTGGTTAGTAGATGCCATGCCTTTAAAAATTTGGCTGCCTTCAAAATTTGATATTCCTTTAATAGGAAATTTACTAGTAAAAGAATGGGTGCAATACGCCTTTAGCTGGGGTGGAGCAGCTTACGATTTATGCATTCCTATACTATTGCTTTATAAACCTACGAGAAAGCTTGCCTTTGTTTTGGTGGTATTGTTTCATGTTTTAACTAGAGTTTTATTTCCTATAGGGATGTTTCCTTATATCATGATAGTTTCTGCAATTGTATTTTTTGATGCAAGTCTTCATAAAAGAATTTTAGTTATTATTTCTAAAGTTTTTAGATTTCATAAAACCGTATTTAATAATCAATCTTATTACAAATCAAAATCAGCCCTATTTAGCAAAATAAAATATGTTGTTGTTATGCTGTTTTTTGCTATTCAACTCATATTTCCATGGCGTTATCTGGTCTATCCTGGAGAATTATTTTGGACAGAACAAGGCTATCGTTTTTCTTGGCGTGTAATGCTTATGGAGAAAGCGGGTTATACACAATTTAAAATAGTTGATAACAATTCAGGGAGATGGTTTTATGTTGATAATACTGATTTTTTAAGCCCTCTTCAAGAAAAGCAAATGAGTTTTCAGCCAGATTTTATTTTAGAATATGCTCATTTTCTATCTGAACATTTTAAAGAAAATGGATTTGAAAATAATGCAGTTTACGTAGAAAGTTATGTTGCACTTAACGGTAGATTAAGTAAGCCATATATTGACCCAGAAGTCGATTTAACAAAAGAAAAAGAATCATTTGAGCATAAAGATTGGATTTTACCATTTAAAGATGAGATTAAAGGTATTTAGTAGCTTTGTATTGTTATGTTTTACCATGACTATTTCAGCACAGATTTCAGTATCTGGTAAGGTAACTGGAAAAGATGGAGCACCAGTAGAAGACGCAGAAGTGTATTTAAAAGAAATACAGGTACTAACAACTACAAACTCTGAAGGTGATTTTGAGTTTACATCTCTTTCTGGCGGTAAGTATACCATTATAGTATTTGCTTATGAATATGAAGTGTTTGAAAAAGAATTGACTTTTGATAAATCTTTTAATATAAATATTGCTCTAGAAACTATAGAAGCAAAACAACTATCAGAAGTTGTCCTAACCCAAAGAAGAGAGCAGGTATTTGCATTACAAAAATTAAAAAAGGTAGAAGGTACTGCCATATACGCTGGTAAAAAAAGCGAGGTAGTTCTTGTGGAAAATATTATAGGAAATACAGCTGCTAATAATGCAAGACAAATTTACAGCCAAGTTGTAGGGCTTAACATTTATGAAAATGGGGATGCAGGTTTACAATTAAATATTGGGGGTAGGGGATTAGACCCAAACCGTTCTGCAAATTTTACGGTAAGACAAAATGGGTATGATATTAGCGCAGATGCCTTGGGGTATCCTGAGAGTTACTACACACCACCAGCAGAAGCTTTACAAAAAATACAAGTAGTAAGAGGTGCAGCCTCTTTACAGTATGGGCCACAGTTTGGAGGTCTAATAAATTTTAAATTCAAGAAACCTAGTCAGAATAAAAAAATAGAATGGATTTCTAGGCAAACATTAGGTTCATTCGATTTAAAAACTAGTTTTAATAGTTTATCTGGTACAGTGGGGGATTTTAGTTACTATACCTATTTTAATTATAAAGAGGGAAATGGTTTTCGTGCTAATTCTAATTTTAACAGCCGTAATTATTTTGGACAATTTAATTATCAGTTATCTAAAAAGACGAAACTAACTTTTGAAGCTACCTTGTTTAATTACTTAGCCAAACAGGCAGGAGGACTAACTGATGTGCAGTTTATTGAAAATCCTGATTTTAGTAATCGAAATAGAAATTGGTTCGATGTAGATTGGCAGTTGTTCACGTTAAGACTTGACCATCGTTTTTCTGAAAAAACAGATTTTAGTGTGTACGTATCTACCTTAGATGCTTCTAGGCAAGCGGTTGGTTTTAGAACAAATAGAGTGTCGCAACCAGATATACCCACTGAACCTCGCGAGTTATTAAAAGACGAGTTTAATAATATAGCCGCAGAGGCTCGTTTATTAACTAGATATACGCTAGGGGAAAAGGACGCAGTTTTTTTAATTGGTTCAAAATACTACCAGTCTTTTAATAAACAACAGCAAGGGCCTGGTAGCGCTGCGAGTGGTCCAGATTTTAATTTTGCTACTGAAGAATTTCCTAATTTTGAAAGGCAATCACGTTTTGAATTTCCAAACTTAAACTTAGCTGTTTTTGGAGAAAACATCTATAATTTATCAGATAATTTTTCTATAACTCCTGGATTTCGTTTTGAATATATAAATACGGAGAGCGAAGGAAGTTTTAGAAGAATTTTGCTCGATTTAGCGGGTAATCCTTTGGTGAATGAAGAGATTCCGGAAAGTAATAATTTTGAACGTGCTTTTTTTCTTTTTGGCCTTGGCGCATCTTATAAGCTAAACCCTTCTTTGGAGGCTTATGCCAATATTTCTCAAAACTACCGTTCTGTTACTTTTAACGATATTCGAGTGGTTAACCCAACTCTAGTGGTAGACCCAAATATTACTGATGAAGATGGCTTTACGGCAGACCTTGGAGTAAGAGGACGCTACCATAATTTCTTTACCTATGATATAAGCGTATTTGGTTTAGTATACCAAGATAGATTGGGCGAAATACTAGCTATTGATGATAGCGACAACTCTGTTTTTAGAAGAAGAGGCAATATTGGGGATGCTTTTATTTACGGGTTAGAGACTTTTGCCGATGTAAATTTAAAAGAAATCGCTTTCCTTTCTCTAGATAAACTAAAATTGAACTATTTTCTAAATCTTGCTTTAACAAATTCTGAGTATACTAATTCTCAGGAAACTAACGTGAGAGGCAATCAAGTAGAATTTATTCCTGAAATAAATCTAAAGACAGGACTTAGTTTTGGCTATGGAAATCTACTAGGAAGCTTACAGTATACGTATTTGTCCGAACAATTTACAGATGCTACAAATGCTCCCCAAGATGTTAACGACAACCAAAGAGGTATAGAAGGTACCATACCTGCTTATGATATTTTAGATTTCTCATTATCCTATACCTATAAAAAATTCAAACTCGAGGCGGGTATAAATAATCTTTTGGATAACAGTTATTTCACCAGAAGAGCAACAGGATATCCAGGGCCTGGTATTATACCGTCTGAGCCAAGGACGTTTTATACTACGCTACAATTTAGATTATAACAACTTAAAGCTACTAAGAAGGAGATAAATTCACTTTATCAACCAAAGGAATTTAGTAATAGTTACACCATTTAATCAAAATGCAAAGTGGTTAGATTTAGTTGGAAAATATGGGATATGCTATATCCTTAAATTTTAAGAAATTTATTGATTTTGAGCCTGTTTGTAATAACTGTTTAATTTCTACAACTTCTTCTTTGTTAAGTAAGATAATAAAACATTTATGACCTATAGATATTGGTATTCTTCTTTGATTTTGGTAGCATACAAGCTGTTTTTCCCAATAGTTAATATTTAATTGGGTAATATGTTTTTTAAAAGTCTCTAACTCCCACTCATAAAACTCAAAACAAAGGTTGTTAAATACAAGTTGAAAGAGTTTGCTATGATTGCAATAGGTTAAAGTACCGTTTTTAGAGCTTTGTATTAGACACATAGATTTATTTATGATTCAAATATAATATTATTTATAATAAGTCTAAATAAAAATAATAAATATTTGTTCTTGTTATGTTCTTATTTTTCCTTGAATTAAATAACCTATCTTTGCACGCAATTAATCCGTAATTGCAATGGAAGCTCACCTAA
>CAYTRI010000126.1:0-3772 GCA_964440105.1 uncultured Flavobacteriaceae bacterium
TATTCTTCTTCACTCTTGGTTATCATAACCACTGGTAAAGAGACATCTAGTTGCTTAATTTCTGTAAGTGTTTCCAGTCCAGAAATTCCAGGCATATTCTCGTCTAAAAAAACAATATCAAAAGTGGTGTTTTCTATTTCTTCAATAGCTTCTTGTCCACTTTGGCAAGTGGTAACTACATAATTTTTTTTCTCAAGAAATAGAATATGGGGTTTTAATAGGTCAATTTCATCATCGACCCATAGAATGGAAATTTTTTTCATATCAGTGAAACTCGTTTTAAAAGTAAGCTTTTAGCCTTGCTTTGAAAATGTTTAGTTTAACTGACCCTGAACTCAGTGATAGGGTCTCAATGGGAATGCATAAATTTGAAAACCAATTACGAAAAAACATTATTCTTGGCACAGACCAATAAGCTTAAAATATTTAACGACCCAATCTACGGTTTTATTGGCACTCCCAATGAACTTATTTTTAACTTGATTGCGCATCCTTATTTTCAGCGCCTTCGTAGAATATCGCAAATGGGATTATCTTTTATGGTATACCCAGGGGCGCATCATACCCGTTTTCATCATGCATTAGGTAGTATGCACTTGATGCGACAAGCAATACGAGTACTCCGTTTTAAAGAAGTTGAAATAACCAAAGAGGAAGAAACTGGTTTGTTGGCTGCCATTTTATTACATGATATTGGCCATGGTCCTTTTTCACATGCACTTGAGCATTCATTGGTTTTAGAAACTAATCACGAGGCAATCTCTTTACGTTTTATGGAGGCTTTGAATTTGAAGTTTGATGGCGCTTTAACTACCGCTATTTCTATCTTTAAAGGGGAGCACTCTAAAAAATTTCTTAACCAGTTAGTTTCTAGTCAGCTAGACATGGACCGTTTGGACTACTTAAAAAGAGATAGTTTTTATACTGGGGTTACCGAGGGTAATATTAGTTCTGAGCGTATGATAACTATGCTCAATGTATATAAGAATGAGCTGGTTGTAGAAGAAAAAGGTATCTATTCGGTAGAAAAGTTTCTAATGGCACGCAGGTTTATGTATTGGCAAGTTTATTTACATAAAACCAGTTTAGTAGCTGAACAATTGTTAATTAAAGTAGTTCACCGGGCAAAACAATTGCTAAAAAAGGGAGAGAACTTAAATTGCTCAGAAACGTTACTATATTTCCTAGAACAAAGCAGTCCATCTGATTTTGGTGAAGAAACTTTAAATCGCTTTTCGCAGTTAGATGATATCGATATATTATCAGCATTAAAATTATGGCAATCACATCCAGATTTTGTGCTGTCTAAACTATCAGATATGTTGCTCAATAGAAATTTGTTGCACATAAAAATTAAAAATAAGCCTGTAGAAGAGATAAGAGTCTCTGAGAAAAGAGTATGGGTAAAGGAAAATTACAATTTGGCAGACCATGAATTAGATTATTTTGTTTTTACAGGTTTAATTAGTAATCAAGCCTATAATGAGAATAGGCAAAACATTAATATTCTACGAAAGAATGGTAAACTTACAGATGTGGCAAAGGCGTCTGACCATCTAAATTTAAAGACCTTATCCAAGAAGGTAACCAAATATTATGTTTGCTATCCTAAGGAAAGCGTTTGACAAATTTTCTTACTTTTGCGGAAATGAAACGAAAATCTATAAATAAAACTGCAAATTTTAATTTCAGTTTTATTTTAAATGAGAGAACGAGTGCAGCAAGAGCTTACACACGTCCTTAAATTTTATGAGAATTTGTTTTTACAAAGTATAAAATTTTAAACGTTTGAAATTTACTGCCACCCAAATTGCTGGAATTTTAGAAGGAGAAGTTGATGGAAATCCTGAAACAGCTGTTCATAAACTTTCCAAAATAGAAGAAGGTGAAATTGGATCTCTAACCTTTCTAGCAAACCCAAAATACACTCCATTTATTTATTCTACTAAGGCTTCAATAACTATAGTCAATAAAGATTTTATTCCAGAGCAGGCTTTATCTACAACGCTTATAAAGGTAGAAGATGCTTACAAGTCTTTTTCAAAACTACTAGAATACTATAATCAGGTAAAGAATAACAAAGTTGGTATAGAAAGCCCCTCTTTTATCTCGGAAAACGCTGAATATGGCAAAGGGTTTTACCTAGGAGCATTTTCTTATTTAGGAGAGAACGTAAAGATTGGAGATGATGTTAAGGTGTACCCTAATGTCTATATTGGAGATAATGTTACTATAGGGAATAATGTGCAGCTTTTTGCTGGTGCTAAGGTCTATTCAGAATCTATTATTGGTGATGGTTGTGTGATTCATAGCGGAGCAATTATTGGTGCTGACGGTTTTGGATTTACACCCAATGAAGATGGAGAGTATAGTAAAGTGCCACAAACCGGGAATGTAATTTTAGAAGCAAATGTGGATGTTGGTGCTGGAACTACTATAGATAGAGCAACTTTGGGTTCTACAATTCTTAGAAAAGGCGTAAAGATTGATAATCAAATTCAGATTGCTCATAATGTTGAAATTGGTGAGCATACAGCTATTGCTGCTCAAACCGGCATTGCTGGTTCTACCAAGATTGGTAAAAATTGTTTAATTGGAGGGCAAGTAGGTATTGTTGGCCATATAACTATAGGTGATAGGGTTCGTATACAGGCACAGTCTGGTATTGGTAGAAATGTAAAAGATGATGAAGTATTACAAGGGTCGCCAGCATTAAACTATGGCGATTATAATAAGTCTTATGTCTATTTTAAAAACTTACCAAAACTAGCAGGCCAAATTTCAGATTTAGAAAAGAAGCTAAACAGTAAAAAAGATTAATGTGAAGCAACGTACAATTGCAAAAGAAGTTATTTTAAAAGGAGTTGGGCTACATACTGGTGAGAATGTAACCATGAAATTTGTACCAGCACAAGAGAATCACGGTTATGCTTTTAAACGTGTAGATTTAGAGGGTGAGCCGGTTATTGAAGCTGATGCAAACTATGTTATTAATACCCAGCGCGGAACTAATCTAGAGAAAAACGGAGTTAAAATTCAGACCTCAGAACATGTATTAGCAGCTCTAGTAGGGATGGATGTAGATAATGTGCTTATTGAGTTAGATGCTCCCGAACCTCCAATTATGGATGGGTCTTCTAAGTTTTTTGTTGAAGCCATAGAAAAGGCTGGGATTGTAGATCAAGAACAAGAACGTGATGAATACATTGTTAAGGATGTTATTTCTTATAAGGATGAGGCTACTGGCAGTGAGATTACTATAATTCCTTCAGAAGAATATCAGGTTACTACTATGGTAGATTTTGGAACCAAAGTTTTAGGTACTCAAAATGCTACTTTAGATAAAATGTCAGATTTTAAATCTGAAATATCTAATGCTAGAACTTTTAGTTTTTTACATGAACTAGAAATGCTTTTAGAACATGGTTTAATTAAAGGAGGAGATTTAAATAATGCTATCGTATATGTAGATAAGGAGATTTCTGAGCCTACTATGAAAAGATTAGAGAAAGCTTTTAATAAAAAGAAACTTTCGGTTAAACCAAATGGTATTTTAGATAATCTAACATTGCATCAGCCAAATGAGGCTGCAAGACATAAATTGTTAGATGTTATAGGAGATTTAGCACTTACAGGTACTAGAATTAGAGGTAAAGTAATTGCCAATAAACCAGGTCATTTTGTGAATACACAATTTGCAAAGAAGCTTGCTAAAATCATTAAAATTGAAAGAAGAAATAAGGTGCCTAGTTATGATTTGAATCAAACTCCG
>CAYTRI010000126.1:3872-6971 GCA_964440105.1 uncultured Flavobacteriaceae bacterium
GTTATTATTGGAGAGGGTACATGGATTGGTTCTAATGTGACTATTATGGAAGGCGCTCGTATTGGAAAGAATTGCAATATTTTTCCTGGAGCTGTTATTTCTGCACCGCCACAAGATTTAAAGTACCAAGGAGAAGAAACAACTGTAGAAATCGGTAATAATACCACAATTAGAGAGTGCGCGACTATTAACAAAGGTACAGCGGACCGAATGAAGACGGTAATTGGAAAAAATTGCCTTATTATGGCATATTGCCACGTAGCTCATGATTGTTTTGTTGGTGATGGTTGTATCTTTAGTAACGACTCTACATTGGCAGGCCATGTTACCATTGGACAGAATGTAGTTTTAGCAGGAATGGTAGCAGTACATCAATTTGTGTCAATTGGTAAACATGCTTTTGTAACTGGTGGTTCACTGGTTAGAAAAGATGTACCTCCATTTGTGAAGGCTGCTAGAGAACCTCTTTCTTATGTCGGTATAAACTCAGTTGGCCTAAGGAGAAGAGGGTTTGAATCAGATAAGATTAGAGAAGTTCAAAATATTTATAGAATACTATATCAGAAAAACTATAACAACTCGCAAGCTGCTCAGATTATTGAAGCTGAAATGGAAGCTACTCCAGAACGAGATGAAATATTACAATTTATAAGAGATTCACAAAGAGGAATCATGAAAGGTTATTTTAGCACAAATTAATTATGGCAAGTACATCAGATATTAGAAAAGGATTGTGTATTAAGTACAATCACGATATTTTTAAAATAATAGAGTTTTTACATGTAAAACCTGGTAAAGGACCTGCATTTGTTAGAACAAAACTAAAAAGTGTTACAACAGGTAAAGTGATTGATAATACTTTTTCTGCTGGTCATAAAATAGAAGATGTAAGAGTTGAAACACGTTCTTATCAATATCTGTACCCAGAAGGCGAAACGTATCATTTTATGAATACGGATGATTATAATCAAATTACACTTCAAAGAGAAACTTTAGATGCTCCAGATTTATTAAAAGAAGGTGAAGTAGTTAAAGTTTTATTCAATACTGAAGATAGCATGCCACTTTCTGTAGAGATGCCAGCAAGTGTTGTTCTAGAAGTTACAGAGTCGGAACCTGGAGTTAAAGGTAATACCGCAACTAATGCAACCAAACCAGCGACTGTTGAAACAGGAGCACGAATTAATGTGCCTCTATTTATTAATGAAGGAGATAAAATTAAGGTTGATACTGAAAAGGGAGCTTACTTAGAACGGGTAAAGGAATAAGCTCTTATGAAGTTTCCTAAAACGTACGCTCTTGAAGAAATAGCAAAAATCATCAACACCAAATTTATTGGTGAATCAGATTTTCCTGTTTTAGGAATGAACGAGATTCATGTTGTAGAAAAGGGAGATATCGTTTTTGTTGATCATCCAAAGTACTACGATAAAGCCTTAAACTCTGCCGCTACCATCGTTCTAATTAATAAAGAAGTTGATTGTCCAGAAGGGAAAGCACTTTTAATTTCTGATGATCCCTTTAGGGATTTTAACAAGCTCACAAAGCATTTTAAACCGTTTCTAGCTTCTAATACTTCTATATCGAATACTGCAACCATTGGCGCGAATACTGTAATTCAGCCTAATTCTTTTGTTGGGAATAATGTTAGCATAGGAAAAAACTGTTTAATACATGCAAATGTTTCTATTTATGATGATTGTATTGTTGGTGATAATGTTACGATCCATTCAGGTACAATTTTGGGAGCAGATGCATTCTATTATAAAAACCGCCCCGAAGGTTTTGATAAATTGATTTCTGGAGGAAAAGTAGTTGTAAAAGACAATGTTGATATTGGTGCTAGCTGCACGATTGATAGAGGAGTAACTGGCGATACAACTATAGGTGAGGGCAGTAAACTTGACAATCAAATTCAGATTGGGCATGATACCATTATTGGTAAAAAGTGCTTGATTGCATCACATACTGGTATTGCTGGTTGCGTTGTGGTAGAAGATGAGGTTACCTTATGGGGACAAGTTGGTGTTATTAGCGGTATTACCATAGGTAAAGGCGCTACTGTTTATGCACAATCTGGTGTTGCAAATTCCTTGGATGCTGGTAAAACGTACTTTGGTAGTCCAGCTGTTGAGGCCAGAGCAAAAATGAAAGAATTAGCAACAATTAAAAATATGCCATCAATTCTTAAAAAATTAGAAAATAAATAGATAGTGATTGTTTTTCATTTGCTTTGCAAACCACTATTTTTGTCAACGATAACAAAGAAAAAACTATGAGTGTTTTAGTAAATAAAGATTCCAATATAATTGTACAAGGTTTTACCGGTAGCGAAGGTACTTTTCATGCAGAACAAATGATTGAGTACGGCACTAACATTGTTGGTGGAGTTACTCCAGGCAAAGGTGGTCAAACGCATTTGGGTAAACCTGTATTTAATACTGTTGAAGAAGCAGTACAAAAAGTTGGAGCTGACACATCAATTATTTTTGTACCACCAGCTTTTGCAGCTGATGCAATAATGGAATCTGCTAATGCAGGTATAAAAGTTATCATCACCATTACAGAAGGGATTCCTGTGGCGGATATGGTTAAAGCAAATAATTACATAAAGAATATGGACTGTACTTTGGTAGGTCCTAATTGCCCAGGAGTAATTACTCCAGGTGAAGCAAAAGTTGGTATTATGCCTGGTTTTGTATTTAAAAAAGGTACTGTAGGCATTGTTTCTAAATCTGGAACTTTAACTTATGAAGCATCTGATCAAGTTGTACGCCAAGGCTTAGGAATTACTACTGCTATTGGTATTGGTGGAGATCCAATTATTGGGACAACTACAAAAGAAGCTATTGAGATGTTGATTAATGACCCAGAAACTGAATGTGTTGTTATGATTGGTGAAATAGGAGGACAGTTAGAAGCAGATGCTGCAAAATGGTATAAAGAAAGTGGAAGTAAAAAACCAATTGTAGGTTTTATTGCAGGTGAAACTGCTCCTGCTGGACGTACCATGGGACATGCAGGTGCTATAGTAGGTGGTAGTGATGATACTGCACAGGCAAAAAAACAAATTATGAGAGACTGCGGTATTCACGTTGT
>CAYTRI010000127.1:0-6950 GCA_964440105.1 uncultured Flavobacteriaceae bacterium
AAATAAAAGTTTGGAACGGATTAGAGACTGAAGAAGAGAATAGATAGTCTTTTAACAAAATTTTTTAACTTTTCTTGTAACAAATCAACAACTTGTAAGTCCTATTGAAACAGGATTACAAAATGCTGTATAGCTAACAAACCAATCATCATGATAGAAATAAAAGATCTTCACAAATCCTATAAAATGGGAAGTAACTCCCTTCATGTATTAAAAGGAATTAATTTTTCTTGCAAAGCAGGCGAATTAGTCGCTATTATGGGGTCTTCAGGTTCGGGTAAATCAACACTGCTTAATATACTTGGAATGCTCGATGAACTGGATGAAGGTTCTTATGATTTAGATGGAGTCCCTATAAAAAACTTAAACGAGACAAAGGCAGCGCAGTATCGTAATAAATTTTTAGGTTTTGTTTTTCAATCTTTTAACCTTATCAATTATAAGAGCGCTATGGAAAACGTAGCACTACCATTATACTATCAACGTGTTCCTAGAAAAGAACGTCAAGAAAAAGCATTAAAATATTTAGAGCAAGTAGGTTTAAAAGAGTGGGCAACACATTTACCTAGTGAACTTTCTGGAGGACAAAAACAACGTGTGGCAATTGCAAGAGCAATGGCTGCAGAACCAAAGGTGCTGTTAGCAGATGAGCCAACAGGAGCTTTAGATAGTACTACTTCTTATGAGGTAATGGACTTAATCCAAAAAATTAATGACGAAGGGAATACCATTTTGGTAGTAACTCACGAACCTGATATTGCAGAAATGTGTAAAAGAGTTATTCATTTAAAAGATGGTGTTATAGTTGAGGATAAAAAAGTAGAACAAGTTAGAGCTGCACAATATGTTTAGTAGGGATAACTGGCGAGAAATATTTGAAACCATTCAAAAAAACAAGTTAAGAACTTTCTTATCTGGTTTTACGGTTGCTTTAGGTATCCTAATATTTGTTGTGCTCTTTGGTTTTGGAAATGGTCTTATAAACACATTTGACATGTTTTTTAGGGACGATGCGCAGAATTTAATTACGCTATTCCCAGGCCAAACAACAAAACCTTATAAGGGATATAAGTCTGGCAGACGAATAGAATTTGATAATTCTGATTTAGCTGATATTGAGAAAAACTTTCCAATGTTTCTAGAATATGTTACTCCTCGAATTAGTAGAAATGGATTAGTAAAGCATAAGAACGAATCGAATAACTATTCGGTTAGAGCAGTAGCACCTTCACATCAGCATGCTGAAAAGACGATTATGATGAAGGGAAGGTATCTAAACGCCTTAGATATAAAGACAAAAACAAAGCATGCCGTAATTGGTAGATTGGTAGAGATAGATTTGTTTGGCGATGAAGATGGTCTGGGTAAGTATATTGATGTTTCCGGTAGTGTTTTTAAGGTTATTGGTGTTTATCAAGATGATGGGGGTGATGATGAAGAACGTAGGATGTATATTCCATATACAACTAGACAACTTATAGAAAAGAACACAGATAAAATAAACCAAATTATAGTTGCCTTTAAGCCTGAACTAGGTTACAGTGGGGCAATGGCTTTTGAAAATTCTCTTAGAGAATTTTTTAAAGAAAAAAAGTATATAAACCCCGAAGATCAAAATGGAATTTTCTTTAGGAATGTTGCGGAAGGATTAAAACAAACGCAACAATTAGCAAGAGTATTACAGATTATAGTTTCTTTTGTTGCTTTTGGAACTATTATAGCTGGAATAATAGGTATAAGTAATATTATGGTTTTTGTAGTTAAGGAAAGAACCAAAGAATTGGGAATCCGAAAAGCATTAGGAGCTACTCCTAAATCTGTTATAGGAACCATATTATTAGAATCGGTTTTTATTACCGCCATATCAGGTATTATTGGAATGTTTATTGGCATTGCAATTTTAAGTTCTTTAGATAAAAAATTAGAAGAATTCTTTATCACAAACCCATACATAGACATGCCTGTTGCTATTTCTGCAACTATTGTTCTAATAATTTTTGGAGCTATTGCAGGGTATATACCAGCAAAGAGAGCGGCACGTATTAAACCTATTGTAGCATTAAGAGACGAATAATATGCGATTTATATTTGATAGAAATACATGGCAAGAGATTTTCGGTTCTATTAGTAAGAACAAGACAAGAACTATCATAACTGTAATAGGTGTATTATGGGGAATTTTTATATACATAGCTCTTTCAGGAGCAGCTAAAGGCCTAGATAATGGGTTCGATAAGGTTTTTAAAACTGTAGCTGTAAACAGCATGTTTGTTTGGGCTCAAAGCACAAGCGCTCCTTATGCGGGATTTAAAACTGGCCGACAATTACAATTAAAATTAGAAGATGTCGAAACTATCAAAAATAGAATTCCAGAAGTACAGTTTATTGCTCCGAGAATTACATTAGGTAATTTTGGATCTGAACCAATTTACACGGTAAGAGGTAATAAGTCTGGTAGTTATGTTTTAAATGGCGACTATCCTATTTATACTAAGATTGCAACTAAAAAAATATTTGATGGGGGTAGGTTTATCAATCAAGAAGATATTGATCAGGCTAGAAAAGTAGCAGTTATTGGAGAACGCATTCAACAAGAATTGTATGAAAAAGATGAAAATCCAATCGGATCTTATATTAAAGTTGGGAATATTTACTTCAATGTAGTAGGTGTTCATAAATTATCTGATGGAGTTAGTTTTGATTCTGATAATTCCATGTTTATTCCTTTTACTACTTATAGAAGGTTATATAATTCTGGTGAAAATATTGGCTATATGTGTATTGCGGCATATGATGATGCAGATGTTGTCCAAGTAGAAAAGGATATTAAGGCATTGCTCAGAAACATACATAGGGCAGACCCTAAAGATGAGAGGGCTTTTGGTTCATTTAATTTAGGAGAAGTTTTTGCTAAAACAATGGGTTTTGCTGATGGGCTTACATTTATGTCCCTTATCGTAGGGTTAGCTACTATTTTAGCAGGAGTCATAGGAATTGGGAATATACTTTTAATCTCAGTTAAAGAACGGACTAAAGAATTGGGAGTAAGACGAGCTTTGGGAGCTACGCCAAGCGAGGTTCGTAATCAAATTATTTTAGAATCTGTTTTTCTAACAATAATTGCGGGTATTATGGGAATTATATTAGGAGCTGGAGTATTAGCGTTAATCAACTCTCTAACTAAAGACATAGATTTTCCATATACAAACCCTACGGTTCCTATACCATATGTTTTAGGAGCATTACTGATTATGATAGTACTAGGTACCTTAATAGGGCTCATACCTGCACAAAGAGCGGTTAGCATAAAACCTATTGAGGCATTAAGAGAAGAATAACTAAATAACAACTGTAGAAACTAAATTGACATAAAATGAAGAAAATTTTAAAATGGGTAGGACTTGGAGTATTAATACTCGGTGCCTTATGGGCTGCAGCTTTTTTTGTAAAGTCCAACGGTAAGTCTGCCATAGAATATGAAACCCATAATCCGTTTATCTCTAGTATTGAGAAAAAAACAGTAGCTACAGGCAAAGTAATTCCAGAAGATGAAATTGAGATTAAACCTCAAATTTCTGGAATTATTGATAAAATTTATTTGGAGGAGGGTGTAAAAGTTAAGGCTGGAGATTTAATTGCAGTTATTAAAGTAGTGCCTAATGAGCAGTCTCTTAATCAGGCTAATGGCAGGGTGAGAAATGCTGAGTTAGCCCTAAACAACGCAAAAATAGAGTATGATAGAAACAAACTTTTATATGATAAAGGAGTAGTTTCTAATCAAGATTATATTACTCAAAAACTAACCTTTGAAAGAGCTGAGCAAGAACTTAGAAATGCTCGTGCAGATTACCAAATTATTAGAAGGGGTTCTGCTGGAGGTTCTTCAAGCGCAAATACAAATATTCGTGCTACTGTTGAAGGAACAATTTTGGAAATCCCTGTTGAAGAAGGGGATCAAGTAATACAAAGTAACAACTTTAACGATGGTACTACAATTGCTTCTATTGCAGATTTAAGCAAAATGATTTTTGAAGGAAAAGTAGATGAAGGAGAGGTTGGTAAGTTAGAAGTTGGGATGCCTTTAGAAATAAGCTTGGGAGCAATAGAAGATAAGAAATTTGATGCTAATCTAAAGTTTATTGCACCCAAAGGTGTTGAAGAAGCTGGAGCAGTTCAATTTAAAATTGAAGGAGATGTAAAAGTAGATGAAAGTGTAATGGTTAGAGCAGGGTATAGTGCTAATGCTTCATTAATTCTTGAAAAGAAGGATAGTATTTTAGTTATACCAGAAGCTTTATTGCAATTTGATAGAACAACGAATAAACCTTATGTAGAAATTTCGACTGGCGAACAACAGTTTGAACGTAGAGATATTGAGATAGGTATTTCTGATGGAGTTAATGTAGAAATTGTATCAGGTTTAGAAGAAGGAGATAATGTTAAGCAGTGGAATAAAACGGAGCCGATTAAGAAAGGTCTAGAGGATGAGGAAGAAGAATCTGATGAAGCTGCAGAATAATCAAATTACAAACCAAAAAAATCAAAAGACGAATGAAATATAAATTAACCGTACTACTAATCATAGGAGCTTTGTTTGCCATGAATGGACAAATGAAAAAATGGACACTTGAAGAGTGTGTAACCTATGCAGTTGATAATAATTTAACTATAGAACAGTTAGAATTAGCATTAGAAAATGTGAAAATAGATGAATCGGATGCACTTGGTAACATGTTGCCAAACTTAAATGCAAATGCAAATGCTTCTAAGAATGTTGGTTTTACCATTGTGAGTACATCAAATGCTCCAGTTATAGGTAACCAAACTACATTTAATACAAATGGAGGCTTTAGCTCTAATGTTACTTTGTTTGATGGCTTACGTAATATTAAGCAAATGCAACGTGCCAAACTAAATGCAATAGCAAGTCAGTATGGCTTAGACGATTTAAAAGATGATATTAGATTGAGTGTTGCTAATGCATATTTACAAGTTTTATCTAACAAAGAGGCTTTAAAGGTTTCTAGAGCGCAATTCGCGGTAACGGAACAAGATTTAAAGCGTATTAATGAATTGGTAGAATCTGGAGTTTCTCCAAGAGGAGATTTATTAGAAATTGAGGCAACTGCAGCTAACCAAGAACAACAAGTGGTTAATGGAGAAAGTTTAGTTTTAATTTCTAGAGTAAATCTTGCACAATTATTACAGATAACGGATTATGAGAATTTTGATATTGCAGATGAAAGTTTTGATGTGCCACCTTCAAATATTTTAGATAATTCTGCTAAGGTTATTTTTGATAAAGCCCTTACGTTTAGAAATGACATCAAGTTTTCTCAATCAAATGTGGATTTGGCAAGTAAAGATTTGGAAATTGCAAAAGGAGCTTATTTACCAACTTTGACAGGTTTCTTCAATTATGGTACTCGTTATTCAGATGCTACTGGTCCTATTCCTGATGGCAGAGGTGGGGTTTTTACACCTGGATTTATAGACCAATTATGGATTTTTGATGGTATATCTTATGGAGCCTCATTAAACGTTCCTATTTTTAATGGATGGCGTACGAGAAATAGTGTAAAGCGTTCAAAAATATCTTTAAAAAGGGCAGAAGTTCAATTTGAACAAGATAAGCTGGCACTAGAATCTGAAATACAACAAGCTTATGTGAACGTAAATACCTTTTCAAAAGCATATGAAGCAGCACTTAAGACTTTAGAAGCTAGAAGACTTGCTTATGATTATGCTAAAGAACGTTTTGATGTTGGTTTAATGAATTCTTTTGATTTTAGTCAAGCGCAAGCAAGAGTTGATAACGCGGAAGCTAGTGCTATAAGAACTAAGTATGATTATATTTTTAGACTTAAAATATTAGAGTTCTATTTTGGAATACCTATTTCGTTAAACTAAGATTATCTTTGTGGTCGCTATGGCCAGAATTTTAAACTTAGAAACAGCAACTACCAATTGCTCTGTAAGCATTTCCTTAGATGGAGAGCTAGTTAGTATTAAAGAAGAGAATACAGCAAACTATTCTCACGCAGAACAATTGCATATATTTATAGAAGAAGCCTTGGCAGCCACTTCTTTTTCAGATATTGATGCTATTGCAGTTAGCAAAGGGCCAGGCTCTTATACAGGATTGCGTATTGGAGTATCAGCTGCCAAAGGCTTATGTTTTTCGTTGGATTTACCCTTAATTTCTATACCAACATTAGAAAGTATGGCTAATCAAATCCAAGTTGGGGAAGATGAGATAATACTGCCTGTTTTAGATGCTAGAAGAATGGAAGTATATTCTTGTGTTTTTGATGATAAATACAAAGAAATTAGGGAAACTAAAGCTGAGGTAATTGATGAAAATTCATTTGCTGAATTCTCAAAATTTAAAAAAATTCATATTATTGGTAGTGGAGCCGAAAAGTGTGAAGAAATTATAAAGCAGCCTAATTTTAAATTTTATAAAGAAGCTTTTCCTTCGGCTAAAGAAATGGCAAAATTGGGGCAAAAAAAATTTGAAGCCAACGATTTTGAAGATGTTGCTTACTTTGAACCATATTATTTAAAAGATTTTATTCTTCAAACAAAAAAGGCTTAATTCTATTTTAGGCTATGCATAACACGCTGCGGGAATGGTATTTCAATCCCTGCATCATCAAAACGTAGTTTAGACTCTTCGTGAACATAAAACTTAGCAGGCCAGAAATTTTCATTTTTTGCCCAAAAACGTAATGATAAGTTTACAGAGCTATCGCCTAAGGAACCTACATAAACTTCTGGCGCTGGTTCTTTTAAAATATGCTCATTGTCAGCACAAATCTTAAGCAAAATTTCTTTTGCAGTTTTAATATTAGACCCATAACCAATACCAACAGTATAGTTGTCTCTTCGAATAGGCTCTGCATTATAATTAATGACGTTACCATTAGACAATTGTCCATTAGGGATAA
>CAYTRI010000128.1:0-3682 GCA_964440105.1 uncultured Flavobacteriaceae bacterium
ATCAACCATCAACCATCAACCATCAACCATCAACCATCAACCATCAACCATCAACTCACTTTATTTCCATTCTTCCAAATACCATTTGGCTTTAATTGTCCTTGGTGATAAGTTATTTCTTTATAGTTATTTGTTGGAAAACTTATAAAATCTGCTACTTTTCCTTTTTCTAAAGTTCCTCTATCGTTTAGTTCTAATGCAGCAGCAGCTCTACTTGTAATTCCTGCTAAAACTTCGGCATTAGAAAGCTTTTCGAATGTGCCTAATATGGAAGCTTGCGTTAACAAATCACCCATTGGAGCTGACCCAGGATTGTAATCACTTGCAATAGCTAAAGCTCCCCCAGCATCTAATAATTTTCGAGCAGGAGTAAAATCGCAGCCTAAACCAATGGAAGCACCTGGTAAGGCTATTGAAATGGTATTGCTTTTTGCCAATAGTTCAATTTCTCTAGCGCCACTCGCTTCTAAATGGTCTGCGCTAACCGCATTATAATGAACTGCAGTTTCACTACCACCAACCGAAAACTGATCAGCATGAACCGTTATGCTGAAATCCATCGCTCTTGCTTTTTTAAAATAAGGAGCTATTTCTAAAGGAGAGAAAGCACTTTCTTCAATAAAAGCATCAATTCTATTTGTTAGATTTTCTGATTTTAAAATGGGGAATAGTTTGGTGCTTATTTCTTCAAGATAACTCGAAGCTGAACCATTCCAATCTTTAGGTTTCATATGCGCGGCAAGACAAGTGGCTATTAAATCTGGTTGAATTTTAGTGTTAGCTTGTTTAATAGCACGAAGCATTTTTAACTCTTCTTCAACTGTGAGTCCGTAGCCACTTTTAACCTCTATAGTGGTAACTCCAGATTTTAAATGTTTTGAAGCACGCTCAATAATCTTATTTACTAGGTCGTTTTGACTTGATTTTCGGGTTTTGGTAACTGTATCCCAAATTCCACCTCCAGCTTTTGCAATTTCTAGATAAGACTTGCCTGCGTTACGAAGTGCATAATCATTTGCACGAGAACCAGCAAAACAAATATGAGTGTGTGCATCTACAAATCCAGGTATACAAACTGTGTTTTCTTCAATTTTTTCTATCTCAATATGGTCTGATTTTAAATCATCAAACTTTCCAATACTACTTATTTTCCCTTCTGATATTAGAATACCTGCATCTTCAATAATTAGAAGTTCTTCATCTTCAATTGCTCCTTTTAATGGAATATTGGCCATTGGAAGTAATTGCGCAAATGGACCTATTAATATTGTTTTTTGCATATCAGAAAATTTCAAATTCCTCTCGATGGTTGGTTTCCCAGGTAATATTGTTTTTATTCATCGTGCTTTCAACAAGATGAGTTATGTGTTGTTCTTTAATTAGTTCAATCGCTATTTCAATATCATCAGCAAATACGCGATCTTTTTCAGCAAAGCTAACTTTAGTTCTTACAAACTGATGAATTCTATCTAGTAGAATACCTGACTTTAAAGGTTTTCGAAACTCGAAAGCCTGAGCTGCTGTCAATAGTTCTATTGCTAATATTTTTTCGACATTATCCAAAACCTGAAGCGCTTTTCTTCCGCTTATAGACCCCATACTAACATGATCTTCTTGTCCTAAAGAAGTTGGAATACTATCCGCACTTGCTGGAAAGCACAAACTTTTATTCTCACTAGCAAGAGCTGCCGTGGTATATTGTAAAATCATATAGCCAGAATTAATTCCGGTATCATTCATCAATAATTTTGGTACACCAGGACTATTACCTTCAAGAGCCAAATAGATTCTGCGGTCAGATATATTACCTAATTCAGATGCAGCTAATGTCGCGTAATCTAAAACCATAGCAATTGGCTGTCCATGAAAATTTCCTCCGCTAATGGTCATTTCATTGTCAATAATAACAGGGTTATCAGTAACAGAATTTAATTCGATTTCTACCAATTCTTTTAAATGGAGCCATGTATTTCTTGATGCACCATGAACTTGTGGAATACAACGAAGCGAATAAGGATCTTGTACACGTTCGCAATCTATATGATCCTCCAATATTTCTGAACCTTTAAGTAGAGTTCTTATTCTGCCAGCTACATGTTGGTTTCCTTTAAAAGGTCTAAGTTCATGAAGTTCTTTAAAAAAGGGTTTAATGGAACCTTGTAAACCTTCTATCATCATTGCCCCAATAATATCAGCATGTTTTAAACAAGAGTTTAATTTTTCTACAACTAAAACAGCATGTGCAAGAATAAACTGAGTGCCATTTATGAGTGCAAGACCTTCTTTGGGTCCTAGCTCTATTGGTTTAAGCCCAGTTATGGTAAAAAGTTTGGAGGTTTCTATTTCTTCTTCTTTAAAATACACTTTTCCCAACCCAATTAGTGGTAAAAAAAGATGCGATAGTGGTGCTAAATCCCCAGATGCTCCAACTGAACCTTGTGATGGTACTAGTGGAATCACATCATTATCTATATGCCATAAAATACGCTCTAAAGTCTTTAATTGAATACCCGAATATCCTTTTGCTAAAGCTTGCAGTTTAAGGACTAACATTATCTTAGAAAGCTCTTTGCTAATTGGCTTGCCAACTCCAACACTATGGCTTTGTAAAATATTGGTTTGTAGAATTTTAGTTTCTTCTTTAGAAATTTTTGTAGTGCATAAAGGACCAAATCCGGTATTGATTCCATATACGGGTTCGTTCTTCTCTACAATTTCAGCAACAACCTTAGCGCTCTCATTGACTTTAGTTTTAGCTTTTTCGGATAAACATCCCTTGATTTGATTACGTGCAATAGCAAGCGTAGTACTAACTGTAAGTTTTTCTTCACCAAATTGAAATTTTTTCAATTTTTCAATCATCATTAGAACTGGTATTGGTTTTACATAAAAGTAAAAAGTATATTTGATAATTACCAATACTATTTTTAGTACTATTTAATAAGTATGAGTTATCAGATTGAATTAAGACACTTTAGCTATTTTTTAGCTGTTGCAGAGGAATTACATTATAGAAAAGCTGCTGAAAAGTTATTTATTTCACAACCAGGGCTTAGTACTCAGATAAAACAGATGGAATCAATTCTTGATGTAAAACTGTTTGAGAGAGATAAAAAGAAGGTTAGTTTAACCGCGGCAGGCACTTTTCTTAAGGGAGAAGTAGAATTTATTATGAATCATCTTAGCCAAACCAAAAAGCATTTAAAACTAATTGATGAAGGGCATTTGGGGGAAATTCGAATTGGTTTTTTGGGTTCGGCGATGCAAAAGGTAATACCGAATCTACTATTGAATTTGAAGGATGCTGCTCCCGAAATTCATACCAGTTTAGAAGAGCTTTCAAACCATGCCCAAATAGGAGCCTTATTAAAAGATAAATTGGATATTGGTTTTGTTCGTTTGGCACGTGTGCCAAAAGGCTTACAGATAAAGCCTGTTTTTAAGGATACGTTCTCGTTGGTAGTGCCTACTGATTTTCATGTTGATCAGTATAATTTTAAGGGCATTCATCAAATGGTCAAAGAAGACTTTATATTATTTTCTCAAGATTATAGCTCTTTATATTATGACACTATCATGAGCATCTGTGAAGATGCTGGATTTACTCCAAAGGTTTCGCATAAGTCTGTTCATGCACTTACTATTTTTAAATTAGTAGAAAATAGATTAGGAATTTCAATTG
>CAYTRI010000128.1:3782-6747 GCA_964440105.1 uncultured Flavobacteriaceae bacterium
GTTCATGCACTTACTATTTTTAAATTAGTAGAAAATAGATTAGGAATTTCAATTGTACCAACAGCGTTACAATATGGTTTTAAAATGAATGTAAAATTTATAGAGCTAAAGCGCATAAAACAGAAAGCGATTCTGTCCGTGGCTTGGAAATCTGATAATAGAAACCCAGTGTTGGAACAATGTTTAAATTCTCTTTTCGATTAATCTTACTATTATCATTTTAAACTAATTTTGAAGAGAAAACTATAGTGCATGATATTAGAACTCATTAAAAAAAGAAGGAGCATTTTTCCTGCTCAATATAATAGCAAACCTATTGCAAAAGAAACCATAGAAAAATTACTTGAAGCTGGTAATTGGGCACCAAATCATAGAAAGACGGAGCCTTGGCGTTTTAAAGTTTTAACTGGTGATTCTAGAGGAAGATTGGGTGAGTTCTTAGCTAATAAGTACCAAGAAGCTGAGGCTAAACCCAAGCAGATTAAAATTAAAAAACTTCAAGAAAACCCCAAAAAAGCAGGTGCTATTATAGCTATCTGTATGCAAAGAGATCCTAATGAGAGTTTGCCAGAATGGGAAGAAGTAGCAGCTACAGCTATGGCAGTGCAAAATATGTGGTTGGTTGCAACTGAAATGAATCTAGGTTCGTATTGGAGTTCACCAAGTCTTATAAAATATATGGATGAGTTTTTTGATTTAAACCAAGGAGAAAAATGTTTAGGCTTTTTCTATATGGGCTACTCAGATGAGGAAATCCCCCAAGGGGCACGTAAGCCAATTGCAGCTAAAGTTGAATGGATTGATTAGTAATTGAAGTCACTTCTAGTGAATTTTAAGCGTAGCGATTAAAATTAGTGTCGAGAAGCCTTTTTGTTCTCGATACTTTTTTCTTTTAAAAGAAGAAAAAATACTCGAACTGACGGGAAATAATTATCAACTAAACGTAAATAGTTCCGGGCCAAATTCTATAGCCTTCCAAATAAAAATTCCTAGATAGATAATGGCAATAACAAACTTCATAAAAGTTCCTGTTAAAAAACCTAGAAAAGAACCAAACGCTGCTTTTAAAGCTGTTTTTTGATCTGCTTTATTGGATAATTCACCAACCAAAGCCCCTACAAAAGGCCAAATTATTATTCCAAAAGGTCCCAGAATCGGAAAAATTATGGCTACTAATAATCCAATGATTGTTCCAACCATACCGGCCTTGCTTCCTCCAAACTTTTTGGTGCCAACAGCAGGAATAATATAATCTAAGATAAAAACAGCTATGGCAATAACTAGTGTTATCCCTAATAACCACCAATCGTCGGGGATAGCTTTTGTAAGGTAGAGCAGTAGTAAACCTAGCCAACTTATCGGAGGTCCTGGAAGTACAGGTAAAAAACTTCCTAATATGCCTACTAGCATTAAAATA
This sequence comes from uncultured Flavobacteriaceae bacterium, assembly GCA_964440105.1. Taxonomy (GTDB): domain Bacteria; phylum Bacteroidota; class Bacteroidia; order Flavobacteriales; family Flavobacteriaceae; genus Croceitalea. The sequence continues at coordinate 5,200 of CAYTRI010000128.1, forward strand.
AATCCAATTATAAGTAAAGCAATGTCCATAGTATGATTATAGCTATTAGACAAAGTTAGCAGGCTTTTGTTACAATCACGAATATACTTTGTATCATTTTATAACTAAAAAATTAGTTTAAACTAAATATTTAGTTATATTTGTTTTATAATTGAACTAAAAGATTAGTAGAACATATGAAACAACTCACAAAAGCAGAGGAAGAGGTAATGCAATTACTATGGCAGTTAGAAAAAGCTAATGTTGCTTCTTTACTAGAAGAATTGCCAGAGCCAAAACCAGCCTATAATACAGTTTCTACCATCGTCCGTATTCTAGAAGATAAAGGCTTTGTGGACCATGAAAAAGTGGGTAAAGGTCATATCTACTATCCAATAGTTAAAAAATCTGAATACAGTAATCAGTCCATTAACAAATTGGTTGATGGGTATTTTCAAGGTTCTTTTAAAAGTATGGTGTCTTTTTTTATGAAGAAGAACGATATCAGCCTTTCAGAATTAGAGAGTATCATGAATAAAATTAAAGAAGAGGAATAATAAACAATGTCATTCTGACAGAGTCCCGATGAATATCTTGATAACGAAGAATTTAAAAGAGATTTCTCAATCGACTCGATTACATCTAATCTCATTTCGAAATGACAAATAAGATATAAAACTATGGTTCAGTATATTTTAGAGATTTTAGCATTTCAATTACTCTTTTTAGTGGTCTACGACCTGTTTTTAAAAAGAGAAACCTTTTTTCAGTGGAATCGCTTTTACCTTATGGGTACTTTTATACTAGCTACAATTTTACCATGGATTAAGATTGAAGCTTTTAAAACAAGTGTTCCCTCAGAAATTATGGGATATCCTGGTTTTATATGGCAATTAGATAGCGTTGCTGTTGGAGCAGTGGAAACAGAAACTAATTGGCTGGCATCATTACCTACGGAGTATTTGGTTTTTGGAATTGGCGCGCTACTTTCTGCACTCTGGTTTGGTTATAAACTCTTTCAAATTTATTGGCTTAAAGAGAATGGAACTATTCGTCATTATAAAGACTTTACTAAAGTTGTAGTTAAAAAAAGCGAACTAGCTTTTTCCTTCTTTAAAAATATCTTCTTAGGTGAGCAAATTAAAAAAGAAAATGAGGCCAATATCGTTGCACATGAACTGGTGCATATTAAACAATGGCATTCTTTGGATTTACTCTTTTTTGAAATCATGCGTATTGCGTTTTGGTTTAATCCACTTGTATATGTGTATCAAAAACGAGTTTCAGAACTGCACGAATTTATAGCTGATTCTATTGTAGCTAAAACCAATAAAAAAGGGCAGTATCAAGTGCTTTTGGCTGAAGCTTTTCAAACACAAAATATCAGTTTTGTCAATCAATTTTTTAAAAAATCATTAATCAAAAAGCGAATCGTCATGTTAAGTAAAACAAAGTCTAAAAAGGTTTATCAATTTAAGTATTTATTATTAGTTCCCTTGGTTTTAGCAATGTTAGTGTATACTTCTTGTGAGCAAGAATTAAAAGAGGCTGAGAATTTTGAAAATTCTG
>CAYTRI010000129.1:0-6704 GCA_964440105.1 uncultured Flavobacteriaceae bacterium
CTTTACCAATATTAGAAATAGCAGGTAATAAAGCATCTATCGCCAACGCAACTATAGACATTAAAGATGCCATAAGTGCTACAAATTCAAAGTTTGGTTTTTGGTTTTCGGCTTGCATTTGGCAAAAGTAATTATAAGGCAATCAACCAAACATTTTAAAACAACATATTTGCAATTAATATGTTCCTTTATTATTTGATGTTACTAGAAGTTGGTATACTATCAAATTCTTACTTTTGAATCAAACTTTATTGAATGCTAATAATTGGAATAGCTGGTGGTACAGGTTGTGGTAAAACAACGGTTGTAAATCAAATTGTAAATGAATTACCCAAAAATGTTGTTGGAGTAATTTCTCAAGATTCTTATTACAATGATTTATCACATATGACCAAAGAAGAGCGTAGCAAAGTAAACTTTGACCACCCCAATTCAATAGACTTTGAGCTTTTAATTGAACATCTTAATCTATTAAGACAGAACAAGCCCATTCAAAAACCTGTTTATTCTTTTGTAGAAGAAACTCGCTTAGACGAAACAATTCTTACAGAACCTAGAAAAGTAATGATAGTTGAGGGCATTCTTGTTTTAAGCAACCCAAAAATTAGAGCGCTGTTTGATATTAAGATTTTTGTGCATGCAGATTCTGATGAGCGATTAATTAGAAGACTACAGCGGGATATAAAAGAGCGAGGTCACGATTTAGAAAAAGTTTTGCATCGTTACCAAACTGCTGTAAAACCAATGCATAATCAATTTATAGAACCCTCAAAAGAATTTGCAGATATAATTATTCCAAATAATCATTATAATACAGTAGCCGTAGATATAGTTCGAACTATAATAAATGATAAACTAAATTAAGAATGGGATTTGCTGCATTAAAACAAAAAAAGTGGTTTAAATTACTAGCAAATATGTATGTTTTAGTACTTACACTTTTTGTTATTTGGATGGCTTTTTTTGATACCAATTCACTTCTAATTCACTTAGAATTACGAAAAGAAGTTAAAAAATTGGAGCAGCAGAAGGAATTTCTACAAAACGAAATTTCAAAAGATAAAAAAGTACTAAAGGAACTTTCCAGTCCAGAAGAATTAGAAAAATTTGCTCGCGAAAAATATTACATGAAAAAAGATGACGAAGAAATTTTTTTAATTGAATATGAAGACAGTTTAAAAACTAAAAACAAATAGTCATAAAGTAAAAAGGCTGATTTTTTTGAGCAAAAAATTATCAAATTAATTTAATGGTGATTTGTTTAACTTTCTTTAACGCGTCTTACCCTATTTATTCACTTTGTGTTAACAAAATACATTTTTTAACACGTTAAATAATTGTATTTTTAGCCTCTAACTTACTTAATTAATGGGCAAAATAATTGCTATTGCAAACCAAAAAGGTGGTGTTGGTAAAACTACCACTACGGTTAACTTAGCTGCATCACTAGGTGTTTTAGAGAAAAAAGTGCTTTTAATTGATGCCGACCCGCAAGCAAACGCAACTTCTGGGCTTGGTATTGATGTAGATAGTGTTGAAAGTGGTACTTATCAGTTATTAGAGCATACCCTTACAGCACAAAAAACAATAGTTAGTACCAATTCTCCTAATGTAGATTTAATTCCATCACATATAGACTTAGTGGCTATTGAGATAGAATTAGTTGATAAGGATAATCGTGAATATATGATGAAAGAGGCTATAAAAAACCTTAAAGATTCATACGACTATATTTTAATAGATTGTGCCCCATCACTAGGTTTATTAACATTGAACGCACTTACAGCTGCGGATTCTGTAATGATACCTATACAATGTGAGTATTATGCTCTAGAAGGCTTAGGTAAACTACTAAACACTGTAAAAAGTGTACAAAAAATACATAATGCTGATTTAGATATTGAAGGAATGTTACTTACCATGTATGATTCTCGTTTACGATTATCAAATCAGGTTGTGGAAGAAGTAAAAAAGCATTTTGCAGATATGGTTTTTGATACTATAATTCAGCGAAATGTAAAACTTAGCGAAGCACCAAGTTATGGTGAAAGTATTATCAAATATGATGCTAGTAGTAAAGGGGCATCTAACTATTTGAACTTGGCTAACGAATTATTGAGTAAAAACAAGGAAAAAGTTTAAATGGCGAAAGCAACTAAAAAACAAGCTCTCGGTAGAGGCTTGTCTGCTCTTTTAAAAGATCCAGAAAATGATATCCAATCTGTTTCTGACAAGAATGCAGATAAGGTAATAGGTAGCGTAGTAGAATTAGATATTAATGCTATAGAAGTAAACCCTTTTCAGCCGCGTTCTAATTTTAATGATGATACTCTTGAAGAATTGGCTAGTTCTATTCGCGAACTTGGAATTATTCAACCAATCACAGTTAGAAAGTTAGATTTTAATAAGTTCCAATTAGTTTCTGGAGAAAGAAGATTTAGAGCTTCAAGATTAGTAGGCCTAGAAACAATTCCCGCATACATAAGAATTGCAAATGACCAAGAGTCTTTAGAAATGGCTTTGGTTGAAAATATTCAGCGTCAAGATTTAGACCCTATTGAAATTGCATTATCATATCAAAGACTAACAGACGAAATTAATATTACTCAAGAAAAATTGAGTGAGCGCGTAGGTAAAAAACGTTCTACTATTACCAACTACATGCGTTTACTTAAACTAGACCCAATTATTCAAACTGGGATGCGAGACGGTTTTGTTTCTATGGGTCATGGTAGAGCTTTGGTAAATATTGATAAGAAAAAAGACCAGATTTCTATTTATGAGAAGATAGTTGCAGAAGGTTTGTCTGTTCGTGAGACCGAGCAATTGGTAAAAGCTTTTAAAACATCGAAAAGCGTATCTACGGCAAATATTAAGCCAACAAAAAAAGAACTTCCTGGGTATATCAGTAAAAACATTGATAGTATCACCAAAAACCTTTCCGTGAAAGTTGATATTACTTCATCACCTAGTGGTAAAGGTAAAATTGTAATTCCATTTCACTCTAAAGAAGAGTTTCAACGATTAAAAAAAATTCTAACAGGTGGGTAAATACCTTATCATACTTTTTTTCTTATTGACTTCTAGTCTTATTTTTTCCCAGCAAACCAAGAACGATTCTATTGCTGTTAAAAAATCAGATTCATTGTCTACAGACCTAAAAACAAGAGGTATTGTTGTAGAAGAAGTAACTTATCAAAAACAGATAAATCCGCTTGCGCCAAGTAAAGCTGCTTTTTTATCTGCTTTGCTCCCTGGTATGGGGCAGATTTACAACAAACGCTATTGGAAGGCTCCAATAGTATGGGGAGCAATTGGTTTTGGCGTTTACAATTATTCAATTAATAACACAAACTACAATACATTTAGAGATGCTTTTAAAAGAAGAAAAGCAGGTTTTGAAGACGATCAGTTTTATCCACAAAACGGTGGAATAATTAGCCCAGGTAATCCAAGGGTTTCAGATTCTGCGTTACAAAATGCACAAGAACGTTTTCAAGAACAGCGAGATTTAGCCTTGCTTATAACAATCTTGCTCTACACCCTAAATGTGGTAGATGCAAATGTAGATGCACATTTAAAACAATTTAATATTGATGATAGACTTTCAATGGATTTTAAACCCTATTTAGATTTTAATCAAATTAACGCTCAGCCTAATTATGGAATGGCATTAGTCATTAAATTTTAAAAAATGAAAATTGGTTTATTTGGTTACGGAAAAATGGGAAAGATGCTAGAAAAAATAGCATTAGAAAGAGGTCATTCTATTACGGCTAAAATAGATTTAGATACTAACAATGTAGACTATAGCACTATGGATGTTGCTATTGACTTTAGCACTCCAGAAGCAGCATTTGGCAATATTACCAGCTGTTTTAAGCATAAAACTCCTGTTATTTCTGGTACTACAGGGTGGCTATCAAAATTTGAAGATGCTGTTAACCAATGCAATGAAAATAAAAGTGCTTTTATCTATGCCTCTAACTTTAGTTTAGGAGTAAATATCTTTTTTGAACTAAACAAGCAACTTGCAAAAATGATAGCTGACATAAAAGATTATGATGTTGCTTTAGAAGAAATACACCATACTCAAAAATTAGATGCTCCAAGCGGCACAGCAATTACTTTAGCAGAAGGCATTATAGGAAATTCCAGTTATACAAATTGGAAAATGGAAGATGCTAAGGAAAATGAAATCCCAATTACAGCTAAACGAATTGGCAAAACACCAGGCACTCATACTGTAGACTATACTAGTGCTGTTGATAGTATAGAAATTAAGCATACAGCACATGGTCGAGAAGGGTTTGCTCTTGGAGCTATTATTGCAGCAGAGTGGTTAGTTGGCAAAACCGGAGTATTTACTATGAAGGATGTGCTAAACTTAAGTTAAATGGTAACAAAACTTATATTTGTTAGTCTAAGAAATAACTGTCTCAGTGCAGGTTCGCGAGTTACAGATTAAAAACTAATTTTATTTTTGGGGTAAACCCCAGAATATTAAATCTCGATTATCGAGTAAAAAGCTTTTTTATGGACGGTACACAATGGATTATTTTTATCTTAATCATCCAAGTCATTCATTTTTTAGGAACATGGAAACTTTATGTAAAAGCAGGTAGAAAAGCTTGGGAAGCTGCAATTCCTGTTTACAATGCCATTGTTTTAATGCAAATAATTAATCGCCCTAAATGGTGGGTTGTTTTATTATTTATCCCCATAATTAATTTATTAATGTTCCCTGTAGTTTGGGTAGAGACTATAAGGAGTTTTGGTAAAAACAAATTACTAGATACGTGGTTGGTAATTTTAACTTTAGGTTTTTATATCTACTATATCAACTATGCTGAAGATGTAAACTATATTGAAGATAGAAGTCTTAAACCAAAAACTGGTCTTGGAGAATGGGTAAGTTCTATTGTTTTTGCAATAGTTGCTGCAACTCTTGTACATACATATTTTATTCAACCTTATGTAATACCCACCGGTTCATTGGAACGTACTTTACGAGTGGGAGATTTCTTATTCGTTAGTAAATTCCATTTTGGTGCAAGAACACCTATGACGGCTGTTGCAGCACCTATGGTTCATGATACTATTCCTATTATCAAAAAAAGGTCATACTTAAATAAGCCTCAAATTCCGTATTTCCGTTTACCAGGATTTGAAACTCCTGAGAAAAACGATATTGTAGTATTTAGCTGGCCAGCAGATACTGTGACCCAATTTTTTGTAAAATCTAAAGGGGTGAAAAAACCAATAGATAAAAAATCGAATTACGTAAAGCGATGTGTAGGTACTCCAGGAGATTCTTTAGCCGTTATAGATGGATTTGTTCATATTAATGGAGAAAAATTAAAGCTATCAGACCGAGCTAGAGTAATGAACAACTATACTGTTTATTCGCAAAAAGGAGTCTCTAGAAAATGGCTAGAAGAAGTAGATGCAACAGATTATCCACGCAAATATATTCCTGCTGGCATTACTCAAAATCAACTTAATTTATTACGTCAAAATGGGTTTTATGTAGCTGCAGATAATGCTGGAAATCCATTTATTCAAACAGATGAAAAAGGAATCTCACCAGACATTATTAGAGGGTTACGACTTTCACTCAAAGAAGAAACTCCAAGAGCTAGGATAGCTAATATGACTGATGAGATGGTTATCCAACTAAGAAAGAATAAGAATATAGATTCCATTATAATGGAGGTATTGCCAAAAGGTGAAGCGGGTTATAATGTGTTCCCACAAAGTCCATATTACAAATGGAATGTTGACAATTTTGGCCCTATTTATATTCCTAAAAAAGGAGCTACGGTTGAAATTAATGCAAGAACAATCCCTTTTTATAAAAAAATTATAAGAGATTATGAGAAGAATGAGGTTAAAGTAAATGGAAGTCAAGTCTTTATTAATGGTAAAGAAGCAAATTCATACACCTTTAAACAAGATTACTATTGGATGATGGGTGACAACCGTGACCACTCTGAAGATAGTCGTGCTTGGGGTTATGTTGCAGAAGACCATATTGTAGGAAAACCAGTATTTATTTGGATGAGTTTTGACAATTTTGACGAGGGAATATCTAATTGGAAATTTCGTTGGGATAGAATTTTTACTACCGTTGGTGGTAGTGGAGAACCTAGGTCTTATTTCAAGTACTTTCTTATTCTTTTAGCTGGATGGTTCATTTTCGATTTCTTTAGAAAAAGAAGAAAATCAAAATCTGTAGATTCGTGATATTTGTTGATTTTCCATAATTATGTATACATATGCCTTTGAAAAATTAGAGGTTTGGCTGGAAGCTAAAGAATTAACTAAGAATCTATATCCGCTTACAAATAAGCTTCCTGACACGGAAAAATTTGGGTTAGTCTCTCAAATTAGAAGAGCAGCAGTTTCAGTTTGTTCAAATATTGCAGCAGAGGGCTCTGCTAGAAAAACCAATAAGGATAAAGCCCATTTTACAACAATAGCTTTTGGTTCGGCTGTTGAATTACTCAATCAAGTAATCATTTGTACTGAGCTAGGATACTTTTCAGATAGAGACTATCTAACTATCAGAGCTGAGATAGAAAGCCTAACAAATAAACTGAATTCGCTAAGGAATTATCAAATAAACAAATAATCAAATTGAGCATTCTTCTACATCCAGTATATTTTCCAAATATAGTTACCACAGCTGCATTAGTAACTAA
>CAYTRI010000130.1:0-4207 GCA_964440105.1 uncultured Flavobacteriaceae bacterium
AGGTAATCCTACGATTCCAGCTTTCATTTTTACGTTTTAAGGCTGCAAATATAAGGGGAAGTATTTTTAATAAAATATCTTAAAACTTATAGTTTATACTTTTTTTATGGCTTACACATAATAAAATTATGGTTTTTGTTGTTAATATTCCTGAATAACCCCCGAACCATACCTTATGTTTACAAGTTATTTTGATGTTGCTTATGTAATAGATGATAGTAAAATAATAAATAAGCTTCACTCAAAAATCATCCAAAAATTAAACATTACTAAGGAAATTAAAAATTACGACAATCCCATTGATGCACTAAAAAACTTAGTTACAGATTTAGTTGAAAAAAAAGCAACTTTAGTTTTACTAGATTTAGATATGCCAAATCTAAATGGAGCCGACCTGCTTGAGGTAATATCTGCCTTAAATCTTCCTTCAAGTCAATTAAGCATCTATGTTATTAGCTCTACTATTGGGGATTATCTTCATCGCGAAATAATGTATAACAAATACATAAAAAGGCATATTCAAAAACCTTTAAAAAAAGAGGACTTAGTATTTAGGCAACTTAGGGTTTTATATAATAGAAATGTTATAAAGTCGAAACTGGGTTAAAATCCGCTAAAGAAGAGATATCCTAATATTATAAATACAGCTATAATACCCAGAATGGCCAAAGCCGAAAGAAAACATCCAATATTTTTCCAGATTCCATTATATTCTTTTTCTTGCTCCATTGCTATTCCTCTGGGTGCATAAATCGTTGCTTTCCAAGAAGCTCTTCTTCTGTCTCTACAACATCCTCATCTGGGATACAACAATCTACGGGACAAACAGCAGCACACTGCGGCTCTTCATGAAAACCCATGCATTCAGTACACTTGTCGGGAGAGATATAATACACTTCATCACTTATAGGTTCTTGAACTTTATCTGCATTTACAGCTTTACCATCTGGCAAAACAACATCACCAGTAAGGGAGGTCCCATCACTATAACGCCACTCATCAGCTCCCTCATAAATCGCGGTATTTGGACACTCAGGTTCACATGCTCCACAATTAATACATTCTTCAGTTATAATAATCGCCATAATTTTCTTTTTCTTGCGCTGAACTCAATTCAGCTTAGCTTATTTTTGTGCAAAAATAACCCCCACCAATTTAGTTTACAAATATAATGACAGTAGACAACGCTATTTTGCAAGCTTTTGTTAAACTCGGTAAGTTTCTTGTTGATTTTTGTGATAATGACAAGCAATCAAATTCTGTTTGGGACAAAAAGCTAGAAGAAATTATTAGACAGGCAGGTTACCAAAATGGTTGGTTTACAGAGGATAATGTTCTTTTTGCTTTAAAGCAATGGGGGGGATTGTTAACCCAAGATAAACTAGCAAATTGGTTATCTAAATACGAAGCAAACACCAATCCAGAAGAAAAAACGGTCGCCATAATAATGGCAGGTAATATTCCACTAGTAGGCTTTCATGATTTTATATGCGTTTTACTTAGTGGGCATAAAGTTTTAGCAAAGCTTTCATCTAATGATAAAGTATTGCTTCCTTTTTTTGCTGGTTTTCTTACTGATTCTGATAAATCCCTAAAGAACAACATATCATTTACTGACGAGCAATTACATGGCTTTGATGCTGTTATTGCCACAGGGAGTAACAATACAGGGCGGTATTTTGAATATTATTTTGGTAAACACCCGAATATTATTAGAAAAAATAGAAATTCGGTTGCGGTAATCTCAGGGAACGAGACTAAAGAAGAACTAAAACCCATTGGTGAAGATATTTTCAGGTATTTTGGTTTAGGCTGTAGAAGTGTTTCTAAATTGTTTGTACCAAAAGGATATGATTTTGCTCATTTTTTTGAATCAATTTTTGAGTATGATACCGTAATCAATACCAGTAAATATGCCAATAATTACGATTACAACAAGGCAGTTTACTTAATGTCTGATTTTAAACTGTACGACAACAATTTTGTTCTTTTAAAAGAAGATGAAAGCTACGGGTCTCCTATCGGAACACTTTACTATGAGTATTATGCTAATGTAGAAGAACTGCAGGAAAAACTTAAAACCAATAGCGAACAACTTCAATGCATTGTTTCTAACAACAGTATTAAAAATTCAATTCTATTTGGAGCAACACAAAAACCTAGCTTAAACGACTATGCAGACGGAATAGATACCATTCAATTTCTATTAAATCTGTAAATTTTACTTTCCTTTTTTCTTTACCTTAAATTTTAAGACCTTTACCGCTTAAATTTTGATGCTCAACCAAACTTTCTAATAATGAAAAAACATAATTTTAGTGCCGGTCCATGTATTCTTCCACAAGAAGTAATGAAAAAAGCTTCAGAAGCAGTTGTTGAATTAGATGGAAGCGGGCTTTCTCTTATTGAAATATCTCATAGAAGCCCTGCCTTTGTTAATATAATGGAAACCGCTAGATCTTTAGCTATTGAACTGTTAGGTCTAAAAGGAAAAGGATATACTGCATTATTCTTACAAGGTGGTGCTAGCACACAGTTTTTAGCTGTTGCATATAATTTATTAGAAAAAAGAGCTGGTTATTTAAATACTGGAACTTGGAGTTTAAAGTCTATTAAAGAAGCTCGTTTATTTGGTGATGTTGATGAAGTAGCTTCTTCACAAGAAAAAAATTTCAACTTTATTCCAAAGGGCTATACCATTCCTGCTGGTCTAGATTATTTTCATATCACTTCCAATAACACAATTTTTGGAACTCAAATCAAAGAATTTCCTAAAGTAGATTGTCCTTTAGTTTGTGATATGAGTTCCGACATATTTTCAAGACAATTAGATTTTTCTCAATTCGATTTAATTTATGCTGGTGCTCAAAAAAATATGGGTCCTGCAGGTACTACACTAGTTGTAGTAAAAGATGATATCTTAGGAAAGGTTTCTAGAAAGATTCCTTCTATGCTAGACTACAAAGTACATATTGGCAAGGACAGTATGTTTAATACCCCTCCCGTTTTTCCAATTTATGTTTCTATGTTAACTATGCAATGGTTGAAAGATTTGGGTGGAATAGCAGCAATTGAAGAAATCAATGAAAAAAAGGCAAGTCTTATTTATTCAGAGATAGATTTAAATCCTGTTTTTTCTGGTTTTGCGGCTAAAGAAGATCGTTCTAATATGAATGCTACATTTAATATTACTGACGACACCCTAAAAGAAACTTTTGATAAGTATTGGAAAGAAGCTGGAATTAATGGAATTAATGGGCATCGTTCTGTAGGTGGTTATCGCGCATCTATGTACAATGCATTGTCTTTAAAAAGCGTTGGCACATTAGTAGATATTATGAGTGAATTAGAACGTAAAGGATAATAAGAAATGGTAAAGATTTTAGCTAATGATGGAATTTCTGAATCTGGGGTTGAAGCATTAAACGCTGCCGGATTCGAAGTTATTACTACCAAAGTAGCGCAAGAGCAGTTAGTTAGTTTTGTTAATGATAATACTATTAATGGACTGTTGGTAAGAAGTGCAACGCAGGTAAGAAAAGAATTAATTGACGCTTGCCCTTCATTAAAACTAATTGGCCGTGGTGGAGTTGGAATGGATAACATTGATGTTGACTATGCCAAGTCAAAAGGGATTCATGTTATAAATACTCCAGCCGCATCTTCTGAATCTGTTGCAGAATTAGTTTTTGCTCATCTATTTAGTGGCGTGCGTTTTTTACATGATTCTAATAGAAATATGCCTTTAGAAGGCGATAGTAAGTTTAAACAATTGAAAAAGTCTTACGGCGGTGGTTCCGAGCTTAGAGGGAAAACAATAGGTATTATTGGTTTTGGAAGAATTGGTCAGGCGACAGCAAAAATAGCTTTAGGGATTGGTATGAAAGTACTATTTACCGACAATCATGTAAATGACTTGGATTTAAAGCTTGATTTTCATGATGGGCAATCTCTTAATTTTCAATTAAAAACTACAGAACTAAATGAGGTTCTTAAAAATTCTGATTTTATTTCCATTCATGTACCTGCTCAGAAAGATTATATTCTTGGAAAGGAAGAGTTTTCTAAAATGAAAGATGGCGTTGGATTGGTAAACGCCTCTAGAGGTGGAACTGTAGATGAAGTTGCTTTACTTAACGCTTTAGATAATGGAAAAGTATCATTTGCTGGATTGGATGTTTATGAATCTGAGCCAAGCCCAGAAATA
>CAYTRI010000130.1:4307-6673 GCA_964440105.1 uncultured Flavobacteriaceae bacterium
AAAAGTATCATTTGCTGGATTGGATGTTTATGAATCTGAGCCAAGCCCAGAAATAAAAATATTGATGCATCCAAGAATTTCTTTAACACCACACATTGGTGCTGCAACTAATGAAGCTCAAGATAGAATTGGACTTGAACTTGCAGAACAAATTATTAAACTACTAAAATAGCTTCAATTTTATCTGGAAAACTTTTTAAAGTCCTTCTTTTTTGTACATTGTAACCTTATTCTAAACACTATAAAAAATGTCAGGATTATTAGATTTAATAAATAGCCCAATCGGGAAACAACTAATCAGCGGAGTTGCTGGTCAAACAGGTCAGCCAGAAAATAAAACTGCTGATGTATTAGCAATGGCAATGCCATTGATAATGGGTGCAATGAAAAAAAACACTTCTACTCCAGGAGGAGCACAAGGTTTAATGAACGCATTATCATCTAAACATGATGGTGGTATTTTAGATAACCTAGGAGGATTATTTGGTGGTGGTGTAGATCAATCTGTTATGGACGATGGTGCTGGTATTTTAGGTCATGTATTTGGATCTAAACAACCGCAAGTAGAGAATGCACTTAGTAGCAAATCTGGAATTGATGCAGGTTCTATCGGGCAAATATTAAAAATAGCAGCTCCTATTTTATTAGGCTATTTAGGTAAGCAAACTAGACAACAAAATGTAACTAGTCCAGATGCGTTAAGTGGTCTTTTAGGAGGATTGATGGGTGGAAATAAAACTGCCAACAAGCAGCAATCTCTTATAGAAAGTTTTTTAGATTCAGACGGTGATGGTAGCGTTATTGATGATTTAGCAGGAATGGTCTTATCAGGAGGTGGACAAAAGAAAAGTGGCCTTGGTGGACTTCTAGGAGGATTATTTGGTAAGTAAACCCAAACCTATTGTATTTAACAAGCCGTTTAGACTTTCTAAACGGCTTTTTTTATATATTAACTGTATGAAAAAGAATATACTAAGTAAGCTTCCATTAATTATACTGGCCTTTGTCATGGTCAATTCCTGTGGCACACAAAAAGAGACGGTTGAAATATCTAATCAAGAAAAGCAAGTTTTTGCATCAGAAAGTGAAGAGCCTGTAGAAATTTCCGATGATAAAACGGAATATGAAATAATTATAATTGAACCAGGTTTTTTTGTTTGGCTACAAAGTATAGCTAGACCAGAAGGTTACTATTCGCAATCATTTTTAGAGAGCAGAAACAGTATAATGGTTACCAATTGGAATCAAAGAGTTTTACAACCCAATAGGTTTAATTCTAATCTTTACGAGCTTCAGATAGCTTACGACCCTCAAATTGATTATGGTTATGAAGTTAATTATAAATTATATAACTACTTTGTGTATTTTCAAAGAAAATATAATCAGCGGCTAGGACCTTTTTTTCCAAGAATATAATCTTGTAAATTTGCCATCGAAAATTGCTTGATGGAAAAATTAAAAAAACGTTGGGGTATTGAATCCAACTTTCAAATCATAATTATATTTATTGTTTTTGCGATAACTGGCAGTGTTTCTGCAAAACTAGCTGCACCACTTACGGAACTTATTGGAATTACAAAAGGGAATGTTTCGGGTTGGGTATATTGGCCGATTAGAATTCTTTTAATATTTCCAATTTATCAAGTGCTACTTGTTTTCTTTGGGTGGTTGTTTGGGCAATTCAAATTTTTCTGGGCTTTCGAAAAAAAGATGCTTAAACGTTTAGGTCTAGGCTTTCTTCTCTCTTAAAATTGTGATTTTGTTAACATATGCTGTAGTTCTAATTTAGTTAGTTTTGTTTCGTGAAGTATATAACCCAAATATTTGGTATTTTTCTATTTACCGTATTACTTTTTATCAAAGTATCTGCGCTTCATACTTATTCTCATAATGATACTGACGACATTGAAGATTGTACTACTTGTGTTCTATCATTAGACAATCAGCAAGATACCCTTAGTATTAATTCAACTGCAAATTTTTCTTTTACTGTTTATCAAGTTTTTGATGAGTACAATAACATGTATGTAAGTACTCTACAAAAAAACACACTTTCTTATTCCCTTTTTAGTAGACCCCCTCCCACTACTGCTCTTCCAGTATAGTCATTCTGTAGTATTCACCTAATTAGGTAAAAAAGCAATTCTTTTTTATGAAAAAACTGTTTTTCATAACATCTTCATTATTTATAACATACGCTAGTTATTCTCAAGAATGTGAAAGCATTTTAAAGGGCTCTATTATGGATTATCATGATAAAACTCCCTTAAATGGAGCAACAATTCAAACTTTGGATGGGAAGAAAACTGCTATATCTGATAGTACTGGTAAGTTTAAAATAAAAGGGCTTTGCAATACCACTTACA
>CAYTRI010000131.1:0-4134 GCA_964440105.1 uncultured Flavobacteriaceae bacterium
TTTTTTTCATAATTCTCAATATTTAGTGTTTATGTTTAATTAGGGTTATATACCCAAGTTAAATATAAAAAAATACTTAAAAACTATTAGTAAAAGATATTAAATTCTAAAACAAGAAAAGAACACCTATCATTACAGTTGCAAAAGTTCCATCATTGCTAATAGCAGCATAAGAAACGTTAAGTTCTGTGCTTCCGTTAAGGTCCACACCTATTAAAGGTTTATAATAAAAACCTCCATCAAAACCATCACTTACTCCAATTCCATAACCAATATCTCCCCCAAACTTAAAGCCATAAGAAGGATATATTCTTAATGCTAATGCAGCTGGAATATATTGCACATTTGCAAACTCTGTATTTATTGTTACTCCTCCTTCAGAAAATGTTTCTTCTTCTCCGAATGCATTATTAAATCCTGTTGCTACACCTAAGTCTATTTCTTTAGATAAACCCCATACATGGAGAATATCTAGCCCTAAACTAAAGCTATAAAAGTCAGATGCATCTCCAGTAACTAAACCCGCATTAATGCCAGCTCTAAAGTTAGTTCTATCTACTGTTCCTTGAGCTTGGATTGATAAAGTTGTGATTACTAAAACTAAAGTTGTTAAAAGATTCTTCATTATTAATTGGTTTAATTATTATGTGCAAACATATAATCTTCTTAAATGTTAGATAATTAAAGTTGTAATATGTTGAAAATTGGTTGTCAAAATCTACTTTTTTGTAGAGAATAGATTTTATTTTCTAAATGTATATTTACAAAATGAAATGGAATCAGGCATTACAAGATTATAATCACTACCTGAAAATTGAGCGCGGCCTTTCAGAAAATTCTATTAAAAACTATGCCCATGATATTAAAAAGCTAGTGAATTTTTTAGATGAAGCTAACATTTTAGAAAACCCTATTTCCATATCAAAAGAAACCCTCCAACAGTTTGTTTATGAAGTAGCAAAAACTATAAACCCTAGGTCTCAAGCGAGAATAATTTCTGGGCTGAAAGGGTTTTTTAATTATTTGGTTTTTGAAGATTATAGAGGTGAAAACCCCATGGATTTAATAGAATCTCCAAAAATTGGAAGAAAACTTCCGGATACCTTATCCACAGATGAAATTAATAATTTGATTGCTGCCATTGACCTGTCTAAACCAGAAGGAGAAAGGAATAGAGCCATTGTCGAAACATTGTATGGTTGTGGACTCAGGGTCTCCGAATTAACCAATTTAAGGCTATCAGATTTATATTTTGATGAAGATTTTATCAAAGTTACGGGCAAGGGAGATAAGCAACGTTTTGTTCCTATTAGTAAACTCAATAAAAAATACGTTAATCTATACCGAAATGAAATTAGAATTCATCAAAAAATTGAAGTAGGTCATGAAGACTTTGTATTTCTTAATAGAAGAGGGAAACAACTTTCAAGGGCTATGATTTTTACCATTATTAAAAGGTTAGCAGAAAATATTGGCTTAAATAAAAATATTAGTCCACATACCTTTAGGCATTCATTTGCTACCCATCTTTTAGAAAATGGTGCTGACTTACGAGCAATTCAGCAAATGCTTGGGCATGAAAGTATTACGACAACTGAGGTCTATATGCATGTAAATCGCACGCATTTAGCTAAAGTTTTAAATGAGTTTCATCCAAGAAAATAATAATCAAAATTTAAGCTTAGAACCTATATTTAAAAAGCTAGCTCCTGCTTTACCAGAACCAAGCGGGTTTACACTAGAACTATTTAACAGTGGATATTGCATAATCCCTTCAATAGTTATGTTGTTTTTCACTTTATGCCCCACACCCATTAGCAAATCTATTCGTGGTTTTCCAGTTCCTTCTAAAAAATTCCACTCAGATTGTACACCGCCTAGGATATAAGTCTTATCGCTTATATCTTTTTTTAAAACTATTGGAAGACGAAATCTTTCTGAAAAACCATGATGGTCATAAAATCCTTGAAGCCTAATTCCAATACTATTAGCAATAGGGTAATAAAGCCCAAAGTTTTTATGAGCTGTTCCATCGCCAAAATCAGGATACGAAAACCCATCAATCTGTAAAATCTTAGATGTTTCTTGTGCACTTAAGGTAACTAAAAAACATAACATAATGCATGTCAAAAATAGCTTTCTCATACCATCAAATTAGTGATAAGAAATTCTAATGAAGTTATAATTAGCTAAAAATTAACGCTTGTAACTATTATCTTTTAAAATAGAATATGTGGTGAAAGCAATATATTTGAGCTCTCAATAATATAAAATGTCAAACCTTAAAAGGCAATGGTGGAAAGAAGGTGTAGTCTACCAAATTTATCCTAGAAGTTTTCAAGATACTACTGGTAATGGTATCGGAGATTTAAATGGCATCATAAAAAGATTAGATTATATAAAAAGTCTTGGAGTAGATATTATTTGGCTCTGCCCCATTTATTCGTCACCTAATGATGATAATGGTTATGATATAAGTGATTATAAATCCATTATGAGTGAGTTTGGTACTCTGGCTGATTTTGATGAACTATTGGCTGGCATGAAATCTAGAGGATTAAAATTGGTTATGGATTTGGTAGCAAATCATACGAGTGACGAGCACTTTTGGTTTCAAGAATCAAGAAAATCTAGAGATAACAAATACCGTGATTACTACCATTGGTGGCCAGCTGAAAAAGGAATACCTCCAAAAAGATGGAGTTATTTTGACGTTGATGCCAATGCTTGGAAATATGATAAACAAACAGATGCTTATTATTTACACTATTTCTCAGTAAAACAACCAGATTTAAAATGGGAAAATCCAAAAGTTAGAGAAGAAATTTATGATATCATTCGTTTTTGGTTTGATAAAGGTGTTGATGGATTTCGAATGGATGTTATTCCGTTTATCTCAAAAGATACTGCCTACCCTGAACTTCCAGAAAAGTACGAAGGTAATTTTGTTTCTTACTATTCTGAAGGTCCTAGATTACATGAGTTTCTGTATGAAATGAATAAACAGGTCTTATCTAAATATGATGTTATGACTGTTGGTGAAGCACCTGGTGTTAACTTACATAACGCATTAGATTTTGTTGATGAAGACCGAGAAGAACTCAATATGTTTTTCCATTTTGATTTGATGTCTTTAGACCGCGATGGAGATGAGGTTTTCTGGATGCGAAAAGACAAATGGAAGCTTACAGAATTTAAAAAAGTACACTCTGATTGGGATAGCGTTTTTGCCAAAAAAGGTTGGGGAAGTATGTATTTAAGCAACCATGATTTTCCTCGTAGTGTTAGTAGATGGGCAAACGATTCTCCGGAGTATTGGCATAATTCTGCCACAATGCTACAGACCTTTCTCCTAACCATGAGAGGTACTCCTTATTTCTATTTTGGAGATGAAATTGGTATGACTAATGTTCGTTTTAATACTATTGAAGATTATAAGGACATTAATACCCTTAATCGATTTGAGCTTTTAAAGCAAAACAATATAAGCCCAACAGACTTTATTGAAAATGAGAAAAATGCTGCACGCGATAATGCAAGAACTCCTATGCAGTGGGATGAAAGTAAAAATGCTGGTTTCACCAGTTCAACCCCGTGGATTAAAGTAAATGAAAACTACACAAATGGTTTAAATGTAGCTGCTCAGGAAAAAGATGGGAATTCTGTTTTGAGTTTCTTTAAAAAAATGGTACAGATTAGAAAGAATCACCTAGGGTTGATTTATGGTGATTATCATTTACTCTTGCAGGATAATGAGGAAGTCTATGCGTACACTAGAACTTTAGAATCAGAAAAGTATCTTATTCTTTTAAGTTTCACTGAGCTCGAAACTAGGGTTATAATTAATGAGGTTTCGTTTGAAAATGCTTCACTTTTAATTTCAAATGATGAAGCAGAAACAGGACAATCAAATTCAAAATTTACATTAAAACCCTATCAAGCATCCGTTTATGAATTGACCTGATACTTCTTTTTAAAAGGCCTTATAATTAACCTAGCCTCTCTATCAAATTTGATATAGTTGTATACCCAGTTAATGAAAACCACTACCCTATTTCTAAACCCTATTAGAAAATAAAGGTGAACAAACATCCAAATAAACCAGGCAAAGACTCCTTGCGATTTAAATTTTGG
>CAYTRI010000131.1:4234-6525 GCA_964440105.1 uncultured Flavobacteriaceae bacterium
CCACGACATAAGAAGTCTTTAGCATCAAGTCCATTAATACAAGTTGCTTGTACCCCAGCTGCCCAAACCAAAGTAGCTGTTTCAAAAACAGTATCTGTATTGGTAGTAGCAACTTTTCCATCATAATCATTCACCCTAACATTTTTCCATACATTAACCCCAAGGCTTTCTAAGAATTGTTCTGCTTTCTTAGAAGCAATCTCGCTCATTGCTGGTAAAATTCTTTCACCGCCTTGTACCAAATTTATTTGCGCTCTACGCGTATCTAAATCTGGATAATCTTTTGGTAGTATTCCTTTTTTAATTTCTGCTAGCGCACCAGCCAGTTCAACCCCAGTTGGACCTCCACCTACAATAACAAAATTCATCAAAGCTTCGCGTTCATGTAAATCATCAGTTAATAAAGCCTGTTCAAAATTTTCTAAAATCAAACTCCTTAAGTTTAATGACTCTGGAATAGACTTCATAGACATGCTATTCGCTTCAATAGCTTTATTTCCAAAAAAATTGGTTGTAGAGCCAGTAGCAACAACCAAATAATCAAATTTTAAGGGTCCAATATTCGTTTTTACTAAATTGTCTTTAGTATCAATTTCTTGTACTTCGGCAAGTCTAAAATAGGTGTTAGGAAAATCATGTATGACCTTTCTAATTGGGTATGCAATAGAATCTGGTTCTAGGCCACCAGTAGAAACTTGATACAATAAGGGCTGAAAAGTATGGTAATTATGTTTGTCTAAAAGAACAACTTGAAATTCTTTTTTATGTAATTTTTTTGCTAAAGAAATCCCTCCAAAACCACCACCAATAATGATTACTCTTGGGAAACTAGACTGCGGAATATTCATATAAATTATTGAAATGCAAATTTAACCAATTACGCAAGAGTCCTATTCATTCGAAGCAATCGTTTTTAGTATATTTATCATACAACAAACTAGTTCAATCATGAAAACTAAATTATTCCTTCTGCTCCTATTTCTTTTTATCTGTAATTTGATAAATGCTCAGAAAACTAAAGAAGCTGTTCTTACTAAGCTTGATACTAAAAGTGAAAAATATAGGGCTATAGCTCAAGAAATTTGGAGTTTAGCAGAAATGGGTTATCAAGAAACTAAGAGTTCTGCCCTACTACAAAAAACCTTGCAAGAAGAAGGTTTTAAGATTATCACTGGAGTTGCAAATATTCCAACTGCTTTTACCGCAGAGTTCGGCTCTGGTTATCCCGTAATTGCAATTTTAGGTGAGTTTGATGCTTTACCAGGATTATCACAGCAGGCAGTTCCAGAGAAAAAATCAGCTGGTACTATTGCAGGTCATGCTTGCGGTCATCATCTATTTGGTACAGCTTCTTCAGCTGCCGCAATCGCAGTGAAAGATTGGATGAAAGCAAATAAACAATCTGGAACAATTCGTTTTTACGGGTGTCCTGCAGAAGAAGGTGGTGGTGCAAAGGTATACATGTCTAGAGAAGGACTTTTTGATGATGTTGATGTTGCCCTACACTGGCATCCAAGTTCGCAAAATGCGGCAAGCGCCGCTGCTGCCTTAGCTAATATTTCTGCAAAGTTCAGGTTTCATGGGGTTTCGGCTCATGCGGCAGGTGCTCCAGAAATGGGACGTTCTTCGTTAGATGCGGTTGAAGCAATGAATGCAATGGTGAATATGATGCGTGAGCATATACCACAAGAAGCAAGAATTCATTACGTAATTACTGATGGTGGAAAAGCGCCGAATGTAGTACCAGATTTTGCCGAGGTATATTATTATGCTAGGCATAATAGAAGAGATGTTGTTAGAGGTATTTTTGAACGTATTGTGAAAGCTGGAGAGGGTGCCGCTTTAGGTACTGAAACAAAAATGGAGTATGAGATAGTTAATGGTGTGCATGAACTATTACCAAATTTAACTCTACAGAAATTAGTACATAATAATCTATCAGAAATTGGAGGGTTTACTTATTCTGAAGAAGAAAAAGAATTTGGTAATAAAATAGCTTTAAGTCTTGGCCAAGAAGGATTAAATGAAACTCGCGCATTAGAAGTGCAACCATACAAAGAAACTGCAAAAGCCTATGGCTCTACTGATGTTGGTGATGTTAGCTTTGTGGTACCAACAGTCGGTTTTGGAACAGCTACCTGGGTGCCTGGAACACCAGCACATAGTTGGCAAGCAGTCGCTGCTGGAGGAACTTCAATTGGTAATAAAGGAATGATGGTAGCAGCAAAAACCTTAACTGCAACTGCAATTGATTTATTTACCGACCAAGACCTCATCAAAAAAGCAAAAAC
>CAYTRI010000132.1:0-6515 GCA_964440105.1 uncultured Flavobacteriaceae bacterium
GGAACAGTTTTTGCCACATTATTAGAGGAAAACCGTCTTTAAATAAAAACTACATGAAAAATTATTTTTTACTATTAACCTTCTGCTTTTTATTTAGTCTGCCTGCTAAATCTAATGAGAGTATCCCGCTTAAAATAGAAAAAAATATATCCGCAAAAGACTACTTTGTTTACTATGGCTTTGCTGATATTATTACTAAAGAAATGGAAGCATTTACAAAAAAGTATAATGTAGGTTTTAAAAATAACGGATGTATTGTACTTAATAAGACTAGAACTGAAACTCACAATCAAAATATATCTAAAAATCTAACCAAGTATTTAGGCCATACAAATTGGGTTAAAGATTTACCCATTAAAGTTATGGGCGTTAATTAATCTTAGAAGATATTTAGTAACTTTCATTATTAAAGAATGGCCATGAGAAAAGCAATAACAATTTTTACGCTATTAATTATTACTTCAACTGCAATGTCACAATCTAAAAACTTTTTAGATGTTTCTTATTTAGAAACTTCTGCACGTGTAGACACTTTAGTTAGTCCAGATAAAATTTATTTAAATATTACTATTCAAGAAAAAGATTCTAAAGGAAGAAAATCTGTTGAAGAACAAGAGAATAAAATGGCTCAAAGTTTAAAAAATCTAGGAGTTGATATTGAAAAACAATTAACCATTAAAGATTTGGCTAGTAATTATAAAAAATACTTTTTACGCTCTAAAGAAGTATTAAAAAGGAAACAATATTCTTTATTAGTTTATGATGGATTAACAGCTGGTAAAGTAATGGCTGCATTAGAAGATATAGATATTGCCAACACCTATTTAGAAAAAACAGAATATTCTAAAATGGAGGAATTGGAACTTACCTTAAAATCTAGAGCTGTTAAAAAAGCAAAACGAAAAGCTGAAGCACTTACAAAACCTTTAGGTCAAAAAGTAGGTATGGCAATTCATATTGTAGATAACTCTCAACCTTATTACCCTAGATACAACCAACAACCTAGAATGCAAATGAAAGCAATGGCCATGGAAGATGCTGCACCAGAACCTTTGGATATTGGCTTTGAACAAATTAAAGTAGAATCTACGGTCAATGTAAAATTTAGGCTTTTACAATAGCGTTGTTTACAAGCAATAAGTTTTGGTTATGATTTAGTATCTTTCTTGGTACTAATGCCAACCAAATGAAAGTACTCGGAATCTCCTTAGTTATATTATTTATAACTGTGCCACTTATGGCGCAAAAAAAAGCACCAGTGGTTATTCAAGACCGATTGGAGCAACGCATCTTTGACTTAGCAAAATTTGGATTACAAGAAAATGGGGATACGGAACGAGTAGCTTTTAGCGATGCGGATATTGAAGCCAGAAAATGGATTATAGAAACCTTAGATACATTAAAACTCGAAGTATATATCGATTATGCTGGCAATATTATTGGCAAGCGTGAAGGGAAAGATCTGTCTAAAAATTTAATTTCTTTTGGCTCTCATATAGATAGAGTTCCTAATGGTGGTAATTATGATGGCTGTGTTGGGTCTATGGCTTCTATTGAAGTCTTAACTGTTTTGCAAGAACAAAATATTACTACCAATCATCCTCTAGAAATTATAATATTTTCTAACGAAGAAGGTGGGGTTATGGGCAGTAGAGCCATTTCTGGACACTTGACCAAAAGTGCATTTTCTGTTAAAAATTCCACTGGCTATTCAATGGGCGAGGGAATTATGCGTCTAGGAGGAGATACCACAAAATTGGCTCAGGTAATTCGCAAAAAAGAATCCATGGCTGCCTTTTTAGAATTGCATATTGAACAAGGAGGTATTCTAGAGCAAAAGCAACTCAATATTGGCATTGTAGAGGGTATTGTAGGTTTAAAATGGTGGGATGTTACTTTTGAAGGTTTTGCAAACCATGCGGGCACTACTCCAATGAATGCAAGGCAAGATGCTTTATTGGCTGCTGCTAAATTTATTGTTGCTGTTAATGAGGTTGCCAATAGTTTTAACGGAGCTCAGGTCGCGACAGTTGGAAGAATAAAAGCCGAACCTGGAGCACCAAACGTAATTCCAGGTAAAGTTATCACCAGTTTAGAGATAAGAGACCTATCTTCAGATGTCATCGAAAAAGTATACAAAAGCATTAAAGAACGAGCCACAACTATTGCTGAAGAATTGAATGTTAAAGTAAGTTTTGAACCACTTGACACTACCGCTAATCCAGCTTTAACAGCTCCGTCTATTCAAAAAGAAATAGAGAATGCTTCCAAAAATCTTAATCTTAGTCACTATTATATGCCAAGCGGCGCAGGACATGATGCTCAAGATATGGCTACTATAGTGCCTACAGGAATGATATTTGTACCTAGCAGAGGCGGTATTAGCCATTCCCCTAAAGAGTTTACTTCAGCAAAAGATATGGCTAACGGCGCCAATGTACTTTTACATACCATTTTAGCCCTTGACAAAAAATTAAAATAACCAACACCATAACTAATGAAACATATTTTACTTCTCTTTTTAGCAGTAATCCTAATTCCAGAATCAGCTAATTCGCAACGCAGAAAAAAGAAAGTCGAAACCCCTAAAGTGGCCCTAAACGATTCTATGTATTCAGGACTTAAATGGCGCAATATAGGGCCTTTTCGGGGTGGGCGTAGCGTTACTTCTACAGGAGTAGTGGGACAGCCTATGACTTACTATATGGGTACTGTTGGTGGCGGAATTTATAAAACTACAGATGATGGAATTACCTGGAAAAATATTTCTGATGGGCAACTAAAAACTGGTACCGTAGGAGCAATAGCTGTTGCAGAAAGCAACCCTAATATTGTAGTTGTTGGTATGGGAGAACATGCTGCACGTGGAGTTATGACTTCAATGGGTGATGGTGTCTACAAATCTACTGACGCTGGAAAAACTTGGAAACATATTGGTTTGGATGAATCGCGACATATCTCTGATGTTATCATCGACCCTAAAAATCCTGATATCATTTTTGTAACAGCTCAAGGTGCCCAATATGGTCCATCTGAACAACGTGGTGTTTATAGGTCTTTGGATGGTGGCTTAAATTGGGAACGTGTACTTTACGTTGACGCTAACACAGGTGCTTCTTCCCTATCCATGGATATGAACAATCCACTAATCTTGTATGCGGCTATGTGGCAACATAGACGTTATCCTTGGATTATGGAATCTGGAGGTGCTTCTTCTGGAATCTATAAATCTACAGATGGCGGAACTACATGGAAGCAACTTAAGGAAGGGCTTCCGGAAGCATTTGGAAAAGCTGGAATTTCGGTTTCGAGAGCGAATTCTGATATTGTTTTTTCTGTTATTGAAGCTGAAGGCGATAAAGGCGGAGTATATAAAAGTGTTGATGCAGGTAAAAAATGGACTCAGGTAAATAAAGATCGCATCAACATAGCACGTTCTTGGTACTATATGGAAATATTTGCTGACCCACAGAATGAGAATGTAGTGTATGTCCTTAATGCTCCTGTTACTAAATCTATTGATGGCGGAAAATCATTTAGACCTTTACCTACTCCACATGGCGATAATCATCATTTATGGATAAATCCAAAAGATAATTCTAAAATGATTAATTCTAATGACGGTGGTGCCAACGTTTCTAATAATGGGGGTAAAAGTTGGAGTACACAGCAAAACCAAGCTACATCACAATTTTATCGAGTTATTACAGACAATTTAGTTCCTTATAACGTGTATGGAGGACAACAAGATAATTCGGCAATTGCAATTGCTAGTAGAACTAATGATGGTGGGATTGATTGGAAAGATTGGTATTCGGTAGCGGGTTGCGAAAGTGCTTATTTAGCTTTTGACCCAGATAATCCTGAAGTGGTTTATGGAGGCTGTTACCAAGGAATTATTGAGAAATGGGTGAAAGCTTCAAGAGAAGGAAAACCTATAAAAGAATACCCAGAACTTGGTTTAGGTAAAGTTCCTAAAGACTTTAAATACCGCTATAACTGGAATGCACCTATTATAAGTTCTCCGCATGACAGAAATACCATTTACCATGCTGGTAATGTTGTTTTTAAAACCACAGATGGAGGACAAAGTTGGGACGTTATTAGTCCAGATTTAACTCGTAATGAAAAAGACAAGCAAGGATCAGGTGGTGGACCTTATACCAATGAAGCCGCAGGTGGAGAAAATTACAACACATTAATGTACCTAACGGAATCAACACACGAACAAGGAGTTCTTTATGCTGGCAGTGATGATGGATTAGTTCATATTACCAAAGACGGTGGTGCCAAATGGGAAAATATTACTCCACCCAATATTGGAAACGGCATCATTAATAGTATTGAAGTTTCACCTCATAATCCAGCTGCAGCGTATATAACTGTCATGCGCTATAAGGCCATGGATTTGAAATCCTATATTTTTAAAACTACAGATTACGGACAAACTTGGACAAAAATCACTAACGGAATTAATGGCAAACATACCTTTACTAGAGTAGTTCGTGAAGACAAAAAACAAAAAGGCTTACTATATGCCGGTACAGAAACAGGGCTGTATATTTCTTTAGATGATGGACAAAATTGGCAAGCATTTCAATTGAATTTACCAGTTGTTCCAATTAATGACCTTACTATTCAGGATAATGATTTGGTGGTAGCAACCGCAGGGCGTTCTTTCTGGATTTTAGATGATGTTGGGGCTATTCAAAACAGTTTTAATACTTCAGAAAAATTAAAAATTGTACAACCCAAACCAGCATATCGGATTTTTGGCGGCAGCCAAGACAAACCAATTCCTGGTTTAGGACAAAACCCAAAATCTGGAGTCACAGTAGATTATTATCTACCAAAAAAATTAGATTCTACAGAACTAAAGTTAGAAGTTTTACAAAACGGAAAAATTATCCGCAGTTATACCAACCAGAAACCTAAAGGTTTTAAATCTTGGCCAGGTGGACCTTCAAAACCTGCTTTATTACCATCTAAAAAAGGATACAATCGTTTTACTTGGGATTTTAGAACAGAAAAGCTACCAAGTGTAGAAAAGGTTTTTGTTTTTGGAAATTCTGCTGGACATCGCGTTGCTCCGGGAACTTATATCCTTAGAATGACATTAGGTGAAGAAATAGTGGAAACTTCTGCTGTTATTTTGGCAAACCCGAAGATAGAAGGAACAACCGCTGATTACGCAGAACAGCAATCTGTATTGCAAACCATTGATGCAACAGTTAAGCAGATGCACGATGCAGTAAATAAAATGCGTTCAGCCAAAACCCAATTAACTAATTACCAAAAGCTATTAAAAGACAACGAACAGGCAGAAGAGTTACTTGATAAAGGAAAAGAACTTAAAAAACGTATTACTTCTTGGGAAGAAAATTTAATTCAGCCTAAACAAAAAACCTTCCAAGATGTCATTAACTTTAACAATCAACTTAATGCAGACTTATTGCATTTAAAAGGTTTTGTAGATGTTGCAGAACCAAAGGTGACCGAAGGTGCCAAAGAGCGTTTAAATGATTTACTCGCTGACTGGAATAAATTTAAACAAGAAAAGAATGCTATTATTAATACAGAAATGAGTGCTTACAACACCTTATTTAAGTCACTTAATTTACCTGCATTGTTGTTAGATGACGAATAGCATGTTGGATTTAACAAAAAATAAAGTTTATTGATTATTAACAACCTGCTTATGAAACTTATTTGTATTTTTTTATTGATTCCAATGACCCTTGTTCAAGGTCAAAATACACTTCAATTAAAAGAAGGAGAAGATTCGCCAAATGCAAATTTGGAAATTATATCATTCGTGGAAGGCCATTGGAAAGGTCAAGCTTTTGGTGGAGATACTGAAGAGATTTGGAGTCCACCTAGCGGTAATTCGATGATGTTTGTTTTTCGCCACCTTGTAGATGGAGAAGTTACTTTCTATGAAATTGGACATATTAGAGCTATTGAAAATACACTGATTTTTGAACTGCGCCATTTTGATACTGATTTACATGCATGGGAAGAAAAGAACGAGGTTCAACAATTTAAGTTTATAAAAGCTGAAGACAATCGTGTTTATTTTAATGGATTTACTTTTGAAAAGGTAAGCACAGACGAAATAAATATTTATGGTTTAATTGGTAACGAAGATGGTTCTAACAATGAAGTGGTATTTAACTACAAACGAACATAAATTATGAAAAAATGTTTAGAATGTGGGACAGAAATTAAAGGACGAGCAGATAAAAAATTCTGTTCAGACTACTGCCGCAATGCCTATAACAACAATATAAATAAAGATAGTAAGAATCTTGTTCGTAATATCAATAACAGACTCCGTAAGAATTACAGAATACTAGATAGTTTTGAATTAAAAGATGGAAAAACACGAACTACCAAAACCCGTTTAATGGACAAGGGTTTTGATTTTGAATACATTACCAATTTATACACCACAAAAAAAGGAAGCACCTATTTCTTTGTTTACGATTTAGGATATCTTCCTTTAGATAATGATT
>CAYTRI010000133.1:0-6432 GCA_964440105.1 uncultured Flavobacteriaceae bacterium
TGGGCAAAAGATGTAGGCTTAGTTTTAAATTTTGAAGCTCGCGGTAGTGGAGGCCCCAGCTACATGCTAATTGAAACCAATAGAGGTAACGGAAAATTAATTAAAGAATTTACTAAAGCGAATCCTAAATATCCTGTTGCAAATTCATTGGCTTATAGTATTTATAAAATGCTGCCTAATGATACGGATTTAACCGTTTTTAGAGAGGATGGTGATATTGATGGTTTCAACTTTGCGTTTATCGATGACCACTATGATTACCATACCGCATTAGATAATTATGAAAGGTTAGATAAAAATTCATTAGCACATCAAGGAAGCTATTTAATGCCGCTATTGAATCATTTTAGTAATGCCGATTTAAATGATTTAAAAAGTCTAAATGATTATATTTATTTTAATGTGCCGTTCTTCAGGCTAGTTTCATATCCGTTCGAATGGATTTGGCCCATGTTTGCTATAGCAGTAGTGCTATTTATCTTTCTTTTGGTATTAGGTTTTAAAAAGAAGGTGCTAGACCTAAAGTCTATTTTAACAGGCTTTTTACCATTGTTACTTGTTTTAGGGTTAAACGGTCTATTTGGTTATTTGAGCTGGCCATCCCTTAAATGGTGGTATCCAGATTACAAAGACATGTTGCATGGTTTTACGTATAATGGTCATACCTATATTTTGGCAATGACATTTCTTGCAGTTGGTGTTTGTTTCTTTATATACAATCGATTTAAAAAAATAAGCACCCCTAGTCTATTGGTTGCGCCAATTTTTATTTGGTTAGTCATTTGTGGCCTCGTATCTTTTTATCTAGAAGGCGCTAGCTTCTTTATTGTTCCAGTATTTGGGTTATTAGTGGCTTTTATGATATGTATTAATCAAGAAAAACCAAATACACTATTACTTTTATTTTTAGCATTACCAGGAATTTTTATTCATGCCCCTTTTATAAAGATGTTTCCCGTTGGTCTTGGCCTTAAAATGATGATAGCAGCAACGCTATTAGTTACTTTGCTGTTTTTTATAGTACTGCCTTTCTTTAGACAAATAAAAGCCCCTGTCCGATTAACTATTCTTTCATTTTTCTTATTTGCATTTTTTAGTATTTCAGCGCATATTAATTCTGGATTTTCTGAAGAAAACCCAAAGCCAAGTAGTTTATTGTATGTTTATGATGCTGATAAAAATACCGCGAAATGGGCAACATATGACAATAGAACTATTGCATGGAATGGGCAATTTTTTGGTGAAAAGAAAAAACCCATGTCCGAAGAAGATTCAAATATAATAAGCAGTAAATACAGCACAGGTTTTACCTATGTAGCAGCTACTGAACCTAAAGCAATCGCTGAACCAAGAATTGATATTGTTCAAGATTCTATTATAGGTTCTGAGCGCTTAATTTCACTTTGTATAACACCTCAGCGAAATGTGAACAGACTAGAGGTTTTTACCAACGATGTGAAATTAAATAAGGCTTCAGTAAATACTATTGAACTATCTGAATATTATTTGGAAAACAGAAGATATGGTAAATTGATTACGCATTATATTTCTGATAATGACTTTACCGAAATAGAACTTAGTATCCCTAAAGATGAAGCTTTAGAATTAAAGTTTTTTGAAGCATCTAATGACCTTTTAACTAATAGTCTATTTACTGTGCCTGAACGACCTAAAAATAGCATCCCAATGCCTTTTGTTTTAAATGATGCCATATTGGTCACTAAAACTTTAAAATTTGACTGATACTGTTGGGATAATGGGCTGTGGTTGGCTTGGATTAGCCTTGGCTAAAGATTTATTAAAATCTGGATATGTTATTAAAGGCACGACAACTTCGATTACAAAACTAAAAACACTAAAAAAAGAAGAAATAGAGGGTTTTATTATAAAACTTAATGAAGATGGTATTGAAGGTGATATCCAAGTTTTTTTGTCCAATTTAAACACATTAGTCATTAATATCCCTCCAGGGCTTAGAAAAACCAATGCTGGCAGTTATGTTTTAAAAATCAAACTGCTATTAAAAAATATACAAAACACCTCAGTTAAAAACATAGTTTTTATAAGCAGTACATCTGTTTATGGAAATATTGAAGGTGAAGTAACAGAAGCAAGTATTCCAAAACCTGAAACCGAATCTGGGAAACAATTATTAGAAAGTGAAAAGCTTTTTCTAGAAAATTCTGCGTTTAACACTGCTATTATCCGTTTTGGAGGTTTAATAGGAGAAGGTAGACATCCTGTTAATTATTTGGCAGGAAAAAGTGGGTTAAAAAATGGTGAGGAACTTGTAAACTTAATACATAGAGACGATTGTATCCATATGATTAAAACTATTATAGAAAAGGGGTATTGGAATATGATTTTTAATGGAGTATACCCATTACACCCTACAAAAAAGGAGTATTATAGTGCTGAAGCTCTTAAACGTGGACTTCCTACCCCAGAATTTATAACTTCTTCAATAAAAAGAAGTAAAAAAGTGATAATAAGTAGGAATTTCCTTAATAAATTTAATTTCCTGTATACCTCAATAACTTCTTAGTTCACTACGCAGAACACCTACTTCACAACAATTATGACAATTTTAAGTTAATTATTATATTGATTTTCAATTACTTACGTTTTATCAATATACCTTTATGGTATCAAACAAAAAAGTATAGTTATGGAAAATTCAAGATTAGGAACAAGAATCTTGATGGAAACTGAAAGACTGATTTTGAATAGTTGTTCAAAATCTGTGTTTTCAAAAAAATCAAAAGAACTGCATTCAGCTATTTTAAAGAAGTATTATAATGCTGCTGATGTTGATATTGACTACAAGCGACATAGAGTAAATATGGATGTTGTTTTATGCGATAGTGAATACGACCCAAAAAAAGTAAATCTTGTAATAGCTACTTTACCGGTAAACTTATCTTTTAAAGATATTTATTTTCTTCTTAAATCTTGTTTAGAAAAAGATGTAAAAAGCTTAGCATTTTATGCGCGTTTATTAAGAGATTATGCCAATAAAGATGTTACCTATATGGCTATTTAAAAAATAACAGTTGCTAATGAAAAAGATGCTTTAAAGCATCTTTTTTTGTTTTATAACATAGGGTTTTCTTTAACATGGTATTCCCTAATATTTTTATAGTTTTGCCGCACTATAAAAGAAAACCAAATGAAAAACATTCTTCTAGTATTGGCATTTTTCACCATAGCTCTGGGTAATGCGCAATCTAAAACCGATTTACTATCACATTACAACGCTTTTTATAAAGAGATGAAACTTCAAGGTGATGTTAATGGCGTAATAAACGCCTTAACGCATTTAAATGTGTTAGAGCCATCACAACAACGTAGAGACACACTAGCTTTTGTCTACATGCAGAATAGTCAAAACCTGCAAGCATTAAATACAATTGGTATTGAAAGTAATGCTAATGATTCTGATTTAGCTGTTCAAGTTAAGGCAGTTTCGCTTAAAGCTATAAATCAACCTAAGCGGGCAATTGTACATTTTGAAAGTATGTTCAAACGCAATCCAAACCCATTTGTAGCTTACGAGCTCGCAGACTTAAAAATTCAAGTAGGAGATAGTGAAGGTGCAGAAACCAATATTGAATACGGCTTAGCAAATTCTAAGGAAGATATGAAGCATGCTTTTTATGAGCGTCAACAACCTTACGAAGCATCTTTAAAAGCAGCTTTTCTGCATTTAAAAGGTTTAATGCAATTCAATAAAAACAAAGAAGATATAGACGCAGCTATTGTTTTTATGGATGAAGCCTTAAAAATTGACCCAAATTTTAACCTAGCTAGTTTAAGTAAACAAGCATTAGAATCTAGAAAATCAGGAACAATTACTGATGAATAAAGGTTTTTGTAGTAGAATAATAAAAAAAAGGCTTACTAGCCTCTTTTTTTATGTAACATATTGGTTTTAAAAGTTTAACATGATTTTATATTGCAGATTAAATCTTCTATTATCTTTAATTACACTCAAAATCAGCATAATGAAACGGACTTTTCTACTTTTATCACTCCTAGTAACCCTTACTTCAATAACCGCTCAAAATTCTGAAAATGATCTTGCAGATGTAAAAGCAGCATGCTTAGATTATATAAACACTTTTTACAAAGCAGATACCACCTTAGCCTATAGAAGTGTGCATAAAAGCGTACGTAAAACTGGGTTTTATTTTAAAGATGACGACAAAGCTTATTCCCAGCAATTAGAGATGGCTTTTGATAAACTTGTTGGTTTAGCTAAAAGATGGAATGTAGATGGAAGCAAAACGGATGAAAACTCACCTAAAGAGGTAGTAATTTTTGAAGTTTCTGATAAAACTGCAAGTGCTAAAGTGACAGCAGTTTGGGGTATCGATTATTTGAGTTTAATGAAGGAAAACGGAAAATGGATGATTGTCAACGTTTTGTGGCAATCACCCCCTAAATTTTCAGTTTCAGAAAGTAAATAACTCAGTAGGTACGTTTAAGTTTTTCTGTAAGTACACTATCTGAAGCTTTCTTTAAAGCAATCAATTCAGATACATTTTCATTGGGTACAGCAATGGATAATACATAATGTGCAATTTTCCATGTACCACCAACCTTCTGTAATACCCCAGAACCTCTACAAAGCTTCATTTGGGTATCTAAAAGTTCATCAAACCAAGCAAAATCTTCTGTTTCATTTAGGTAAATATTACGCTCAACTGCGGTGAAACTCCAAGCTCTTCCTTTATCAAAATGTGGTTTAGCATACGCCTTAAATTCCTCATTTTGCCAATTTTCAGTGGCATCTGTGCCTAAAAACACTCCTTTTGGGGTCATTATACCAAAATAAGCTTCATAATCTGCTTCGGCTGCAGCTTTATGCCAAGCATCTAGAACATTATGTATTTTCTGTTTTTCTGAATCTTGCCCTAAAGTAATAGTGCTACAAAGAAGCAAAAGAGTAAGCAAGCTTTTAATTTTCATCGAGAATTAATTTAGTGTCTAGTTTATTACTAACAATACGGTTAAACTGATTTCTAAATGCGTTTCTAGCGATTAACATCTGCTTTATTGGTTCATTTATATCTGTACTTTCTGCCAAACTAGCCTTTACTTTTAAAAGAAAAGTGCGCAACACTTTTTGTCTGCTCTTAATCTGTTCTTTATTAAATGTTTCTGGGTAAGTAGATTCTCTTAATCCTTTTTCTTTCTCTATTAAATCATCAATCGCTAAAACTAAATCTTCATTATTCTCTGCTCTATACATTACTTCAAAACTATTTTGTAGTGCCTGAAACTCTGGCCAAGCACTCAATACTCCCTCTGCTTGCGGATTAATTTTCTGAGTGTCTGGCGTATTTTGGAAAGAAACAAATTGGGTTGCCGAGGTATCTACAACTTCTGGTTTTACTTCTTTTTTACAGCCAAAAACTACTCCTATGAGCATAAAATAAATCAACAATTTTTGCATAAAAACGAAAGTACAAATTTTAAGATAAGCTATCTTTAACAACCAATTCAATTAACTTCTTTTTAAATGCAGAAATCAATTTTAATCATTGGCGCTTGCGGACAAATAGGCACAGAACTTACTATGGCACTACGTGAAAAATATGGAGCCGAAGCTGTAGTTGCTAGTGATATTCGTGAAGGCAGCGAAGGTCTAATGCAATCAGGTCCTTTTGAGTTGTTAGATGCCACAGATTATGCTACTATTGAAGATGTAGTAATGCATTACGAAATTGAAGAAGTCTATTTAATGGCTGCTATGCTAAGTGCTACGGCAGAAAAATTCCCTGAACGTGCTTGGAACTTGAATATGAATTCCTTGTTCAATGTGCTCAACCTAGCTAAAGAGAAGAAAATTAGCAAAGTGTTTTGGCCTTCTAGCATTGCTGTTTTTGGCCCAAATACGCCTAAAGAAAATACACCACAGCATACTTTAATGGAACCTAGTACAGTTTACGGTATTAGCAAACAATCCGGAGAACGTTGGTGCGAATATTATTTTAAAAAGTTTGATGTAGATGTACGCAGTGTGCGCTACCCGGGTTTAATTAGCTGGAAAACTTTACCTGGTGGTGGCACCACAGATTATGCAGTAGAAATCTACCATAAAGCACTCGAAGAAAAGAAATATACTTGTTTCCTTGCTGAAGGAACAAAACTCCCTATGATGTTTATGGACGATGCGATTAGAGCAACCATTTCAATTATGGATGCGGATGGAGAATCCTTAAAAATTAGGTCTTCTTATAATTTAGGTGCTATGAGTTTTGGGCCAGAAGAAATTGCTGCCAGTATAAAAAAGCATATTCCTGAGTTTGAAATTAATTACCAACCCGATTTTAGGCAAGCTATTGCCGATTCTTGGCCTAGTAGTATTAACGATACCAAAGCTACTGAAGATTGGAACTGGAAACCAGAATTTGATTTAGAGAAAAC
>CAYTRI010000134.1:0-6389 GCA_964440105.1 uncultured Flavobacteriaceae bacterium
TCAAAAAAGTTTTCTCCAGTAACGTTCCAGTGAAAGTTTCTTAATTTCTGATAGTATAAGTGATAATCCGCTAAAAGCGTGTTCAACTCAATAACTACAGGTAATACCTTCTCCTCTTCTAAATTCAAATAATTCATTTTCAGGTGTGTTTTTAATCCTAGGGAAACCCTAAGAATTCAATTAATAAATATGTTAATGTTGGTAGTGAAGAAAATTTAACGCTACTTAGATTCAGTAGCCACTTTGGCGAGTGCCTGTTTACCAGAACAGTAAACCAACACTCTTAATATAAGGGCATATTAAAATTTGTCAAGTGATTTAACAGGGTTTAACCTTTTAGAGAACTCATTAACATAAAAATATGTTAAAGCCAATCTTTTTTCTTAAAGTAAATTAACAAGCCTAAAAATATTAGAATGAAAACACCCCATAAATAGTAGTATCCATTTTCTGAGTGAAGTTCTGGCATATTATCAAAATTCATCCCATAGATACCGGCAATAAATGTAAGGGGTATAAAAATTGAGGCTATTACGGTAAGTACTTTCATAACCTCATTCATTTTATTGCTCATATTGGTCATATACATTTCCATTAAGCTAGTAGACATTTCTCTGTAGAGGATAATGTCTTCATTTATTTCTAAGCAATGATCAAAGGTGTCTCGCAAGAACAATTTGGTCTCTTTAGAAATTAGTTGATGTTCTGAATAAATTAGACGGTTAATTAATTCCTTAACCGGGAAAATCCATTTTCGTATTCGTAGAATCTCCTTCTTTAAATATTGAATTTTTCTTGCAGACTCTTTTTGGGGGTTGTTATAGACTTCATCTTCCAATACCTCTAGCTTATTTTTTATATCATCTAGAACAACAAAATAATTATCCACAATGGCGTCAAGTAGAGCAAAGAATAAATAGTCAGCTCCCCTACTTCGTATTCTACCAGATGTATTTTCAATGCGTTTTATTACATCGTTAAACACATCATCATCAGTCTCTTGAAAGACAACTACGGTGTTTTCAAACAATGTTAATGCCACATGCTCTACAACCAATCCATAGTTATCGTCTAGGTAAAGCATTTTAAAGACTCCAAAAACGTAATCTTCGTACTCGTCAATTTTAGGGCGCTGTAATGTATCAACCAAATCTTCTAACAATAAGTTGTTTAGATTTAGTTGTTTGCCAATTTCTGCAATAGCAGCCTCATCCGTTAAACCTACAACATCTATAAAAGATGTAAGACCAGTATCTTTTTTTAATTGGATGGCCTCATTTTCTATGCTGTCCGAAAAATATTCCTTCTCATTATAACTTATATTAGTTGCTGTAGTAGTTTGCTTTTTGCGACTACCAATATACGTTATGGCTCCTGGTGCTTTACCTAGTTTAGACTTTGAGCGATTAGATTTTTTTGGTTTTACCTTAGGTTGATTTTTTTGCATTCTTGAGAATTGCTTTAACTTCTTAATTACCATAAAAATACATTTTAAAATTTCATCCCCAATTACTGTAACAAATTGTAACTTATGCTAGTCTTATTACTATCATCAATCAACTAATCAAAATGTCAACAACTGTCCAAAATCCACTCGCCTTTCAAAGAATTGAAATAATAGATGCCTTACGCGGCTTTGCTTTAGCCGGAATTGTATTCTGCCATATGTTAGAAAACTTTGTGGCCTCCCCAATGACAGCATCTGCAATGGAAACCATGAACCCTAACGTTATTGACCAAATAGCGGATGGATTTGTTAGCTTCTTTTTTAGGGGTAAATTCTTTGCCTTGTTTTCTTTCCTTTTTGGTTTGAGCTTCTTTATTCAAATGGGCAACAGCAATAAACGAGGTAGTTATTTTGGATGGCGTTTTTTATGGCGATTAGTACTATTATTTGCTATCGGGTTTGTGCATAATATGTTTTACAGAGGTGATATATTAACGCTATATGCAGTTATGGGAGTGTTTCTAATTCCCTTTTATAGACTAAATAATAAATGGCTACTGGCTTTAGCCAGCTTAATTTTTTTAGGTTTAGGCCGTTATATTGTGTTCTATTTTACCAATGGTGAAGGTTTATTTTTTAAGGATGAGTTTGGCCCTAATGCTCAATGGTTAGTCTCCTATTTTGATTTGCTTAAAAATGGAAGCATCTTAGAAGTCTTTTCATCAAATGTAACTCAGGGTAACCTTACAAAAGCAGAGTTTCAGTTTGGGGTATTTTCTAGAGGTTACTTAACCTTTGGCTTTTTCTTGTTAGGCCTATTTATAGGAAGAATAGATTTTTTTAAAAATTACTTAACTGAAAAAAAGTTTATAAAGCAGGTGTGGATTGGCTCATTAATTCTGATGGGGATTTCTATTGGTTGTATGATTGCGATTTTTGCTTCTATGGGTCCAGATGTGGATTTTAATTCTTGGACATCAATGGTCGGACTTACCTTCTTTGACTTAATGAACGTAGCAATGACAATTCTAATAGTCGCACTATTTGTAATTCTATATAAGAAAGTTAAACCACAACGATTTTTGCAAAAGTTTATCCCTTATGGTAAAATGGCACTAACCAATTACTTTTTACAAAGCATTATTGGCACCTTTATCTTTTTTGGATGGGGACTAGGCTATTTGACAAAAATTCCGAATAGCTATGTATTCTTAATGGCTATTATACTAATTGCAATACAAATGTGGCTTAGTAAAGTATGGCTTAAATACTTCTATTATGGACCATTAGAATGGTTATGGAGGAGTTTAACTTTCTTTAAACTAATGCCTCTAAAACGCAAAAATTAGGGCTATAAGTCGTTTATATAGCTACCATATAAATCCTTGAATCGAACACCATCAGAAAAACGATACTTGCTCAGTTTTTTGTGTGCAACGAGACCCCATAAAACCAATTCTTTTACAAAGTAACTGTCATTATTAGCTAAATCTGGTTGATGTTCTTTTAGAAGGCTAGTAAGTGGATTAATTTTATCTAGTTTTTCTTTGTAAACTTTATCAGAATCTTCATCAAAAAGTTCAAAACCATCTTGATCAAAAAACCAACTGGTTAATTCATCATAAGGAGTTTCTGCATCCTTACGTTCTAGTTTGTTTATTTTAGGAAATAGTGTAGGAAATAGGTTTTTAATAGCTTCTTCAATTAGTGTTTCGGCTACAAAAGCGCCACCCTCTTGCTCTCCTTCGTACACCAACTCTATTTTACCCGTGATTGACGGAACAACACCCATAAAATCGCTTAAACGAACAATAGTTTCTTTTTCTCCAGACTTTAAAATTCTACGCTCTGCTGTACTTAAAAGATTTTCAAATGCCGTAATGCTCATTCTTGCACTTACACCACTTTTAGCATCTACATATTCACTATCTCTAGCTTCAAAGCTAATTTGCTCCAACAAATCCATTGCTAATTCTGGAACATGTACTAAATCTGACTGCCTAGCATCTAGCTTGGCTTCTTGCTTGGTAATCTTTTTGGCAATAGAAATATCCTCTGGATAATGGGTGAGAATTTGCGAACCAATACGGTCTTTTAGAGGCGTTACTATACTACCTCTATTTGTATAATCTTCTGGATTAGCAGTGAAAATAAACTGTAGGTCTAAAGGTAGTCTTAATTTAAAACCTCTAATCTGTATATCCCCTTCTTGCAGTATATTAAATAATGATACTTGAATACGTGCTTGAAGGTCAGGAAGTTCATTAATTACAAAAATACATCGGTTCGCACGAGGAATCATCCCAAAATGAATCACTCTGTCATCTGCATAACTCAATTTAAGGTTAGCTGCCTTTATAGGGTCTACATCCCCAATTAAATCTGCCACCGTAACATCTGGAGTAGCAAGTTTTTCATAGAACCGCTCATCTCTGTGCAACCAAGCAATTGGTGTATCATCTCCTTTTTCTTTTACCAATTCCATAGCAAAACGAGACATAGGCTTAAGAGGGTCGTCATGAATTTCAGAACCATCTACTACCGGTATGTATTCATCTAACAAATTCACCATCAACCTAGCCAAACGGGTCTTTGCCTGTCCTCTAAGACCTAAAAGATTAATATTATGTCTAGATAGGATAGCTCTCTCCAATTCTGGAATTACAGAATTCTCATATCCCCAAACCCCTTCAAAAACATTTTCATTGTTTTTAATTTTTACAATAAGATTATCTCTCAACTCATCTTTGATACTTTTTGATTGGTATCCAGCTTTTTTAAGTTGACCTAATGTTTTTATACTTTCTATTTTCATTTTTTTTGTTGCTGGTTGTTCGTTTTTCGTTTTTCGTTTTTGGCATTTCAATCAACCAATAACTATAAACTAACAACTATTTAATTCTTTTTCTTCTATTATTCTCGTAATCCTCAAAAATCATTTCACCCAGACCTTTTAGACCTGTGTAAAATGCCTTTCCTTTATTTGCTTGCGTAAATTCACGTATAAACTGCATTAAATATGGGTCTTCGGCAATCATAAAAGTTGTAATGGGAATATGTAGTTTTCTAGCCTGTGATGCCATTGCATAGCACTTCTCCACAATATACTCGTCTAATCCAACACTGTTCTTATAATACGTTCCATCCGGCATTCTTAAACAGCTTGGCTTACCGTCTGTAATCATAAAGATTTGCTTATTGGTATTCCGCTTTCTGCGTAACATATCCATAGCGAGCTGTAATCCTGCAACGGTATTGGTATGATATGGTCCAACTTTTAAATATGGTAAATCTTTAATTGGTATTGGCCATGCATCATTACCAAACACCAGAATATCTAGTGTATCTTTTGGATATCTTGTGGTAATTAACTCCGCCAGAGCCATGGCTACTTTTTTAGCCGGGGTAATCCGGTCTTCACCATACAGAATCATACTATGACTAATATCAATCATTAGTACAGTACTCATTTGAGCTTTGTATTGGGTGTCTTCAACCACCAAATCTCCTTCATCAAGCATAAAATTGCCAATACCATGGTTAATTTGGGCATTTTTTATGCTTTCTGTCATGGATATTCGGTCCAAACCATCTCCGTAACGGTATTCTCTAAACTCTCCTGTATGCTCATCTCCCCTGCCAGATTTACCTGTTTTATGGTTACCAGAACCACTGCGCTTTATTTTACCAAAAATTTGGTCCAATGCACGTTGGCGAATCATTCGCTCTAATTTAGCAGTGATGGAAATAGTTCCTTTTCCTCCATCTTCATCACCCTCATTACCTTCTTCACCCATTTTGCCTCCGCCATCCTCAAACTCTTCGCGTATGTAGCCCTTAGCTTTTAAATCTTCTATGAAATCTTCAATAGTATAATCATCAGTAGTAAGTTCATACTCCTTATCCAATTCTCGCAACCAATCAATTGCTTCATCAAAATCACCAGAAGTGTGTGTAATGAGTTCTTGAAAAATCTCAAAAAGTTTTTCAAAGGGAGGTAAATTGGGAGATTCGTACGGTGTAAAACGAAATCCTTTTCGCATATTCATAGCCATCATATAAAATTAACACATTCTATATTCATGACCTTTGCTTTAAAGAAAACTTAACGGTTTCGTTTAAGTTTGTACTAATGGATAAGGAACTCTGTTTTGGTTTTTATAATACCGCACCACTTTGGACAAATGAGCAATTTGGAATCCCTCAATTCGAATTTCCTGAAATAGATTTCACCCATTTTAAAGCTGAACCGATACCTAAACAACTACGTTTAGGGCATAAAATGGAACATACTTTTGAACAATTGCTTGAGCATTCTGAAACTTGGCACGTTCTGACCAAAAATTTATTAATAGATAAAGGAAAAACTCGATTGGGAGAGTTAGATTTTATTATAAAAAACAACCAATCACATAGTGTTTTACATGTGGAATTAGCCTATAAGTTCTACATAATTAATCCAGAGATTACAGAACCAATCCATCGTTTAATAGGACCTAATAGGCGTGATATGTTCTATACCAAACTAGATAAACTAAAAGAAAAACAGTTTCCGCTTTTGTATTCTGAAGAGCTAAAAGAACAATTACAGGCATTACATATAAACCCAACTGAAATTGAACAACAAGCATGTTTTAAAGCACAGTTGTTTTCTTTGTATGGAATAGACTCAACTTCAATACGACCCTTAAACAAAAACTGTATTCAAGGAAGTTGGATTCGCTTTGATGATTTTAATTCTAATGAATTTAAAAATTTTGAGTATTATATTCCTTATAAAGATGAATGGGTACTTGAACCAACTATAAAAAGACCTTATACTTCACATTATGAAACCTTATTAGACCTTAATCTTAAAATGCTAAAAGAAAATGCCCCAATGCTCTGGGTAAAAAATAAAGTCGAATTAGTTTCTAAACTGTTTGTTGTTTGGTGGTAGGCA
>CAYTRI010000135.1:0-3713 GCA_964440105.1 uncultured Flavobacteriaceae bacterium
TTATCGCATAAAGTTCAGCGTATTTACTTTCCCATTTCCCTAAAGAAATTACATGGATAAAGTCTTTTAATTTAGGAATTTCAATTTTCCAAAATCCATCGGTATCTTCTAAACCAATGGCAATTACTTTTGTTTTTGTATTATTTTCAAGTGCTTTATGAATTTTAGGAAGTTGCTCTAAACAATGGGAACAGGTACTACTCCAAAAAACAAGAAGGTAGTTAGGAGATTCTTCTAGCGTACTCAATTTTTTAGTTAAACCAGCTTCTTTCCATGTAATCTCTGGAGCAACAGTACCAATACGTAAACGGTTATGCACTTCTATACTTTCTATAATTTCTGGTTGGCTGTTTTCCTTGGCCAGAGACTTTAGATAATTATTGTAAAGAAAATCAGCAGTTTCATTAAACTTACTGGCAGATAATTGAAGCCACAAATTGTAAAAAACGGTAGTACTAAAAATTGGATTTGCCCCTTCTATATAATAGGCTGCTATGCGTATATTTTTCTGCATTTCGAACTCAGTATCTTCTGGCGTAAGTGGCTTTAAGGGTAATGCGGTCAGTACATAGTTAAGCACCTTGTCCGTTAGAAAATTAGATGCTTGTAGAACAGGATTTTTAAAATCTAATGTAGTGAAATACTGCTTTTTTCTATGCGTTACATAGCTTTCCAGCGTTTCTGTTTTTGATGGAATATAAGGGTTGTTTGCAGTAATAAAATTATAAGCGATGGTGTTTTTAGATTTCTCTAAATACTTTTTTTGTACACCTTTTAGTTCTTTGGTATAACTTATAAAACCTGACTTATCGGCTTCCTGATTTTTATAATAATCAATGATTTTTTGTTCTAGTGTAGCTACTTTTTTGAAATAATCATGAAACAATTGATTTTCAAAAGACGTTTTAAACTTTACTCCTTCGTTTTCATTAAAGGTCAATACAATGTCCTCTTTGCCATCATAGATAACATCAAAATAAAATTCTTCTTGGGGAACTCCATAAACTATTCGATACATACCAGTTTTGGCATCTTCAGGCATTTTTAGCGTAAAGGCTCCTTTCTTAACAGCCGTGTCAACAGCATAAACTTGAGAACCTGGTTTTAAATAATAGGCTATAACCCATGTGTATTCTTCAGCGGGAGAGAAGGTTCCAGAGATTGTTTTTTGAGCTTTTAATGAAGTAAAAACCCCTAAAATCAATAAAGTAATAAGATACTTTAGTTTCATATTTTTTCTATTTAACCAAAGGTTTTAAAACTCCCAAGGCTTTTTCAATAGTAACAATGTTATCAAAAACTAATAATAGTCGCAACCCGTTGCGAGTTTTCTTTTCTTTTAACTGGCATTGCTTTGGGTAGCTTTGCACGTATTGCAATACTCTTGTAAAAGCTTCTGTTTGATAAAAAGTTGATTGTTGGTCAGATAAGAAGTAACCTATGATTTTGTTCTTTTTTAAAATCACTTTTTCTAAGCCAATACTATTGGCTAGCCATTTAATACGAACGGAGTTGAATAAATCTACCGCTTGGGTTGGTAGTTCTCCAAAGCGGTCTACCAATTCGGCTTCAAATTTGGCTAAACCTTCTTCTTCTTTAACAGTATTTAGCTGGGTATATAGGTTGAGACGCTCTGTGATGTTATTGATGTAATCATCTGGGAAGAGGAGTTCAAAATCAGTATCAAGTTGCGTTTCTTTTACAAAGACTTTAGGTTTTTCACCTTCTACTTCTTTATAGAGCTCTTTAAACTCATTTTCTTTAAGTTCTTCAATGGCTTCTGCTAAAATCTTTTGGTAGGTTTCAAAACCTATTTCATTAATAAATCCACTTTGTTCGCCGCCCAATAAATCTCCAGCACCACGAATTTCCAAATCTTTCATCGCAATATTAAAGCCGCTACCTAATTCTGTAAACTGCTCTAAAGCTTCAATACGTTTGCGAGCATCTGTGGTCATAACTTCATACGGAGGAGTGATAAAGTAGCAGAAAGCTTTTTTGTTGCTTCGCCCAACGCGGCCACGCATTTGGTGTAGGTCACTCAGGCCAAAGTTATTTGCATTGTGTATAAAAATGGTATTGGCATTGGTAACGTCTAATCCGCTTTCTACAATGGTGGTAGAAACCAAAACATCAAACTCTCCATTCATAAAAGAGAGCATCAATTGCTCTAGTTTTTTACCTTCCATCTGACCATGACCTATTCCTACTTTAGCATCGGGCACTAAGCGTTGAATCATGCCAGCAACTTCTTTAATATTTTCAATTCTGTTATGAATAAAGAATACCTGACCACCACGTTGTATCTCATAAGAAACGGCATCACGAATAATTTCTTCATTAAAACGAATCACCCGACTTTCAATAGGGTAGCGGTTAGGTGGTGGAGTTGTAATTACGGACAAATCGCGAGCCGCCATCAAACTAAATTGTAAAGTCCTTGGAATAGGCGTAGCCGTTAATGTGAGTACATCTACATTCTCTTTAATAGACTTTAATTTGTCTTTGACAGCTACCCCAAATTTTTGCTCCTCATCAACAATTAGCAAGCCCAAATCTTTAAATTTAACATTTTTATTGACCAACTGGTGGGTGCCAATAATGATGTCCACTTTACCTTCTGCAAGTCGCTCTAAAGTCTCACGTTTTTCTTTTGCTGTTCGAAACCGGTTAAGGTAATCCACTTCAACGGGCATTTCTTTTAGCCGCTCTTTAAATGTGCGTGCGTGTTGAAATGCTAGTATGGTGGTAGGCACAAGAATTGCAACTTGCTTTCCATTATCAACGGCCTTAAAAGCAGCACGGATAGCCACTTCGGTTTTTCCAAAGCCAACATCACCACAAATTAACCGATCCATGGGGCGTTCGCTCTCCATGTCTTTTTTTACATCAGCTGTAGATTTTTCTTGATCGGGAGTATCTTCATAAATAAAAGAAGCTTCTAATTCGTGCTGCAAGTAACTATCAGGAGCATATTGAAAACCTTTTTCTAGCCTCCGTTTAGCATAAATTTTGATGAGGTCAAAAGCGATTTTTTTGACACGACTCTTAGTCTTGTCTTTTATTTTTTTCCAAGCACCAGAACCTAACTTGTAGATTTTAGGTGGTGCGCCATCCTTGCCATTAAACTTTGATATTTTATGAAGTGAATGGATACTCACATAGAGAATATCTCGCTCGCCATACATTAGCTTAATAGCCTCTTGCTTTTTGCCTTCTACATCTATTTTTTGTAATCCTCCAAACTTTCCAATTCCATGGTCAATGTGGGTAACATAATCTCCAATCTCTAGTTTGTTAAGCTCTTTGAGCGTAATGGCTTGCTTTTTAGCATAGCCATTTTTTAATTGAAATTTATGATACCGCTCAAAAATCTGATGGTCGGTATAGCAAACTAACTTTAAGTCATTTTCTATAAAACCTTGGTAGATTGGAAAAACTATGGTTTTGTAGTGAACTTCTCTCGACTCCGCTCGAGATGACAGTTCATTTTCAGAGTCAAAGATGTCATGAAAACGTTTGGCCTGTTGGTCTGTAGAACAGAAAATATAATTCTTGTAGCCAGCCTTATGATTTTCGTTAAGGTTTTCAATGAGTAGGTCAAACTTTTTATTAAAAGAAGGTTGTGGTTTGGTGTTAAATTCTATTTGGGTATTAATGTCATTTCGAGCGGAGTCGAGAAATTTTTGGGATTCCTCTGTGTGCATTTCGAC
>CAYTRI010000135.1:3813-6385 GCA_964440105.1 uncultured Flavobacteriaceae bacterium
TGTCATTTCGAGCGGAGTCGAGAAATTTTTGGGATTCCTCTGTGTGCATTTCGACTGCGCTCAATGTGACAGAAGAATTACCTAATTCCACCAAACAAAAACCTGTTAACTGGTTTTTTAGCAATTTAGAATTTAAAAATAATTCCTCTGGCTCAGC
Source organism: uncultured Flavobacteriaceae bacterium (assembly GCA_964440105.1). Taxonomy (GTDB): domain Bacteria; phylum Bacteroidota; class Bacteroidia; order Flavobacteriales; family Flavobacteriaceae; genus Croceitalea. The sequence goes on from CAYTRI010000135.1 coordinate 3,971, forward strand.
ATGTTTTATTTCTTCGCTGAGTTTTGTAAAGCTCTCTTTTGCTTTTTCAAAATTGGAATCAATTCTATCATAGACCAAGTCTAAATTTTTAGAAAAGACTACGGTTTTTGGAGAAATATATTTTAGAAAACTTTCTCGGTTCTCATGTACTACCTTGTTTGCCACATTTGGGATAACCGTAATCTTCTTTACTTTTTCCGTAGACAATTGTGTTTCTACATCAAAAGTTCGAATACTATCTACTTGATCACCAAAAAACTCAATACGGTACGGCTCATCATGTGAAAAAGAGAAAACATCAACGATACCGCCACGTACAGAAAATTCGCCGGGCTCGGTAACAAAATCAACGCGTTTAAATTGATACTCAAAAAGCACCTCATTTAAAAAGTCAAGAGATAAAGTATCGTCTAGTTTTATCTTAAGCGTATTCTTATCTAACTCTTTCCGAGTAACTACTTTTTCAAAAAGCGCATCAGGATAGGTAACAATCACCGCTGGCTTTTTTCTAGAGTTGATGCGATTTAAAACCTCAGCTCTTAATAGAACATTGGCATTGTCTGTTTCCTCAATTTGGTATGGTCTGCGATAACTTCCAGGATAAAAAAGCACATCGTTTTCTCCTATCAGTTGTTCCAAGTCATTAAGGTAATAAGCTGCCTCTTCTTTGTCATTTAGTATAACTAAAAAAGGATTTTCGCCTGCTTTGAATAGATTAGAAACTGCAAAGGATAGTGCTGAACCGGTAAGGCCTTTTAAAGAAACCCTGTCGCCTCGAGCGGAGTCGAGAGGTTGAGATTGGGAAATAGTATCCCGCAGTTTCCGTAGTTGTGGAGACTGTTCAAAAAGTTCTAAAATGGAGGCTTTGGTCAACCTAAAAACTTTGTTGCAAATATAAGGTCACTATGGCAAGAGGGCAATCACTTTTTTAATTTTCTAACCTTCTTTCCAATAGTTTTTTGAACGGATTTGTTTTTCTGTTCTTAAATCCATGAATACTTATACTTACCAAAAGGATAATACTGCCAATCATTGCTGTATATGCAATAGTCTCATAGTCGTTTTTATGACGGACATAAATAGCAAATAGTGCCCAAATACCAACTAATGCGAATTCTCGCATATTGCGTTTCCAAATCATCAATAGATTTAAGACCGTTGCCACAATTAGCATAGTTATGGTCCAGTTCTCTTCAGATACGAAGCCACCATTCCAGCCCAATTTTGTTAGATAGGCAGAAATATTAGCAATTGTCGCCACTGCAATCCACCCGCTATAAAGACAAATCGGCCACCAAACAAAAGCAATAATTTCGATGGGAGCATCCCAACGTTCCATGTTGGTATTTAGGATAATCTTGATGAGCGAAAACAAAATACCTAACATGATGATTACAGAAAGCCCAGTATAATTATAAGTAAAAGCCAAAACCCAAGTAGCATTTAAAAAATTTGCAACTATAAACCAATAACCAGTCTTCTGTATAAAATCATTTTCTTTAGTACTGAAAAAGGCTCGCCGTATTTGAAAAATACAATATGCAAAGAGACCCAAAAATATAAGACCCCAAATTGCAAAGGCATAACTGGCAGGGGTGAAAAGATTGTCATATTTACCGCTTATTTCTCCAATGGTAGTGTTGTTTAGTCTTAGGGCTTGGGAGATGTAATTAATTCCTATAACAAGAATTACAGATATCAGATTTAGAATGGCGAGTTTCTTTTTCATGAGAATAGTTTTGATAAAGGTAAGGTTGTGAAAGTGTATTAAAAATCTAACATTCTCTTTTCTGTCTCATCGAGCGGAGTCGAGATGCTTTGATTTGCGTATCGATTTCTATCAAATAATATTGTTTTTTAATTTTTTTTAGAAGGGTCTTTATAATTTTACCACTTCATCTTCGACAATAGCATAAACTTCATCTTCTTTAATAGGTTGTAATACATAAGTGCCTGTGAATTCACCAAAGGCAGGGAGAATCAACTGCTTTTTCTTTTTAAAAAAACAAGCCAGTTTTAAACGTTGTCGACCAAAACCTCGTAGCCTAATTGCGGGGTGTATATGACCACAAAAATTGAAAAGGGTATCATGGTCCGTAGGATGATGGGTTAGCAAAAATTCATCTATTTCCAATTCTTGAAAAATTTTGATTCCTAATTGTTCAAACTTTTCAGGGGCGATGATGTCATGGTTGCCAGCTACCAGAATTAATTCTGATGGTGTTTTTTCCACCCAATTTTCAAAAAACTGCCACTCTTTGTTAATAGAAGAGTGAAAAAGGTCTCCTAAAAAACAAACTTGAAAAGGTTGAAAATGACTCACAATCTCATCAAGTAGCATAAAGTTTTTATGAATCGCTTTTTGTGGAACTGCAGCACCAAATTTTCTAAAATGAGCCACTTTTCCTAAGTGGA
>CAYTRI010000136.1:0-4622 GCA_964440105.1 uncultured Flavobacteriaceae bacterium
GGCGAACACTTGCCCCGCAATTTTGGGCTGGTTTGGTTTTAATGGGAGATACTTCTCCAATTGAAATTTCCAATACTACAAATTGGATGTATTGGGTTCTTGCTATAGTGTTATCCTTACTCTTGATGGTATTCTTAAAAAATCGTTTTCGCAGCTCCTAACTTTTTCTGAAAAAATCAAAGTCATGCAACAAAAAAGGCCAGTTAAAACCGACCTTTTATAAGTGCCGTTATAGTTCCCCCGAAATAACAACACTTTAACTAACTCAACTAAATATTGTAAAAAACGCTTCTACGTAATTAGCATATTCTTCTGCTATTTTTTGAGACCAATTTCTATTGGTATATAAACACATCGAAACAAAATTAAAATGTCATCAACTTTTTTGATGACATTTTTTGTTTTCTACGATATCCTATAAAACGGTTAACTCCATTTAAAAAATACAAAATGAAAAATTCAATTAAATTAATACTTAGTATAGTTTCCATTGCCTTTTTAATATGGGCGTGTAATTCTAACGATGATATGGAACAAATGATGAATGAAGATGACGTGGCTACAGACTTACCTATTGATGATCCGATGGACGACCCAACGGATGACAATCCTACAGGTAGCACTTTTGAAGTAGAAGTTCAGGTTCTTTTACCAAATGAATCAAATGTAGCTATTTCAACAACAAAATTGATATCACTTTCTGAAGAATTCGATGTTTCTCCAGAAGGGAATTCTATAGTGTTACTGAATGCCAACGGACGGGTCCTAGCACTGCTTACTGATAGTGAAGATAAAGTAATTTTAATGGGTTTTATTTCTGAATCCAAAACAGAAATCTCAATTAAATCTACAATCGAAGTTTCATTTTACCTTGCTTTAGGCACTGTTTTTTTACCGGAGGAAGTAAAAAATAAATTCTTTGAGGAATTTGATACTTTTCCTGGGTTAAGTGAAATTATACAAACCTCGACCACAAATTTCTCTGAAAACCCAAATTATTTTGAGTCGCCGGAATTTTCTTCATTAGTAGCACAAAAATTAGAAGAACTCAACAATAAAACCATTATAAATACTAATAAAGGAATATTTGCCGATGGTAGTGATATTAGAAGCGGTATTCAGCTAAGAGAAGACGATACATTTTCCTTCTCCTTTATAAATACATACCGAAGAAGAAGTCATGGGTTTATTTATAAAACTAAAATCACGCCCGAAGAAGGTAATGTGCAAACTTTAATTAATAATATCGCTGCTGATAATCCTAGTCCATTTAAAGATATTCCTGTTAAGTCTACCCAGGCAATAAGAGGAGTGTTAGGTGTAATTACAGATTTCGGCTCAGGAACTGGACTAAATTTTGCTAGGACAGAAGCTGGCCCTAATACGCTGGAAATAATGGAAGGCGAAGAAGAAGTTATATACAAATGTAGAGTTATTGGAACGGCAATAGGAGAAATTAATTATGAATCTTTAAGCAATCGTGAAAAAGAAAAATTAAACGAACTTATTTACCGAACGCTTACTTTTGAATTAGTTTTACCAATTTTCTTAGACGCTGTAGGACATACCAAACTTTTTGAGGGCCTTGATGAAACTAAATTTGAACTATTTGCTTCACAAGTACAAATTATAGCATCTTCCATCCCCGCGGCAGAAGACGCTATTAAACTAGGGGATTATAACACTGCTCTGGCAGAGGTTTTAAAATCGTATTATAATAACGCCTTAGGCGCTCAGGCAACAGATTTACTTAGTGCTTTATTTGAAGGAATAGTAGCAGCTGGTGTACAAGTCAACACTGATTACTTTGTCCAAAATTCCAGTAATGTATCTAAAATAACCAATGGTATTGGTAAGTATCTTGAGCGAGCAGATATTTTTTTAAAATTTGTAGATTATGGACGCATTCTTTATGCAAACACCAATTCTAATTATCTGGAAGAATGGGATGTCGTTGCTACCAATAATAAGGTATCTATTGTGCCAGAAGAAGTCACTGCTATTCAAGGAGAGGAGAAAACTTTTAAAGCGGTAATTAAAGACGGAGAATTAGCAGAAGGTCAATCCTATGAATATCAATGGTCTACCTCTGGAAACTATGGTGTCTTAAGAGATGACCTAGGCAAAGAAGGTACCTCTTTCACAAGTTCAAGAGAAGAAGTCGCCTATTTTAGTAGTAGTACAATAGATTTACCAGAAGACGCAGAAGATGAAATTTCTGTAGAAGTGTTTATTAAACAAGGGCAAAATCTCACTCGGGTAAACGATGCAAAGGCGGTTGTAACTGTAAAACCATTAGGTTTTGAAATTAGACCCGATGGTATTACCATACAAGGGGGCAATCAGCTAACACTAAATCTAAGACGTACAAATCAAACAAATCCTATGGAAAACTCCACTCAAGATTATCGCATAGTTTGGGATACACCTGCAGAATTTGGCCTTTTTAACGGCAGCGCAAGTAACATTACCAAAATAAATGATAATGAAATAGTATACGAAGCCTTAGAAAAAGAGCGCGATGGTACAGAACAAATAACGGCTAGTATTTATTCGAGACCCAAAGAATCATCAGATGAGTACAAATTTTTAGATAAAGTTTCCGCAAGCATTGAAATAAAGAATGACCCTAACTGTAATATTGATTATTACAATTTAGTTGTATCACATACATATCCAGAGATTAATGGCGGATTTGAGTGTTCCCCTGGAGTTTTTACAGCTTACTCTGGTAGAGTAGTAATTAATATTCCTAAAGATGAAAATGCAACCAGCTATCATGTAGACTGGACGGAGCATTATGCCGGTTGGGTAAATACCTATGTTGATAATACTCGTAATAATATAAGTTGGACCAATGAAAACTTTAATACCTCAAGAATTACAGAAGAAGATGGTATGTTTGAAGTTTATTCATACCAAGGAGCAGGCATCTCTTGTAGTGCAAATCCTCATGCAGCTGTATTAATGGAGCGGCTAGACAGTACAACTGGTTTTGCAACCGTAACTGTCTGCTATGATTAATGTTATCGCGAAAAAAATGTATTTAGTCAAAGACTATTTTATAAACTTATGAAAATCTGTATATTCCCTATACTATTAACAGTATGGGGAATACAACAGACCAGACCAACCAAAGACTCATTACAGGTTTTAAAAAAAATGACAGTTTTATTTTAGAAGGTGTTTATGCACGCGTATTTCCTAAAATAAAAGTGCATATTTTAAAAAATAATGGTGATGAAAATCAAGCTAAGGACATTTATCAAGAAGCCTTTATTGCTTGTTGGAAAAGTATAAAAGCGAATAAGTTATCAGAAGATGGAAATGTGGAAGCCTATTTATATAGAATAGCAAAGAATAAATGGACTGATTATTTACGATCATCTGATTATAAAAAAAGAGCATCCAATACTAGTATTATAGACTTAACAAAGGCCGATGATGAAAATTCGGAAGTAGAACTAGATCAGGAAGAAGAAAACAGAATTGTAATGAGAAAGGCATTGCAACAATTAGGTCGAAATTGTAAAACACTATTGAACCTTTTCTACTATGAACGAAAATCGATGAATGAAATTTCGCAAGTCATGAACCTGGCTTCGTCCTCAGCAAGAAATCAGAAATACCGGTGTATGGAAAAACTGCGAAAGCTATCATTAGAAATAAAAAACAATGGATAAGTACCCCAAATACATATCAGAAGAACAACAAGTCCTTTTTGAAAGGTACTTGATGGAAGAAATGCCCTTTGAAGAACAACAATCTTTTGAAGAAAGTTTGAAAGAAGATTCCAAGCTTCAAAGTGCATTCGATGAGTTCAAAGGACTCTTTGAAATGATAGAAGAAGAAGGTCTAAGATTGAACTTAAATGATTTTCACAAAAATATAACTCAGGAAGGCACGGATGTTATCCAATTGAATAGCTCCAAACCTAAATTTAATTATGGTATTGCAGCTTCGATTGCAATTTTGATCGCAATAGGTACTTTTTGGATGTTGAACAGACCTAGCACAAATGAAAAACTGTTTAATCAATACTATTCGCAAGATCCTGGTTTACCGACCGTTATGGGTTCTAATGATAATTATGCGTTTTATGATGCCATGATTGATTACAAAACAGGTAATTATGACATAGCCATTAAAAAGTGGGAGAAATTAGTAATTACACAACCTGAAAATGATACGCTGAATTATTTTTTAGGTGTAGCAAACTTAGCCAACAATAATACTAATGAAGCTATTTCTTTTTTCAAGGTGGCGCAGAAAACCGAAGATTCCACATTTTATGAGGATACTCTTTTTTATTTAGGACTTGCCTACCTGAAAGAAAAAGAAATAACATTAGCCAAAACCCTATTAGAAAAAACAAATTTCAAAAAGGCTAAAGAACTTATTCAACAGCTAGAAGAACAGTAAATAATACAAGCCATGAAAATAAATCCAATATATGTATTACTCGTTATGACACTACTTTTTAACAAGGTAGAAATCTGTGTAGGTCAACAAGAAAAGCAAGCCAAGCCTGAGAAACTGGTGCAATTAGATAACTTAGAAGATATTTCTTTCCCATTGCCGGAAGATTGGGAATTTCATAGAAACCCAGGAACCTTGCCTGA
>CAYTRI010000136.1:4722-6344 GCA_964440105.1 uncultured Flavobacteriaceae bacterium
GATGAAGGTGGGTATTATGCTAAACTGGCCCATGCTTACAGTCAACATCCAAAATTCGAAGATAGCCTCGTAAAACTCAGAGCGCTAAATTTCATAGCCTATTATTACTTTGCAAATAACCTATTTAAAGAAGATGAGAAGTTCTTAAAGTATATACAAGAAGCTAAGACTTTAGCCGAAGAAATTAGAAAACAATCTCCATCCAATGCTATAAAAACTTTACGATACGAAAGACAGTTTACGCTTTGGAAAACAGCTTTTGAATTTGTAGAAGAAAGAGCACCAAATGTTGAGAACCTTAACAGCTGGGCCCAAGAAATGGGAAATGCTATTGAAAGCTTAGTGGGAGAAAAGACTATTTTAAGAAACACGCAAAATGTTAATTTGAACTTTTTATCTGCTAGTGAATATTTCAACTTTTGTAAAAAGTTATACTGGAAAGTCTATAAAAAGTCTGGTTCAGACGAATCCTTAGAAGCTTTACTGAGTCTGCATGAGTCCTTTTTGTATTCCAAAATAAGAACCCATTTAAAAATTAAAAAAATAGACTTTAACGATGTGCCCTCGCAGGTTAGTGAAAGAGAAAATGACTTGCTTCAAAAGCTATTTCTGCAACCTAAATCGACCGCCAAGTCCTCAGAATATTCAATAGAAGAATGGCATTCTTTTTTAGATACCTTAAAAAAGGATTATCCCAAATACCACAATTTAAAATATGGAAAAATTGTACAGTCTGTAGGAGACATTCAAAAACAGCTTCCTAAAAAAACCACTTTGATACGGTATTTTTACATCTATGGTAGGCTTCATGCCTTTATATGCAATAAAAATGACAAGGCTATTGTTCAACTACCATTCATAAATATTGAATTGTATTTAGACAAATATGAAAAAACCAACAGCAGCGATATTCAATTGGCGATTTTAAATGTACTTTACAAAAAGTTATGGGAACCTTTTGAAGAAAAGGTAAAAACTGAAAATATAATCATTATTCCCGATGGGAATCTCTTTAATCTAAGTTTTGAACTTTTAACACCTAGTCAAGAAGATTCTTATAAACAACTTGCCGAGAATTCCTTAATTGCCAAACACAACATTTCATATAATTATAGTACCTACTTGTTAGAAACCTCGACTAAAATTTTAGAATTTAAAGGTGATTTTATTGCCTTCGCACCAGAATTTAATGACGAAATGAAACGAGATTATACCTTAGCCATAGCCGATTCAGCTTCTCATGATAAAACCTATATATCTTTACTTAGACAGCCTTTCAGCTCTAAATTAGTATCAAAAGTGACGAGAGAATTTAGCGGAAACTCCTTCTTAAATGAAAAAGCCTCGAAACAACTATTTACTCAAACTGCAAAAGAACATAAGATTATTCATATTGGTACTCATGCCGAATCAAACAATGTGAATCCAGAATTGTCACGCTTGGTATTTGCAAAAAATGTGGCGGACTCAACTAGTATCAACGATAATTACCTATACAGCTATGAGATTTACAATCTAGATCTAAGTTCAAATTTAGCAATCTTGACCGCCTGCGAAACGGGCAAACCTACCTTCCAACCTGGCGAGGGCATGATTTCTTTGGCACATGCTTTTAACTATGC
>CAYTRI010000137.1:0-2266 GCA_964440105.1 uncultured Flavobacteriaceae bacterium
CTACTTTAAAAGTTGATTATGATGATGTTTAAAAGCCCACTCAAAATCCACCAATAGGGGGGAACTCATACTCATATGTATAAATTTTGAGTTTCAATAGATAAATAAAACCGAAGGTCTCGTAATTCAAAAAGCTTTTACATATTCCTCCTTTGGGTGCTAGGGGGCTATTTTATCCAAAGCCCAACTAGCTCGGTCGTAACCAATAGTATAGGCTTTATCAATTCCTTTTTTATCTAAAACTCCTATCTGGTCAAGTTCTTGGGGTTCAATTAAAATATCGCATTCACTTATTTTTTCTCGACATGAAGCGTATATCATTAAGCCGGTTATTCTGCCTGTTAGTTGCAAGGAGTTGCTTAGTTCTTTCTTTTTAAGGATTCCGTTTATAGATACGTTACTACCAATAATTGTTTCGCAATTTTTCTCTACATACTCTTTAGGAAAATTATTCATGATTCCACCATCCGCATAAAGAATCCCATCTACCTCAACGGGGCTAAAAACAGGGGTTAATGCCGCAGATGCTAATAAAGGGCGAATTAATTCTCCACTATTAAAAACTTTTTCTTTACCGTTCATTAAATCTGTCGCAACTACGTATAATGGTTTTGATAGGGATTCAAAAGTGTTATCAGAAAAATATGTTTTAAAAATATTGATAAACTTGGCTGTATCTATAAGTCCAGGTTTGCCTATAGCAAAAAAGCTGTACTGAAAAAGCGGTGTTTCCTTAAAAAACTGAAGCATCTCATCCGTAGTATTTCCATGAGCGTAGAGCGCTCCAATAACCGCACCTATGCTTGCGCCAGCAATTTCATCTGCCTCAATCCCTCGTTCCTTCATCGCTTTTAGCAAGCCAATATGAGCCATACCGCGTATTCCACCGCCAGATAAAACAAGGCCTATTTTCTTGTCAGAAATTGATTTGCTTTTCACCTTTATTCATTTAACACATCAAAGTTAAGAGCAATACATAAATTTTAACAACTCTAAGCGTAATCTTTTTATTATCAAATCGACCAAAACCACTCTTATGAATTTATCGTAAGTTTACATCACAATTGTTATGCCTTGTTAAAAGTTGCCCAACAAAATACTGCTGTTCTCATTTTTGCAAATTCATCTGCACTGGATGAAACCCGTAAGCGCATTCCAAATTCTAAAGTACTATTCAGTTCGCTTACAGCGGATATTATTAAAAAAGTAAAGAAAACGGAGCTTCCTTATTTTATTTATGACGAAGAACTACAACATGGTTCCGATTTTGGAGCCCGTTTTACCACTGCAATAAAATCTGTTTTTGCAAAAGGTTTTGACAATATTATCACAGTAGGTAACGATACACCACATTTAACGGCTAGCACTATACTAAATGCCTCTAATAAGCTAAAAGAAGGGAGAACAGTCATTGGGCCAAGTTTAGATGGCGGTGTTTATCTTTTAGGGTTTCATAAAAATCGATTTGAGGCTGCTATCTTTAGAGCGCTACCATGGCAAAAAAGAAACCTTTTCGAGAAAATCGCTATTTCCTTTGCGCAAAGGGGAATGCTACATCAATTACCAAGACTTGCTGATATTGACTCCATTAAAGATGCCAAAACAATTCTTGATAAGGGCACTCCTATTTCTTCAGAACTAGTTTTTGTTCTTATTAAGCTTTTAAGAATTAAAAAAGCAGCAAAAGAATATTTCTTAAATACATCCCATTTCACGTATTCTAAAAGTCAGTTTAATAAAGGTTCGCCAAGGCAACTTCAATCCTTGTAAACATTTATTTGGCATAAGCCATAAACTAACTTTTATACTATTTAATGAAACACTATATATTGAGTATGTTGCTCCTTCTTGGAGCGGCGTTACATGCGCAACAAAATATTACTGGAAAAGTAACTGACACTGATTCTAATCCGATTCCCTTTGCTAATATTTTAGCTATTGACACTCAAGTTGGTGCCACCACCGATGAAAATGGTAATTATTCCATAACCATTCCTGCAAAAACAACAGCATTAGAGTTTTCTGTTTTAGGATACAAACCTCAAACCATTTCCATTAAAGGTCAGAAAATCATAAACATTCAATTACAAGAATCCTCCGAACAATTAAACGAGGTAGTCCTTACTGCTCTTGGGCTTAAACGGGAGACCAAAGAATTGGGCTATGTAGTACAAAGTTTAGATGCCGAAGGGGTAACCGAAGTTAAAGCAGTTAACTTTTTGGACAACCTAGCGGGTAAATTAGCCGGGGTAACCATTAACCAAGG
>CAYTRI010000137.1:2366-6301 GCA_964440105.1 uncultured Flavobacteriaceae bacterium
GGGGGCGGCACTAGCGATAATATTACATACAGTTGGGGGCCACGATTGGATGCTGGAAATCTAATTCCGCAATTTGATAGCCCAGTTACTTTACCTGATGGGACTATAGTTCGTGGTGGCGATACTTCGGTCTATTCTGGCCTGCCAATTACGCCAACAGAATTTCGTTCCAATCCAGATAATCTGAAGAATTTTTATGAAACGGGAACAACTTTTATAAATAACTTGGCGATTTCTTCAGGCTTTAATAAGGGAAATTTTAGGCTTTCTTTTACCGATTTACGGAGTGAAAGTATTATCCCAGGTGTAAATTTAGACAGGCAGACCATATCGTCTCGGTTAAACTTTCGCCCAACAGATAAATTACGTATTAGTTCTAGCCTTAGCTACGTAAACTCCCAAAGTGACAACAGACCGTCTAACGGATACGGTTCTGAGAACGTAAATTACTCCCTAGTAGCTTGGGGGCCAAGGTCTCTTAACATTGACAACCTAAGGGATTATTGGCAACCCGGTCTAGAAGGTTTACAGCAGTATTCCTTTAACTATACCTTCTTTGATAACCCGTTCTTTATTCTGAACGAAAACCGAAACTCCTTTAACCGTGACCGTGTTTTTGGGAACGTATCTGCTTCCTATGACATTACAGATAACCTATCCGCAACAGTACGCACTGGAATGGATTATTCTAGTGAAACACGACAGTTTAGAAGAGCCTTTAGCACCAACCGTTTTAGAAATGGTGGCTATGCAGAACACGATGTTTTTTATAGAGAAATTAATACCGATTTCCTCTTAAATTATACTAATTCTTTTGGTGATTTTAAAGTTGATTTGTCCCTTGGCGGAAATCGTTTGGATCAAAAGGCGTTTACATCACAGTCACAAACTACAAGTTTAGCACAACCTGGTATTTTTAGATTAAGTAATGCCGCTTCGCCTATTGAAGTTTTTGAGTTTGAATCCAACAAACGCATCAACAGTTTTTATGGATTGGTAAAATTTGGCTATAAGAACTATCTATATTTAGATATTACAGGGCGAAACGATTGGTCTAGTGCCTTAGCAACACCTTTTTCGGTAGATAATGTGTCTTTCTTTTATCCTTCGGTTTCAACAAGTTTTATTTTATCTGAAGTTGCTGAATTGCCAAGAGCAATATCCTTTGCTAAACTACGTGCTAGTTATGCTCAGGTAGGTAACGACACCAATCCTTACCAAACTACGGGAGCTTTTATTGCGCAGACTCCTTTTAATGGACAGCCTACTTTTAGCGACCAGAACCTAATAGCAAATCCTAATTTAAGACCAGAACAAACTGCTGCCATTGAAGTTGGAGCAGATATTCGTTTTTTTGGTGATAAACTGAATTTGGATGTTTCTTATTACAATGCGGTTACCAAAGATCAGATTATTTCCTTACCTATTGGTATTTCATCAGGGTTTACACAACAAGTAGTTAATGGTGGTAAAGTGCGTTCTAAAGGTTTGGAAATTATTTTAGGGGCAACTCCAATTGCAAATCAAAATTTTAAATGGAGTAGCACCCTTAATTTTAGCACAAATCGTGCTACAGTAGAAGATTTACCGCAAGATGATGGTAGATTAACTCTTGCCTTTTCTAGAATTTATGATAGTCAAAATCAAACTGTTTTTGTTCAGGTTGAAGAAGGCGGTCGTATTGGAGATTTATACGGAACAGGATATCAAAAGAATGAAAATGGTGATTTTATTCTAACGGATGAAGGTCGCTATATTCCAGACAACACCTTACAAAAACTAGGCAATTCCAATCCAGATTTTATGCTAGGTTTTAGCAACCAATTCAATTACAAAAAATGGGATTTAGGTTTTCTGTTGGATTGGCGACAAGGCGGAATCATAGTTTCGCGTACGCGCGCTTTAGGTAATGTTGGTGGGCAATTAGCAGAAACAGTGTTTAGACCAGAAGGTGGTATTGTCCCAGAAGGTGTTGTGAATACAGGAACAGCAGAAAATCCTGTTTATGTTCCAAATACCACTGCGGTAACAGCAGAAAGTTATTACCGTCAGTTTTACGATAGAAACCATGAAGAGAACAACACGTACGATGCTTCCTTTTTAAAGCTACGTCAGTTTTCTGTAGGTTACACTTTTGAGAATCTAAAGTTTTTACAGCAAGATGCTAGCCTAAGGCTTTCATTAATTGGAAGAAATCTATTCGCAATTACAGAAAATCCACATTTTGATCCAGAGCAATTAGCCGTTCAAGGACAAGGTTTTGTTAGTGGTGTAGAAGACATGTCGTATGCTACCACAAGAAGTATTGGTTTTAAAGCTGGGTTTAATTTTTAAGAAGAGGAAAATGAAAAATATATTTAAAATAACAAAATGGCTGTCTACTCGAGCGAAGTTGAGAGGTAAATTACAATTAAGACCATTAGTTCTAGACTCCACTCAAACATGCAGAAATTCTTTTGCCAAGAAAGCAAAAGAACATTTAAACTTAATACTTGTTTTTATACTTGTATTTGCAGCTTCCTGCACCAAAGACTTTGAAGAAATCAATACCAACCCTAATCAGCCAGTATCTGTACAACCTAGTTTACTGCTAAGACAGGTTATCTATGATTATGGAGAGCAAATGTCTTACGAAGGTTTTACAGCAGGAGATTTACTCGGTCAATATAGAACCGCGTTAGATTTTAATCTTTTTGACCGTCATGATTTAAAATCACCTCAATTGGGTGGTAATCCTTGGCCTATTTTATATACCAATTTACGTGATAATGAACAGATTTTAACTTCAGCTTTGGAAAATTCAACTTTTGAGGTGTATGAAGGACCTGCTCGTATTCTAAAAGCCTACATGGCCGGAGCATTAACGGATATGTTTGGCGATGTGCCTTACGCTGAAGCTTTTAAAGGAAAAACAGAAACTGTAACCCCTATTTACGATAATCAAGAAGATATTTATCTAGCTGCAGGTGGCATTTTTGATAATCTTGAAAAAGGTATCGCTGCAATTGAGAATTACTCTGGAACGATTCCTTTAGAGGGCGATATTTTATTTGATGGCAATTTACAAGCTTGGCTGCGTTTTGCTCGTTCGCTACAGCTAAAATTTTTAATACGAACTTCTAACGTTCAGGATAACACCACAGCTTTACAATCGCTTTTTGATAGTGGAAATTTCATTTCTGATAACTCGCAGAATGCGACGTTCGATTTTAATGATGGAGAGCCAAACAATTTTCGTTTAGCCCGATTAAGAATTGGTGATTTCAACAATTTTGTACTATCAGAAACAATGGATGAAATTTTAACTGATTTGAATGATCCTCGAATCGAAGTTTTATTCCGACCATTTTCAAATAGTGATTCGGCTGAATTCAGTGGTTTACTTAATGGGGTAGATGCCACACAGAATGCTGTAGTTTTGGCTAATTTCTCTTTAGCTGGCACTAGTTTTAGGGAAAGTACAAGTAATTTGGATGCTAATTTTATGACTAGTTGGGAAACTAATTTTCTATTAGCTGAAGCCGCAGAACGAGGATTAATTACTGCAGATGCTCAAAGCCTTTATGAAACTGGCGTGACACAAGCTTTTGAATATTGGAATACGGAATTACCAGATGATTATTTAATTACTGAAGGTGCTTATGCTAATGGCGATGCTCTAGAAAATATTATCACTCAGAAATGGATTGCGAACATCATAAATGGTTATGAAGGCTGGATAGAATATAGAAGAACTGGTTTTCCACAATTAAAGATGATTTCGGCAAGCTTAAATAATGACTTATTGCCCGTTAGGATGCCTTATCCTGCAGAGGAACAGGCATTAAATGCAGTAAATTATGAAGCAGCAGCAGCCAAAACAGACGGTAACAGTATTAATGCCCCTGTTTGGTGGGATGAAGCCCCTTAACCCCAAAAGGGAGTTCTGGGTTGAT
>CAYTRI010000138.1:0-6265 GCA_964440105.1 uncultured Flavobacteriaceae bacterium
AATATGAGCTGTGTTTCAAGCTCTGTAGTTGACCCATTTGAAATACTAAGAAAATGAATGAATTCCTTTTTTGAATTTCTACCCGCGCCTTCTGCTATATTTGAAGGAATCGAAACACTACATCTTTTAATTTGCGAGATTAACCCAAATTTCTCTTCATCTGGAAGTATTTTTGCTAAATGATAAGCCTCTTCAACGAGTATCATTGCTTTAGTCCATATTTTTAATTCTTTATAGTTATTCATCTTTTAACTATTTACTTGATACTAAGAAAATTCGAAAGAATTTTATTTCCGTATTCTCCAGATTTTTCTGGATGAAACTGAGTTCCATAAAAATTATCTTTTTGCAACGCTGCACTGTATTCTATACCATAAGAACTTGTAGCAATTGTTTCTAATGATTTTGGAGCATAAAAACTATGCACCAAATAAATGTAGTCTTCAACAAGATTTTTAAACAATGGTGATTTTAAATTTTCAATATTGTTCCAACCTATCTGTGGCACCTTGACATCTGAATTAAATTTAACAACATCTACATCAAAAATTCCAAGACCTTTTGTATTCCCTTCTTCTGTATAATTACACATTAATTGCATTCCAAGACATATTCCAAGAATCGGTTGTTCTAGATTAGGAATCAATTCATTGAGTCCACTTTGAATTAGTTTTTCCATAGCACTGCTCGCCTCACCAACCCCAGGAAATATAACTTTATCTGCATTTTTAATAGTTTCAATATCGTTACTTAATTCTGCTTCAATACCAAGACGTTGAAAAGCAAACTTTATGCTCTGAATATTACCAGCACCATAATCAATTATTACAAGGTTCATAAGAAATACGAGGGTTGATTTACGAAATACAAAGTGAAAAACAAAGATTCATCACTACCAATTATGCATGTCATTTTTTATTCTTTCTAGCTGTTTTAATCGAAGCTACCGTAATTGCTAACAATTCTTTTCCTTCATTCATTAATCTATTTATTTCGTCATGCTTATTTTCTAATGTTTCTAAAAAAAGTTCTAGCCAATAAACAGATTCATCTGCTTCTTCTTCAACTATTTTAAGCTTATTAATAAAATCCGCTGTAGATTTTGCTCTTTGTGAAGCCCTATAATTTGTACCTACAGAGCTAGAACTTCTAATTAATTGTCTTACCCAAGCATCATATTCTCTTGATTTGGGAATTCTACCGCATAGATGCCAACAATCAATAGCAAATCTTTTTGTTCTTAGTTTTAAATCTTGCATAGAGTTATTTTACTTCTAATCTTCTATTTTGTATTTCTGACCTATAATACCCCTTTCGTACTCGGTAATACCATCTTTTCAACATCACGTTTTACAGCCATTTTAATAGCCTTAGCAAAAGCTTTAAAAATTGATTCTATCTTGTGGTGTTCGTTTTTCCCTTCAGCTTTGATATTGAGATTAGCTTTAGCACCATCTGTAAATGATTTAAAGAAATGATAAAACATTTCGGTAGGCATATCTCCGACCATCTCGCGTTTAAAATCTGCATCCCAAACCAACCAGTTTCTTCCTCCAAAATCTATAGCCACTTGTGCTAAACAATCGTCCATAGGCAAGCAGAATCCATATCTTTCAATACCGAGTTTATTTCCTAATGAGTTATGAAATACTTCGCCTAAAGCAATGGCAGTATCTTCAATGGTATGGTGCTCATCAACTTCTAAGTCTCCGTCTACATGAATATTTAAATCCATTTGTCCGTGCCTAGCCAATTGATCTAACATATGATCAAAAAAAGCTAATCCTGTTTTAATATTACTTTCTCCGGTACCATCTAAATTCAGTTCAATGGAGATATCTGTTTCTTTCGTTTTTCGATGGGTTTTTCCGACACGATTTGACAGTTTCAAAAACTCATATATTCTCTCCCAATCATTGGTTTCCAGCGATATATAGTCAGAAAGGTCAGTCTGGTTGACCGTTATTTCATCTGTCCCTAAATGGGTTTTATCGTTAATAAATATTCCTTTTGCTCCTAAATTCTTTGCTAACTCTATATCAGTTAATCGGTCACCTATTACAAATGAATTTTCTAGGTCGTAATCTTCTGACAGAAAGTGTTTTACCAATCCAATTTCTGGTTTTCTGGTCATTGCATTTTCATGAGGGAAAGTTCTGTCAATTAAAACTTCCTCAAAAACAACACCTTCATTTTCAAAAGATTTTAAAATAAAATCATGAACTGGCCAAAAAGTGTCTTCAGGGAATGAATCTGTCCCTAAACCATCTTGGTTGGTAACCATTACCAATTTAAAATCCAATTCCTTAGCAATCTTATTTAAATAGGTAAACACTTTTGGGTAAAACTCCAGTTTTTCAAAACTATCCAATTGATAATCAACTGGTGGTTCTATGGCTAGGGTTCCATCACGATCAATAAATAATATTTTCTGTGCCATTACTTAATTGCTTTAAGTGCTTTTACTAATTTTCTATTTTCTTCTGGTGTGCCAATGGTAAATCTTAAAGTATTCTCACATAGTGGCTGTTTACTCCTATTACGAATAACAATTCCTTCTCTCAATAATTGATTGTAACGTATATCTGCATCATCAACTTTAACTAATAGAAAATTTGCTTCACTAGTATAAACATTCTTAATAAAAGATATTTCCCGTAATGCATCTTGGAGCTTATTCCTTTCAATCAAAATTTCAGAGACTTGTCTAGTAACTTTTCGGGTATCTAAAACACCTTTTAATGCATGTTGTTGCGTTAATTCGTTTACGTTGTAAGGAGGTTTAATCTTTTTAAGAATAGTAATAATCGCTTTTGAAGCAAAACACATTCCTAATCGAATTCCGGCCATTCCGTATGCCTTAGACAAAGTTTGGGTTACTACTAAATTGGGATATTCATCTAAATTAGTTGTCCAAGATTTAGAATCTGCAAAGTCTATATAGGCCTCATCAATGATTACTAAACCTTTAAAATTATTGAGTAAAGTTTTTATTTTATCCTCAGCTATAAGGTTTCCAGTAGGATTATTGGGTGAACACAAGAATACTAACTTTGTTTCATTATCAATTTCAGACAAAATTGCTTGAATATTTGGCTGAAAATCTGAATTTAAAAGAACTTCTCTATTTTCAATAGCATTTGTAGCCGAAAGAACCTTGTACATTCCATAAGTTGGAGGTAATGAAACGATATTATCTTTATTAGGCTCACAAAAAGCTCTAAACAATAAATCAAGAATTTCATCACTCCCATTTCCAAGAAGTATTTGTGATTCATCTACGTTTTTATGATTAGCTAAAACAGCTTTTAAACTACGTTGATGTGGGTCTGGATAACGATTAACACCATTAGTATTTGGATTTTCATTTGCATCTAAAAAAATCATATCCTCGCCGAGTGAAACAAATTCATCGCGAGCAGAACTGTAAGGCTTTAAAGCCTTTACATTTTCTCTGGTTATATTTTCTAAATTGAAATTCATCATTTTTATTTAGCCCTTCCCTTTGGGGAGGGTTGGGTGGGGCTTAAACTGTTTAATCTTAAAGTCACAGCATTCTTATGCGCTTGTAAACCTTCAGCTTCCGCCATAATTTCAATAGCATTACCAATTTCTTGAATACCCTTTTTAGTGATTTTTTGAAAAGTTATACTCTTTAAAAAGCTATCCAAATTCACACCACTATACTGCTTTGCATAACCATTTGTTGGAAGCGTATGGTTTGTTCCTGATGCATAATCCCCTGCACTTTCAGGAGTATAATTTCCAATAAAGACTGAGCCTGCATTAAAAGTGTTCTTTAAATAGAATTCTTCATTCTTAACACAAACGATATAATGCTCCGGACCATATTCATTTATTAAATCAATGGCAGTTTTATCATCTTCTACATAAATCAATCTACTATTGTCTATTGCATTTTGTGCTATCTCTTTTCTTGGCAGATCAGAGACCTGTTTTGTTATTTCTTCTTCAACTTTTAAAATGAGTTCTTTGGAGGTTGATACCATAATAACCTGACTATCAATCCCATGTTCTGCTTGACTTAACAGGTCAGAGGCTACAAAAGCCGCATCTGCAGTATCATCAGCAACTACTAGAAGTTCGCTTGGCCCGGCAGGCATATCAATAGCAACACCATGTTTTGTAGCTATTTGTTTTGCAACAGTTACAAATTGGTTTCCTGGTCCAAATATTTTATATACCTGCGGAATGCTTTCTGTACCAAAAGTCATTGCAGCAATAGCTTGAATTCCACCTACTTTAAAGATTTTGGTTACACCGCATAACTGTGCCGCATATAAAATTGCGGGATTTAATCTTCCTTCATTATCAGGAGGAGAGCATAGCACAACTTCCTTACAACCTGCAATATTTGCTGGGACGGAAAGCATTAAAACGGTAGAAAATAATGGTGCTGTACCACCAGGTATATAAAGCCCAACCTTTTGTATGGGTCTTTTTTCTTGCCAGCAAAGCACCCCTGGTTTGGTTTCAACTTCAACTCGATTGGTAATCTGAGCTTTGTGAAACTTCTCTATGTTAGTTTTTGCTAATTGAATAGCTCCTTTAAGGTCATTAGAAACTAATTTATTTGCTTCTTCTATTTCTGACGTAGTTACAAGAAAATTTTCAATTGATACTTTATCAAATTGAGAGGTATATTTTCTTAAAATAGAATCTCCGTCCTTTTTTACTTCTTTAAAGATACCGTTTACAGTGTCTTCAATTGATTCAATTGTCTGGGTAGGTCGCTTTAAAACCTTATTCCAATCTTTTCTATTCGGGTTATAAATTTTATTCATTACAACACCATTTTTTCAATTGGACAAACTAAAATTCCTTCAGCTCCAGCTAATTTTAATTCGTCGATAACCTCCCAAAAAGTATCTTTATTAATAACAGTATGCACAGAACTCCATCCATCTTCGGCAAGTGGTAAAACTGTAGGGCTTCGCATGCCTGGCAATAGGGCTAAAATTTTATCTAATTTTTCATTGGGAGCATTTAGTAATACATATTTTGACTTTCTTGCTCGCAACACCGATTGTAAACGGAATTGTAACTTTTCTAAAAGTGATTTTCTCTCTTCATTAATTTTTGGCGAAACTGCTAATACCGCCTCACTTTTAAGCATTACTTCAACTTCTTTGAGTCCATTTTTAAAAAGTGTACTACCACTTGAAACAATATCACAAATTCCATCTGCTAAACCAATATTTGGTGCAATTTCAACAGATCCATTGATAATGTGAAGGTCAGCAGATACTTCTTTAGATTCTAAATATTGTTTTACAGTGTTCGGATATGAGGTTGCAATACGTTTGCCTTCAAAATCTTTAACAGAGTTATAAGTAACTTCTTTAGGGATTGCCAATGAAACTTTACACTTAGAAAAATTTAAACGCTCAACAATAGTTATACCCTCACCTTTTTCAATAAGCACATTTTCACCGATAATGGCTACATCTACAACTCCATCTCTAAGATACTGGGGAATATCACCATTTCTTAAGTAAAATACCTCCAAAGGAAAATTACGAGCAGTAGCTTTTAACTGGTCTTTCCCATTATCTATTGAAATTCCTGCTTCTTTTAAAATTTTAAGTGAATCTTCATTAAGTCTTCCACTTTTTTGAATAGCAATTCTAATCTTAGTCATTTTAAATTTTTAATGTCCAAACAATCAAAAAGGAAAAAACAAAACCCGTTTGATTGCTCAAACGGGTTTTAATTATTTTGAAATACACAAAATATCCTTACCTCGCCTGAGCGTGTGTATGGACATGATGATGTGTATTTGAATTTCTCATTATGATGTAAAAGTAAAATCTATTTTTGATTTCACAAAAGAATAGTTATAAAATCAACAAAAAGGTTTCGACTCCGCTCAACCTGAAACATTTTAGTTATTTCCTAAAATTAAGGGTAGTCCAGAATCTCCAGAACCAACAATTACTACTTTTGAGTTAGGAGATTTGGAAAGCTCCAAAGTAGCGTCGATACCTTTATCCTGTAAAATCTTATCTGTAAGTGAAGCACTTAATATACGGTTAGCATCTGCTTTACCTTGCGCTTCAATAGTAACTTTTTCTGCTTCTTTTTTAGCAGTAACTAAACGAAACTCATACTCTAAAGATTCTTGTTCTTGTCTTAACTTTCTTTCGATGGCTTCCTTAATTGTGTTTGGGAGGGTAACATCACGCACTAATACTTCATTCAACTGAACGTTTTGCTTATCTAAAATTTTCTTAGTCTCCGCAAA
>CAYTRI010000139.1:0-6196 GCA_964440105.1 uncultured Flavobacteriaceae bacterium
GATTATGTAGCTACTGGTCATTACTGTAGAAAAGGTATCATCAAAAATGATAAGGGTACAGAAACATACCAACTTTTGGCTGGTGCAGATGTAAACAAAGATCAATCCTATTTTTTGTGTCAACTTTCACAAGAGCAATTAGCTAAAACACTTTTTCCTATAGGTGAATTAACAAAGCCAGAAGTAAGAAAATTAGCTGCAGAAAATGATTTGGTCACTGCAGATAAAAAAGACTCGCAAGGCTTATGTTTTATTGGCAAGGTTCGTTTACCAGATTTTTTACAACAAAAGTTAAAACCAAAACAAGGGGTAATTGTTGAAGTTCCTTCAAATGCTGATTACTATCAGAATGGAATTTCTGAATTTGAAAATAAAATTGCAGAATTAGAGTATTATTCAGAGAAGCCTGATTATAGTCTTAAAGATGGTAAGGTAGTTGGTAATCATCAAGGGGCACATTTTTTTACAATTGGACAACGAAAAGGATTGGATGTTGGTGGTACTAAAGAACCTTTATTTGTCTTAGAAACAGATGTAGATGAAAATATAATTTATACTGGTCAGGGTAAATTGCATCCGGGTCTTTTTCGTAGAACGCTCTTCGTTAAAGAAGAAGAATTACATTGGGTTAGAGAAGATTTAGCTCTTAATATTGATGAGACTATTAAGGTTATGGCTAGAATACGATATAGACAGCCGCTACAAGAGGCTATAGTTTATAGAGTTAGTGGAGGAGTTTATGTTGATTTTACTGAAAAACAGTCTGCAATTGCCGAGGGTCAGTTTGTGGCATGGTATGTTGAGGATGAATTGATTGGCTCAGGTGTCATATCTTAGCGATATGCAAAACAAAATCACAGATTTATTTAAGATACAATACCCAATTATCCAAGGCGGAATGATATGGGCTAGTGGTTGGAGATTAGCTTCTGCTGTTTCTAATGCAGGCGGACTGGGCTTATTAGGAGCAGGAAGCATGTATCCTGATGTATTACTTGAACATATTCAAAAATGCAAGAAAGCAACCTCAAAACCATTTGGGGTAAATATTCCGATGCTCTATCCAGACATAGATAAGCTTATGGACATAATAGTTACTGAGGATATTAAAATTGTATTTACATCTGCAGGTAACCCAAAAACTTGGACATCTTTTTTAAAAGAAAAGGGAATAACCGTGGTGCATGTGGTTAGTAGTGTAAAATTTGCATTAAAAGCTCAAGAAGCAGGAGTAGATGCTATTGTTGCTGAAGGTTTTGAGGCGGGAGGACATAATGGTCGTGATGAAACAACCACTTTGGTTTTAATTCCTGCAGTAAAAGAAAAATTGCAAATTCCTTTAATAGCTGCTGGCGGAGTTGCAACAGGAAGGCAAATGTTAGCAGCAATGGTTTTAGGAGCAGATGGTGTTCAAGTTGGCAGTCGTTTTGTTACTAGCAATGAGGCTTCTTCGCACATATTATTTAAAGAAGAAGTGGTAAATGCCAAAGAAGGAGATACACAGCTAACTCTAAAAGAATTAGCTCCGGTTAGGTTGCTAAAAAATAAATTTTATAGCCAAGTACAAGAAGCTTATGCAAAAGGAGTTTCGATTGAAGAATTAAAAAAACTATTAGGTAGAGCAAGAGCTAAAAAAGGCATGTTTGAGGGTGATTTAAATGAAGGAGAATTAGAAATAGGTCAAGTTTCCGCTTTAATACATGATATTAAACCTGCTGCTCAAATCTTAGAAGAAATGATTTCCGAGTTTAAAAAAGCAAAGAATTCCATAAGTAACTTATAGCTAAAAAATAATGAATTCAAGAGAGAGTCAGCTTAAAGCTTTTGATAGATTACTTACCATTATGGATGAGCTCAGAGCCCAATGCCCATGGGATAAAAAGCAGACACTACAGAGCCTTCGACATTTAACAATTGAAGAAACTTATGAACTAGGGGATGCTATTTTAGATAATGATTTGGTGGAGGTTAAAAAAGAACTTGGAGATTTGTTATTACATATAGTTTTCTATGCTAAGATTGGTTCTGAAACAAATGATTTTGATATTTCTGATGTTGCTAATGAGATTTGTGATAAATTAATTAACCGCCATCCTCATATTTATGGAGATGTAAAAGTTGATAATGAAGAACAGGTCAAGGAAAACTGGGAAAATATAAAACTTAAAGAAGGTAAAAAAAGTGTTTTAGAGGGAGTACCTAATAGCTTACCTGCTTTGGTTAAAGCAAATAGAATACAAGAAAAAGTTGCTGGTGTAGGTTTTGATTGGGAAAAACCAGAACAAGTATTTGAAAAACTACAAGAAGAATTGGCTGAATTTCAAGTAGAAATTAAGGCTAATGATACTGATAAGATGGAAGCTGAATTTGGAGATGTTCTTTTCTCTATGGTTAATTATGCTCGTTTTCTGAATATTAGCCCTGAAAATGCATTAGAGCGGACGAATAAAAAGTTTATAAAGCGTTTTCAATTTTTAGAAATGAAAGCTAAAGAGATGAACAAATCTCTGAAAGAGATGACTTTAGCAGAAATGGATATATTTTGGGAACAGGCTAAAAAATTACCTTAATTTTTCTTGTTTTAATCAGAGTAGCATCTGTTCCTTTTTTCAATTCTTAAAAAGTATCTTTAACACTTCAAAATAGCAACGAATTGCTGCAACAGTACACTAAAGAATTTCGCTATAATTTAAAGTTGTCTTATCCTGTAATTTTAGGGATGTTGGGGCATACTTTTGTCGCATTTGCAGATAATATAATGGTGGGTCAATTAGGTACTGCAGAACTTGCAGCAGTATCTCTAGGGAATAGTTTTGTTTTTATTGCAATGTCTTTAGGGATTGGTTTTTCTACGGCAATCACACCTTTAGTCGCCGAAGCAGATGGCGCAGGTAATAAAGCTGATGGAAAGAGTGCCTTGAAACATGGATTAGTACTCTGTACCTTTCTAGGACTTTCACTTTTTGGAGTTATTCTTTTGTGTAAGCCGCTAATGTACACTATGCAGCAACCTACAGAGGTTGTTGAATTAGCAATTCCTTACCTAGAACTAGTCGCATTTTCTTTAGTCCCATTAATCATCTTTCAAGCTTTTAAACAGTTCTCGGAAGGACTTTCTCAAACTAAATACCCTATGTATGCTACAATTGTAGCTAACGTAGTTAATATTATATTGAATTATTTATTGATTTTTGGCTCGTTTGGTTTCCCAAAAATGGGTATTGTTGGAGCTGCAATAGGAACCTTAGTTTCTAGGATAATTATGGTTGGCTTTATTTGGTTTTTATTAAAGAAAAAGAAAAAATTCCATGATTATGTAACGGGTTTTAATTTTAAAAAAATAGAAAAGATAGTAATGCAAAAGATAATAAGCTTAGGCTTTCCGTCTGCATTACAGATGTTTTTTGAAGTAGCCATTTTTACAGCTGCAATTTGGTTAAGTGGTGTTTTGGGAAAAAACGCACAAGCAGCAAATCAGATTGCCTTAAATTTAAGTAGCATGACTTTTATGGTAGGCATGGGCTTAGGTGTTGCGGCTATGGTTAGAGTGGGCAATCAAAAAGGATTAAAGAATTTTGTAGACTTAAGAAGAATTGCAATATCTATTTTTCTACTTACTTTTTTGTTAGAAATTGTTTTTGCAGCAGTTTTCTTGTTGGGAAGAAATTGGTTGCCAACAATTTATTTAGATGTTGATGATATTGTTAATCAAATAGATAATACTGAAGTAATTCTTCTTGCTGCGAAACTTTTATTAGTAGCAGCTGTATTTCAAATTTCAGATGGAATTCAAGTAGTTGTATTAGGTGCTTTAAGAGGCTTACAAGATGTAAAAATTCCAACTTTAATAACCTTTATAGCCTATTGGTTAATTGGTTTTCCAGTAAGTTATTATTTGGGATTGTTTACGGAATATAAAAGTACTGGTATATGGATTGGTCTGTTATTAGGACTGACCGCATCTGCCGTAATGTTGTATCTTCGATTTAATTATTTAACCAAACGTTTGATTTTAAATTCGTAAAAAATGGATTTGCCAAAGTTTCTTTTAGGTGATAATACAGACTACCCTAATGGTATATATATTGTACATACGGAGTTTCCAAGATTCATTATCAATTTAGAAAATGATGAGGTAGAATGGTTAGAAGAATTTTCTAAAGAAGACCAAATTGAACTAGAAGATGAGACGGAAAATTTGATTGAAGCAGCTACCGCATTTTATGATAGGGAAGTAGCTCGTTATGATGATTAAAGATGTTAGAGCAATTACTACAATTAGATAAAGACCTCTTTTTATTTTTAAATGGACTTGGAACGGAAACCTGGGATGGGTTTTGGCTATTCATTACAAATAAATGGAGTTCTATTCCGCTCTACCTATTACTTTTAATATTTTCTTTTAAAAATTTAGGATTAAAGAAAACCATAGTTCTATTAATTACAATCACTTTATTAATTACTGTTACCGACCAGTTGGCTAATTTTTTCAAGTATGGGGTTCAACGTTTTAGACCATGCCATGATATTGAAGTAAACCAATTGATGAGACTAGTAAAAAGTTATTGTGGGGGTAAATTTGGTTATTTTTCAGCTCATGCAGCTAGCGCTTTTGCAGTAGCTACATTTTTTAGCTTATTTTTTAAAACAAAAGTGAAATACATCGGGTTTTTACTAATACTGTGGGCCATATTAGTAGCTTATAGCAGAATTTATATTGGTGTACATTTTCCTTTGGATGTAATATCTGGAATGGGAGTAGGTATATTTTTTGGTTGGGTATTTGTTCAGTTATTTATATTTGCAACTCTAAAAATTAAGGATTGATTTCAACAACCAGATATTGGTTTTTAATTGCACTAATTCTTTTGGTGTATCTCATTGGAATGTTTGCTCCTTTATTCGAGTACGATTCCGCTCAGTTTGCTGTAATGGCAATGCGAATGGTACAAGAAAATGATTTCATTAATCTCTTTAAAGGAACTAACGAATATCTAGACAAGCCTCATATGCACTATTGGCTGGCTGCTTTGTCTTACAAGGTATTTGGAATTCATGATTGGGCATACCGAATCCCTGGGGTTTTAGCTACGCTTTTAGGAGCTTATAGTTGCTATGGGCTGGCAAAACTTCTTTATAATACAGATGTAGGAAAGTTTGCTGCATTAATTTTTATGACGGCGCAAACCATTATGTTATCTACTATAGATGTAAGAACAGATGCTGTTTTAACCGGTTTTGCTATTTTTTCTATTTGGCAGTTGGTTGCTTATATAGAGAATAACACATGGAAAAATATAGCATTGGGTGCATTTGGGGCTGGTATTGCTTTTTCAACAAAAGGGCAAATAGCACTTTTGGTTATAGGTATATGTATAGTTTGTCACTTAGCATATACTAGAAAATGGAAGCAACTTTTAAACTGGCGTGTAGGTATAGCTTTATTAGTTTTTGCTATTACCATTACACCTATGCTTTATGCTTATTACCTCCAGTTTGATTTACACCCTGAAAAAGTAATAAGAGGAAAAAGCAACCGAAGCGGTATCTTTTTTATTTTTTGGGAACAGAGCTTTGAGCGTTTAAGCGGAGAAGGACACGGGAAAAATAGTAGTGAATACTTTTTCTTTTTTCACACTTTTTTGTGGGTTTTTCTACCATGGACAATTTTAGCGCTAGTTGCATATTGGTGGCGTATTAGAACTTTTATAAAATCTAATTTTCAATATCATAATAAATTCGAGTTTTTAACTGTAGGCGGAATTACTATCATATTTTTCATCATAAGCTTTGCCCAATTTAAGTTGCCGCATTATATGAATATTATGATGCCTTTATATGCAGTAATAACAGCTTCTTATGTACACAGTTTATATAAGCATACCAAAAAGAGCGTAATAAAGGTTTTATTGGGTATTCAATATTTAATATTAAGCCTTGTTTTTATTTTCTCTGTATTAATATGTTTTTATGTATTTAAATTCGAAGATTGGTATAACTATGTTCTTTTAATAGCAGTATTACTCGTTATAACCCATTTCTGCCTAAAGAGAGAAGAATACTATATGCGTATAATTACCTTATCTGTTTGTAGTTCTTTATTATTGAATAGTGTTTTAAATACCCATTTTTACCCTAATCTTTTAAAATATCAAGCTGGTTCTACAATTGCACAGAAAGTTGAAGAAAATAATAT